>NC_007948.1:1271428-1589285 GCF_000013865.1 Polaromonas sp. JS666
GTGGCGCTCAAGGCCTACAAGACCGACAACAACCCCAAGGTGGGTCGCGGCAACGCCATCATGGCGGGCATGGCCAAGCAGTACACCAATGCCGAGCTGAAGCTGCTGGCGAACTACCTGGCTTCGGTGGACGGTGAACTCAAGGTGATTCCCCAGAGCAAGTTCCGCTGAACGCAGAATATGACCCGTCCTGCCATAGGTTGACACCTATGAAACACAAATAGCTGAGCCGTGAAGGCCAGCCAGAGACGCCCGGTGAACCTCACCGGGCGTTTTCAATTGTAGGGATAGGTGTGGTCTTTCCTGGTTGTAGATATGCACGGATTGCTGAACCATTTTTCTGGCCTGATCGAGGTCGGCCGGTCTTTGAAGCAGGAACTCCATCTTCAGAATCCCGTTGACGCGCTCGGCCAGCGCATTCTGGTAGCAGTCGTAGCCATCGGTCATCGAACACACAATGCCGTGGCGCGCGTGAATCGCCTGATACTCGCTCGAGCAGTACTGGATGCCGCGGTCCGAGTGATGCACCAGCGCCTGCCTGGTCTGCCGGCCCTTGAGCGCCGTCTTCAAGGCCTGGCTGACCTGCTCTGTGCGCAGGCTGTCATGCACGTGGTGCCCGACGATCTTGCGTGACCAGGCATCCGTGACCAGGCTGAGGTAGACGAACCCCTGGTCGGTCGGCAGGTAGGTGATGTCGGCCACCCAGACCTGCTCGCCAGCGCTCGGGCGCACTTGCCGGGGCCCCGCCTTGAGCAGGTTCGGGTGCCGGTGAAACCGGTGGCAGCTGTTGGTCGTCTTGTGATACGCCCTGCTGGGCGCCACCAGCAGGCGGGCCTGGCGCAGCACGTCAAACAGCGCATCGCGCCCCAGGCTGGCCTGCGCCTGTCCCAGGGGCTGGCTGAGCATGTGGTGCAGCTTGCGCGTGCCTATCCTCGGCTGGCGCAGCCGCACCGAGCGCACGAGCTCGATCACGGTGTCCGCACGCTCACAGCGGTGCCGGTCATGCTGCAACTGCTGGTAGTAGGCCTGGCGGCTGACGCCCCAGTGGCGGCAAGCCTTCGCGACGCTCAACTGCGGGAGGAGCTTTTGCGCGAGGACTTGCCCAAAGGCTTTTTTACGACACGCACGCCGTAGTCCTTCTTCAGGACATCGAGCACGGCTTCGAACAGTTGGGCCTTCTCGCGCGCCTCGCGAAGCTGCACTTCGAGCGCTTTGATCTTCTGCTCGGGCGTGAGCGGCACGTCTGATGCGGATCGGGGTGATTTGGGGGATATCGGCATGGTCGGCCTTGATGATGCCGCACCTCCCCACGCCTGGCGTCCGTGCTTGCGCAGCCACACCAGCACCGTCGAGCGGCCCTGGATACCGTAGCGGTGCTGGGCCTGTTTGTACGTGAGATCGCCTTTTTCTACCTGCTCGACCACCGACAGCTTAAAAGCCAGCGTGTAATCGCCCTGCTTGCGTTTAATGCCTGATTCCATTGACTTGCCTTTTCCTGGATAGAAAAGTGTCAACCTTATTCAGGACGGGTCAATAAGTACAAAAAAGCCGCTGTCTCAGCGGCTTTTTTTTATGGCTCAGTGTTCCGCCGGGCCGCCCAAGGAAAGCGGGGAGGCTCTGCTCCAGCAGGGGCCGCGGAACCGGCTTAGCCGGGCCGCAGGCGCAGCGCCCCCTCGGGGGCAGAGAGCTACACGCTAGTAGAGCGAACGTGGGGGCTAATCCCTTGTAGCGCGGCGCTGAACGCATGCGATGTAGGCATCGCCATCCGGTGGCCGGCCTGCGCGCTGGCTTTCCCACACCATCTGTCCCAGGCAGTCCATGGCCTCGTGGTGCGCGTCATGCAGTGAGTTGCGCCGCGCGGTCAACAGCTCCACCGCCTGGCGGATGCCGCGCGGCTGGTCAATCGAGCACTGCTCGCTGATCGACAGGTGCATCGAGAGGTGCAGGAAGGGGTTGGTGTGGCCAGCCTCGACGTCATACATTTTTTCCAGCGCGGCATCGGCGTCGGCAAAATCGGCGTGGTATTCGGGGTGTTCCTCCATCCACTGGCTTGCTATGATTTCTATAGCTTCAAGTGCCTGCCCCGCACGGGCTTTGGCATAAACCGAACAGAAAAATCGCCGGACGTCGGCTTGCGAGGGCGTGAACATGGCTAAAGCGTATCACGCAGCCTGCTTGCCGGGCCTGTGTGGTGTCTTGCGCTTTGGCGTTTTCACCGGGCTTGCGCTTGGCCGCGTCACGCCACATCCCCACGTCCTACAGACAGAGGGGATATGCAGCGGTACATTTATGATTCATGGTGGCGCTGTTCCGGCGCGCAGCCACACCACACATCAATAAGCCCGGTAGCCCGGTGAGGAGATTCGATGAATGCAGCAAAAATCGCGGGAATTATCCTGATCGTTGCCGGTCTGGCCGGATTTTTCACGGGGGGTTTCAGCTTCACCAAAGACACGACCACCGCCAAAATCGGCCCTATCGAATTGAAGGTGCAGGAAAAGGAATCGGTGAACATTCCTCAGTGGCTGAGCATAGGCGCCATGGCCCTGGGTGGGGTTTTGCTGGTGGTGGGGTTCCGCAAGCCCTGAAAGGCCGAAAGTCCGCGCTCCCTTCGTTTCAGCGCAGCTAACTCAGCTGCGCTGAACACTCAGCATGCGCGATATCGCTTGTGCAGCCGCGAGCAGTTGCGGCAGCATGGTTTCCTGCATCACCTTGGCACTGGTACGGTTGGCCTGGCCACTGATGTTCAGCGCCGCCACCATCTGGCCGGCCCGGTTGGTGATGGGCGCGGCCATCGACACCAGTCCTTCTTCGAGTTCCTGATTCACCAGCGACCAGCCCTGTTTGCGAACCTGCGCAATCCGGGCCGCGATCTCCTTCACATCGACCGCGGTGTACTTGGTCCGGGCCGTCCGCTCCGAGCGTTCCAGGCACTCCATCAACTCGGTTTCTGGCAAGGCAGACAGCAGCATGCGGCCCATCGAGGTGCAGTAGGCGGGTAGCCGGGAGCCGATGCCCAGGCTGATGCTCATGATCTTGTGGGTGGACACGCGCAGCACATACACAATGTCCGTGCCGTCCAGCACCGCTGCCGAGCAGGACTCCTTGACCTGCGCGACCAGCGTTTCCATGACCGGCTCGGCTAGGTTCCAGATTGGCATGGACGAGAGGTAGGCAAACCCCAAATCGAGAATGCGTGGTGTCAGGCTGAACAGCTTGCCTTCACTGCGCACATAGCCCAGCGACTCCAGCGTCAGCAGGATGCGGCGCGCACCGGCGCGGCTCAGCTCGCTGCGTTGCGCCACTTCGGTCAGTGTCTGGCGCGGTGCGCTGGCACTGAAGGAGCGGATGACCTGTAACCCGCGTGCAAAGGATTGCACATACCCGTCGCCGGGTTTAAGGTCTGCGATGCGTGTGGAGGCGGGATTTGCCATGGCTGTAAAAATCTCCTAAAATTCATTATACGAACTCTTGTTCTAATGTCGAACAAAATCTGGTGGACCGGAAACTCTGCTGGATTCGCGCCCGGTATGCCCGGTCACCTGGCTGTGCTGGCGTGTTGCCTGTTTCTGCCCTGTTCCCTGCTGGAGACAATTGAATGATCAACAAGATTGCCCGCTCCATCGCCGATGCGCTGGCGGACGTGAAAGACGGCTCAACCATTCTGATCGGGGGTTTTGGCACCGCCGGCATTCCCAATGAGCTCATCGACGGCCTGATTGCGCAGGGCGCCAAAGACCTGACCGTGGTCAACAACAACGCGGGCAACGGCGAGACCGGGCTGGCGGCCCTGCTGAAGGCCGGGCGGGTGCGCAAAATCATCTGCAGCTTTCCGCGCCAGGCCGACAGCCATGTGTTCGACGGGCTGTATCGCAGCGGCAAGCTGGAGCTGGAACTGGTGCCGCAGGGCAACCTGGCCGAGCGGATTCGCGCTGCGGGAGCGGGCATAGGCGCATTTTTCTCGCCCACGGGCTACGGCACCGAGCTGGCCAAAAATTCGGATGGCTCGGCCAAGGAAACACGCGAACTCAACGGCAAGCAGTACGTGCTGGAGATGCCGATTTACGGCGATGTGGCCTTGATCAAGGCCGAACAGGGCGATCGCTGGGGCAACCTGACGTACCGCATGGCGGCGCGCAATTTTGGCCCGGTGATGGCCACGGCCGCTGCAAAAACCGTGGCAACGGTGCACGAGATTGTCGAGCTCGGCGCGCTCAATCCGGAGCACATCGTGACGCCCGGCATCTTCGTGCAGCAGATCGTGAAGATAGACCGCGTGGCGACCCAGGCCGGCGGCTTCAAAAACGTGGCCTGAACCTGTTGTGATCATTTGCCATCATTGACCAGCCATCCGGACGGAGTAACCCATGACCTACCAGAAACGCACCAAAGACCAGCTTGCCGCCCGTGTTGCGCAAGACATCTACGAAGGCGCCACCGTGAACCTCGGCATCGGCATGCCGACGCTGGTGGCCAACCATATTCCATCCAGCCGCGAGGTGCTGCTGCACAGCGAAAACGGCATTCTTGGCATGGGCCCTGCGCCCGCCGAGGGCCAGGAGGACTATGACCTCATCAACGCCGGAAAACAGCCGGTGACGCTGCTCAAGGGCGGTTCCTTCTTTCACCACGCCGACAGCTTTGCCATGATGCGCGGCGGCCACCTTGACATTTGTGTGCTCGGCGCCTTCCAGGTGTCGGCAACGGGTGACCTGGCCAATTGGCACACCGGGGAAAAGGATGCGATCCCCGCCGTGGGCGGCGCGATGGACCTGGCCCTGGGCGCCAAGCAGACCTGGGTGATGATGGACCTGCTGACCAAAAAGGGTGAGAGCAAGGTGGTGGCGCAATGCAGCTATCCGCTCACCGCCATTGCCTGCGTCAAGCGCATTTATTCGGAACTCGCCACGCTGGCGTGTACGCCGCAGGGTCTCAAGCTCATCGACAAGGTCGAGGGCCTGACGCATGGCGAACTGGAAAAACTCGTCGGCTTGCCGATAGCCGTTTAATTTTTTAATTAACCAATCCGTTCGGGCTTGAAGGGCTCAGGTCCTGCTCAGGTCCTGTATTGAACGGAAATTCAGGAGACATTTCATGAACCAGGCTTTTATCTGCGATGCCATTCGCACCCCCTTCGGCCGCTACGGCGGCGCCTTGAGCAGCGTGCGTGCTGATGACCTTGGCGCGATTCCGCTCAAGGCCCTGATGGCGCGCAACTCCAACGTCGACTGGCAACTGGTGAGCGACGTGATCTTCGGCTGCGCCAACCAGGCCGGCGAAGACAACCGCAACGTGGCGCGCATGTCCAGCCTGCTGGCCGGCCTGCCGCTGGAGCTGCCCGGCGCCACCATCAACCGCCTGTGCGGCTCCGGCCTGGACGCCCTGGGCACGGCCGCCCGCGCCATCAAGTCGGGCGAGGCCCAACTGATGATCGCCGGAGGCGTCGAAAGCATGAGCCGCGCACCGTTCGTCATGCCCAAAGCCGAAAGCGCCTTCAGCCGCGCCAACGCTGTGTATGACACCACCATAGGCTGGCGCTTCGTCAACAAGCTGATGAAGGAAAAGTACGGCGTCGACGCCATGCCCGAAACCGCCGAGAACGTGGCCACCGACTACAAGATCAGCCGCGAAGACCAGGACAAGATGGCCCTGGCCAGCCAGCTCAAGGCCGTGGCGGCCCAAAAAGCAGGCTACTTCGATGCCGAAATCACGCCCGTGACGATCGCGCAGAAAAAGGGCGATCCCATCATCGTGAACAAGGACGAGCATCCGCGCGAGACCTCGATGGAAACGCTGGCCCGGCTCAAGGGCGTGGTGCGTCCCGATGGCTCCGTTACCGCCGGCAATGCCAGCGGCGTCAACGACGGCGCCTGCGCGCTGCTGCTCGCCGATGAGGCCAGCGCGGCCAAGAACGGCCTGACGCCCAGGGCCCGCATCGTCGGCATGGCCACGGCGGGCGTGGCGCCGCGCATCATGGGCATAGGCCCCGCGCCGGCCACGCAAAAAGTGCTGGCGCTCACCGGCCTGACGCTGGCGCAGATGGACGTGATCGAGCTCAACGAAGCCTTTGCCGCGCAGGGCCTGGCGGTGCTGCGCCTGCTCGGCGTGCGTGATGACGACCCGCGCGTCAACCCCAATGGCGGCGCCATTGCGCTGGGCCACCCGCTGGGCGCCAGCGGTGCCCGCCTGGCCACCACGGCGGTCAACCAGCTGCACAAGGGCGGCGGGCGCTATGCGCTGTGCACCATGTGCATTGGCGTGGGGCAGGGCATTGCGGTGATTCTTGAGCGGGTTTGATCGACTTGCCCTTGGGCCGTCATTGAGCAGCCAATGAGCTGCCATGTCACTGTTTGATTTGCTATTTATTTAATAGCAATCTGCGCATTTCTCTTTCTATTGGACGTCAGGCGTCCGAACCCTGTTTTATTTCCGGAATTCAAGTTAATTCATAGTTACAAGGAGACAGTCATGCCTTTCAAGTTCTCTGCAGCACGCCGCACCCTGGGCCTGGCCGCATTCGCGCTGGCCGCCGCCGGTTTGCTGCCGGCCACGGCCGGCGCCCAGCAGTTTCCGACCAAGCCGGTGCGCATCATCACGCCGTTTCCGGTGGGCGGTGGCCCTGATGGCGTGGCGCGTCTGGTGGCCGACAAACTGTCACGCACCTGGGGTCAGCCGGTGGTGGTCGAGAACCGGCCCGGCGGCAACGGTTTCATCGCGATCGATGCCTTCAAGCGCGGCAGCAAGGATGGGCATGACCTGATCGTGCTCGACAACGTGCACCTGGCAGCCTACCCGGCGCTGTTCAAGAAACTGCCCTACGACGCAGGCAAGGACTTTGATGCGCTGCTGCCGCTCTTCAAGACCTACTTTTTCTTCACCGTGCCGACGACCAGCAAATACAAGTCAATCGCTGACCTGGTGGCCGACGCGAAGGCCAACCCCGGCAAGCTGGACTACGGTTCCTGGTCGGTCGGCAATCCCGTGCACCTCGGTTCGGAGCTGTTCGAATCAGCGACCGGCACGCAGATGGAGCATGTGATTTACAAGGAGACCACCCAGCTCTACACCTCGGTCTCCACGGGCGAGTTGGCCTTCGCGCTGGGCAGCAGCGCCACCGCGGGGCCGCTGCAGCGCGCGGCCAAACTGCGCTTCCTGGCGGTGGCGGCGCCCAAGCGCGTGGCGGCCTTCCCCGATGTACCGACGGTCGGCGAGTCCGGTGGTCCGAAGGGCTTCGAGGTCACCGGCTGGAATGCGATGGCGGTGCCCAAGGGCCTTCCTGACGCCGTGAGCGACAAGATCAAGCGCGACATCGAGAAGGCGCTTGCCGAACCCGACGTGCTTGAGAAATTCAAGAGCTTTGGTTATGAGCCCTTTCCGCAGACACGCGAGCAGTTCAACCAGTTCGTGCAGAGCGAGACCCGGCGTTTCGGCGACGTGATCCGCAAGGCAAACGTCTCTCTGGACTGACAGGCCCTGCCCGGCGTCTGCCGCTTGTGTCT
The DNA here is from genome assembly GCF_000013865.1 of Polaromonas sp. JS666. Taxonomy (NCBI): domain Bacteria; kingdom Pseudomonadati; phylum Pseudomonadota; class Betaproteobacteria; order Burkholderiales; family Comamonadaceae; genus Polaromonas; species Polaromonas sp. JS666. Next base: position 1,278,928 of record NC_007948.1, read on the forward strand.
TCCACCGGACCTTCGGGTTGTTGATTGAGAAAGTGCCAGCATGAACCATCTTCGTCCAGAACGCCGCAGCCTGCTGCTGGGCGCGCTTGCCGCACTGGCCGCTCCAGCGTGGGCCCAAAACGCCAAAGCGATCAAAATCGTCGTGCCTTTCGCACCCGGTGGGGGCAACGACGTGTTCGCCCGCCAGATGGCAAAAAGCCTGGGCGAGTTGCGCAACCAGAGCGTGATTGTGGAAAACAAGCCCGGCGCTGGTGGCAACCTCGGCACGGAGCAGGTGGTGCGCAGTGCGGGCGATGGGACGACGCTGTTGCTGGGGCACTCCGGCACGGTGTCGATCAACCCGGCGCTGTACAAGCAGCTGAAATATGACCCGCAGAAGGACCTCGCGCCGGTCGCCATGTTTGCCTCATCGGCCCTGGTGCTGGTGGTGCCGGCCTCGTCACCGGTGAAGACGGTGGCCGACCTGCTGGCATTGGCCAAAGCACAACCGGGCTCGCTCAACTACGCCTCCAGCGGCAGCGGCACGGGCGGCCACCTGACGGGCGAGATGTTCGAGCAGAAGAGCGGGGTCAAGATCGGCCACATCCCGTACAAGGGCACGGCCCCCGGCCTGACGGACCTGGTGGGCGGGCAGGTGCAGATGATGTTCAGCGTCATCCCGCCGGCGCTGGCGCTGGTCAAAAGTGGCCGCCTGCGGGCCGTGGCGGTCAGCGGCAGCCAGCGGCTTCCCTCGCTGCCCGAGGTGCCCACCATCGCCGAGTCCGGTCTGCTGGGCCTGGCCGGATTCGAAAGCACCCTGACCTACGGCATCCTCGCGCCCCGCGGCACGCCGGAGGCCACCATCAGGGAGCTGTCGGCGCAGATGCTGAAGATCGCCGCTTCTCCTGATTTCCAGTTCCGTCTGGGCGTGGAGGGCGCGGTTCCCCTGCTGGGTGGCCCCGCCGAGTACGCCGCCCTGATCAGGAAGGAAAGCGCCAAGTGGGCCGAAATCGTGAAGAGCTCCGGCGCCACGGTCGAATAGTTGCCGTCCGGGGTGGGGCGCCTGGTGGTTACTGGCCCTGTAACATCGGGCGACCATGGCTTCCCATCCCCCTGTCGCGACTCGCTGCGCTGCTCCGCGCGCCATCGGGCTCACACGCCCAGGCCTGAAAGCCACGGCACCGTGAGTTTCCCGCTGATCACCGACCCGTTTTTCTACGTCGTGGCCGTCCCCGCGGTGCTGATGCTGGGCATCAGCAAAAGCGGTTTTGGCGCGGGCTTTGGATCTCTTGCGGTGCCGGTGATGGCGCTGGCCGTGACGGTACCGCAGGCTGCCGCGATCCTGATGCCGGTGCTGTTGCTGATGGACCTGCTGGGCCTGGCGGCCTTTCACAAGGATTTCGACTTCAAGTTCCTGCGTTTCCTGATTCCCTGTGGTCTGGTGGGTATCGTGGTGGGCGCGCTGCTCTTCAAGGCATTGGACGCCCGGATGGTGGCCGGCATTGTGGGTGTGTTCACGCTGTTGTTTCTGGCGCAGCGCCTGCTGTTTCCGCCCCGGCCCGACAGCCCGCCGCCGCCCCGGTGGCTGGGAGCCATCCTGACGGCAACCTCGGGCTTCACGAGTTTTGTGGCGCACGCTGGCGGGCCGCCGCTGAGCGCCTATGTGATTCCGATGCGTCTGAGTCCGATCAAGTTCACCGCCACCATGGCGGCCTTCTTCTTTGTGATCAACCTCTCCAAATGGATTCCCTATGGCTTGCTGGGTCTGCTCGACTTGCGCAACATGGCCACCTCGCTGGTGCTCTTGCCCCTGGCGCCGGTCGGTGTGTGGATTGGTGTGCGTCTGGCCAGGCGCATCAGTCCGGTTCTTTTTTACCGGCTGCTGTATGTCGGCATGTTGCTCACGGGCTGCAAGCTGGTCTGGGACGGATTGCGTTAGCGGGTGTTAGCTGTGTTGGCGGTGTTGGCTGGTGCGTTGGGCAGGCCGCGCCACGCATGCCAATGGGTGGCAAGCCGCCACGGCGGTGGGTCCGATCTCCGGACTGATCGTCGATGCAGGCTAGAATCGTTTGCGTTTCGCAACGTATCTTTCGTCAGCATTTTTGCTTCGTTCTTATTGCGGTCCTCTCCATTCCCTCATGAGTCTCAAGAAGCTAGGTCGATACGATCTCATCCGCGTGCTTGGCAAGGGCGCCATGGGTTTGGTATACGAGGGGCGCGATCCCAACCTGGACCGCCGGGTGGCGATCAAGACCATCAAGGTTGAGAACCTGTCGGAAGAGGAAGCCGCCGATTACGAGGTGCGCTTTCGGACCGAAGCCCGCTCGGCGGCTCGCCTGCAGCACCCCAACATTGTCAGCGTGTACGACTCCGATCGCGATGGCGACATGGCTTACCTGGTCATGGAATTTATCCACGGTGATGACCTCAAGCACCACATGGACCAGGGCAAGCTCTACACGCTGGCGCAAACCCTGGGCATCATGGGTGACCTGCTGTCGGCGCTGGACTATGCGCACCGGCAAAGCGTCGTTCACCGCGACATCAAGCCGGCCAACCTGCTGATCCAGGGCAATGGGCATGTCAAGCTCACCGATTTTGGTGTGGCCCGCATCCAGGATTCGAGCGATGCCACACGCACGCGGGGCACCATGGTGGGCACCCTGAAGTACATGTCGCCGGAGCAGGTCCAGGGCCGGCCGATTGATGCGCGGGCCGATCTGTTCGCCGCCGGCATCGTGCTGTACCAGCTGCTCACGGGCAAGCGGCCGTTTGACGGTGACACCGACTTCGTCATCATCCAGCAGATCGTTGGGCACGCCGCTGAGGCGCCGACCTCCTTCAACCCGAGATTACCCGCTGCGATCGACGCCGTGGTGGCCCGGGCGCTGGCCAAATCACCGTCCCAGCGTTTTTCAACCGCACGGGAATTCAATGCGGCCCTGCAGGCCGCCGCCCGCGAAGCGGCTGACCCGGCGGTGGTTCCGCCTGCAAGCCCGGCCGTGTCGGCCAGCAGTTCTACCTGGACGGGCACGCTGCACCCCGGCGAAGCGCTGGTGGGGTTGCAGTCGGGCACCAGCACCGACATTCCTATCGTGACGCAGGAGCTCGAGCTGATCTACTGGAAAGAGATCAAGGACTCGAACGACGCCGAAGATATTCGGGGCTTCCTGAACAAATTTCCCGTCGGCATTTACGCTGACCTGGCACGCCGCCGCCTGAAGAAGCTCGGCGCGCTGGGGGGCGAGGATACAGATATCGGCCTGCGCTCCGACGTGGGCAAGCAGGCGATGCCGCTGTCTGCCACGCAACTCGACAAGACAGTGCCTGAGCCCAGACGGGGGAACGGCCGCATCGCCGACACGCTGCCGGGCGCCGTTGAGGGTAGCGCCCAAGCCGGGTCTGCGGCCACGGCCCGCAGCGCCGGGCCCCTGTCGATGGAGGAGCTCGCCGCCTCCGCACCGGCCGCCAGCGCTGCTCCCGCCGGCCTGATGTCCCGGCGTTCGACTTGGGCCATTGCGGCCATGGTGGTGCTGGCCGCCGGTATCGGGTTCAAGCTGGCATCGGGCCCGGGTGCCCGCGCACCCGCCCCTTCAGCCGCAGCCAGCACCGGTGCAGTCGTAGCGACAACGGCATCGCCGGAAGCTCCCCTCATGCCAGCCACGTCAGCCCAGAGCGTGCCAGCCGCAGCCGCGCAGCCAGAGGCAACCGGCCCGGCAGAAGCAGCCCCCGCGCCGGGTAGAACACGGGTAATTGACAAGCCGAGGCCGGCTCAGCAGGCTCAAGTAAAAACGCCAGTGGTCGAGGCCGCGCCCGCGCCCGCGCCCGCTCCTCAGCCGAGGCGGGATACGGCCGCCGTGGCCCCGGCGCACCCCAGGCAGTTTTGCGAAGGGCGCAATGCCGTGACCCTTGAGATCTGCATTGCCGTGCAATGCGCGCGGCCCATCTTCGCCAACCACCCGGTGTGTGTGGAGCGGCGCGCCCTGGAGCAGCGACAGCGGGAGTCCGAGCAATCGCTCAGGTAGTTTCTCGCCGCGGTGTGCTACAAAAACAGTAGCCACCTGTGATTGTTGATAAAAGGTCGCAGGGCTTTTTTATGGGGCTGTGAGCCGATGTGCCCCATGCCGGCGAGTCGTCGCTCGGTCAGCCGTTTCGACCTTTCTTGCATCGTCGTCTCTGCAGTCAGCGCGGCCTGTGCCGGTTGGCAGCTTTGGCTGGCTGAGCGCTGGAGCCGGGCCGTGCTTTTGTCCCGCGGCCTGCTTCGTACATCCAGGCGCGCCGACGATGAAGTGGACAACCCGGTGGTCAACCGCTTTCGCCTGCTGGTGCTGGCCGAAGCCGCGAGGGCTTCGCAGGGGGGGCCGGATCGGGTGCGGTTTGAGCAGGAGTTGTGCTATCGTTTTTATAGTTATTTCCCCAAATAGTTATTGGGGTAAAGCCATTTTTTCCTGAAAGTCAGCCGTGCCAGTCCTGGGGCCGGGGCTGCGCCGCTTGAGCGCGCTCCTGCGCCATTTGCTCTTCCAGTTGCAGCCGCCCCTGGGTGGCGACGGCGATGACCTTGGTGCGGTCCTTGCGGTGCGGGTACATCCGCTCGAACAATTCAAGGTTGTGCTGCCGAAAACGCATGGCGGCCTGCCGTGCTTCATGCGGCGGCTGGCCGAGCAGTTCCAGCACGGTGCGCGCGCTGCGCAGGCTGGACTCGAAGACCTCGCGCTCCACACGCATCACACCGCGGTCCCGCAGCGCATTCCAGTGCGTCACGTCATGCGCGCGGGCCACGATCTCCAGGTTCGGGAAGTGCTCCTTCGCCAGGTCCACGATCTTCAGCGACTGCTCCATGCTGTCGACCGCCAGCACCAGAATTCTGGCGCTGGCGGCGCCGGCCGTGCGCAGCAGGTCCAGCCGTGTGGCATCGCCGTAAAAGACGCGGTAACCGAAGGCCCGCACGGTTTCCACCATGTCGGCGTCGTGCTCCAGCACCGTCGCCGGAATGCCTTGCGCCAGCAGCATGCGGCCGACGATCTGGCCGTAGCGGCCAAAGCCGGCAATGATGATGGAGGCCTGCTGCGGCTCGGAGATTTCTTCGAGCTGCGGCGTGCTGCAGTTGGCCCAGCGCGGCAGCAGCAGCTTGTCGACAGCCACCAGCAGGAGGGGGCTGATCAGCATGGACAGCGCCACCGCGCCGATCAGCAGCGAGGCGGTTTCGGCGGAAAACACCTGCGCGCCCGCCGCGGCCTGGAATACCACGAAGGCAAATTCACCGCCTTGCGCCAGCAGCACCGTGAACACCGGGCGCTCCTGGTAGGGCAGCTTCATGCGCCAGGCCAGGCCGTAGATCACCGCCAGCTTCAGGCCCAGGAAGCCCAGCAGAATGGCCGCCATCAGGCCGGGCGATTTCCACAGCACGCCAAAGTCGATGCTCATGCCCACCGCGATGAAAAACAGGCCCAGCAGCAAACCCTTGAAGGGTTCGATGTCGGTTTCCAGTTCGCGCCGGTATTCGCTTTCCGCGAGCAGCACGCCGGCCAGAAAAGCACCCAGCGCCATGGACAGGCCGACCAGCTGCATCAGCGCGGCAATGCCGACCACCAGCAGCAGCGATGCGGCCGTGAAGATCTCGGGTGTGCCGCTGTTGGCGATCCAGCGCAGCAGCGGGCGCAGCAGCAACCGGCCGCCGAGAATGATGCCGCCGATGACTGCTATGATTTTAAGAGCTTCAATCGCTCGATGTGATTGGGCTGCGGCCTCGTTTTCGCCGGCCACCGCACCCAGCAGCGGCAGCAGCGCCAGAATCGGGATGGCCGCAACGTCCTGGAACAGCAAAATGGAAAACCCGGCCTGCCCGCTGGACGTGGGCAGCAGGTTGCGCTCGCCCATGGACTGCAGCGCGATCGCGGTGGACGACAGCGCCAGGCCCAGGCCGGCCACCAGCGCCGTCTGCCAGCCCACGCCAAACAGCATGGCCGCGCCGGTCAGCAGGGCGGCGCAGCCGAGCACCTGCGCGCTGCCCCAGCCAAAGATGGGGCGGCGCAAATTCCACAGGCGCTGGGGCTCCAGTTCCAGGCCGACCAGAAACAGCATCAGCACCACGCCAAATTCGGCGAAGTGAAGAATGTCCTGGACATTGGTGACCAGGCCCATGCCCCAGGGGCCGATGGCAATGCCCGCGGCCAGGTAGCCAATGATGGAGCCCAGGCCGAATTTCTTGGCCAGCGGCACGGCGACAACGGCAGCTGCCAGGTAGATGAAGCTGTTGGTAAGCCAGGCGGGGGCGTGTTCCATTAGCGGGTGGCTCCCACGTTCGTCGTTGTACCTGCGTCCTTGCTTTCCGGGTCCGCTTCGATGCTGGCCTCGTCCCTGGGCAAGCGGTCTTTCATGGGCACCGCGCAGGCGGGGTATTGCTCAAGCTCTTCGAGTTCGGGCCAGTCGGGGTAACTTTGCAGGCGCTGGCTGAAGGTGGCCAGGTGCTGGGCAACGACTTCCGTGCTGACCCGATGCGCAGCGTGCAGCACCATGGGCGGCAAGAACCGCATGCCGCACAGGATGGCGCTTTGCTCGTAGGGCGGCAGGAAAGCATCGAAAAAATAGCGGTTGTAGCCTTGCGGATGGTAGGAAGTCTCCGGCCCGCCGGTGGTCGCCACCAGCCATAAATCCTTGCCTTCCAGGGCGTGTCCGCCCTGGCCATAGGCCCAGCCATACGTCAACACATCGTCCAGCCAGAGCTTTTGCAGGGCGGGCATCGAGTACCACTGGATGGGGTGCAGCAGCACCACCAACCGGGCCTGCTCCAGCGCGGCCTGCTCCCGGGCGACGTCAATGGCGTAGTCGGGGTAGCTCGAATACAGGTCTTGCACCTGCACGCGCGGCAGCGTCTTCGCGGCCTCCATCAGGGGGCGATTCACGCGCGATTCACGCCACGCCGGATGAGCCGCGATGACGTAGATGTCGGTATTCGCAGCCTGACTGCTGGCGTTGTCCGCCCTGTGAGCGTTTGTGAGAACGGTGTCCATGCCGTTACCATAGCGGAAAAGCAAGCAGTGAACTTACGCTTGGGTAAGTTCTTCAGCACCAGAGGAGAGTTGTATGCCCGTGGTCGTGATTGCCAATCCAAAGGGGGGCGTCGGCAAGTCGACGTTGGCCACCAATATTGCCGGCTACCATGCGTCGCAGGGCCATGCGGTGATGCTCGGGGACGCCGACCGGCAACAGTCCTCGCGGCTGTGGCTGGGCTTGCGTCCGCCCGCTGCGCGCCCCGTCGCGACCTGGGACCTGAATGCTGACCTGATTGCCAGACCGCCGCGGGGAACCACCCATGTGGTGCTGGACACACCGGCCGGTCTGAACGGCTGGCGTTTCAACGACATCGTCAAGCTGGCCGACAAGGTCATCGTGCCGCTGCAGCCCAGCGTGTTTGATATTTTCGCCACGCGCGCCTTTCTGGATCAACTGGCCGAGCACCGCCATGCCGGCAAGATGCAGGTGGGCGTCATCGGCATGCGGGTGGACGCCCGCACGATTGCCGCCGACAAGCTGCGCGACTTTGTCGAAGGCCTGGGGCTGCCGGTGCTGGGTTATCTGCGGGACACGCAAAACTACATCCATCTGGCCGCCCGGGGACTGAGCCTGTTTGACGTGGCGCCCAGCCGGGTCGACAAGGACCTGGAGCAGTGGCAGGGCGTCTGCCGCTGGCTCGACGAGTAGGCGGGCAGGCGGGGAGGGGGCTTGTCGCTGATCCGACAAGCACGGCCCCTTGCAGCCGCTAAAGTCGGGCCATGAAGACCTTTCAAACCCTGTCCGAACTGGCGGCCTGTACCGGCCAGGAAGTCGCTGTCAGCGAGTGGCTCACCATCACGCAGCAGCAGGTCAACCTGTTTGCCGAGGCCACGGGCGACCACCAGTGGATCCACGTTGACCCCGAAAAGGCCGCGACCGGCCCCTTCGGCGGACCCATCGCACACGGTTTCCTGACGCTGTCGCTGCTGCCGCAGTTTTTTGAGTCATCGTTCGAGATCATTGGCTCGCGCATGGGCGTGAACTACGGCCTGAACAAGGTGCGTTTCACGGCTCCCGTGCCCGTGGGCAGCCGCCTGCGTGCCCGCATGAAGCTGCTGGCGGCCGAGCCGATCGACAACGCCGGCATGCAGATGACCTGGGAGGTAACGGTGGAGCGCGAAGGCTCGGCCAAGCCGGTGTGCGTGGCCGAATCACTGGTGCGGCGTTACCCCTGATCGGCGGCGGCTGGATGGTGTGACCCGGCGAAACCGTTCTGGCGCCAGGCCTCAAACACCGTCACCGCGACGGTGTTGGACAAATTGAGGCTGCGCTGGCCGGGCTGCATGGGCACCCTCAGGCGCTGGGCCATCGGAAAGGATTCCCGTACGTCAGGCGCCAGGCCCCGGGTTTCAGCGCCAAACACCAGCCAGTCACCCGGCAGGAAACGCATGTCGTACACGCTGCCGGCGCCATGCGTCGTCATGGCGAAGAGCCGTCCGGCGGGCGGCCGCTGGCTGTCCAGCAGCGCCTGCCAGCTCGCATGGCGCAGCACTTGGGCGTACTCGTGATAATCCAGCCCGGCGCGCCGCATGTGCTTGTCGTCCATCGAAAAGCCCAAGGGCTCCACCAGATGAAGACGGCAACCCGTGTTGGCCGCCAGGCGAATCACGTTGCCCGTATTGGGCGGAATTTCAGGCTCGACGAGAACAATATTGAACATGGCTGAATTGTCGTTGCTAGCCGGGTACGACACGCAGTGAGCGAACGTGGGGGCCATTACTCCGTGCGCGCCAGCACCACCGCCGTGATGTGGGCAGCACCGGCTTCGCGCAGGGCCCGGGCGGCGGTGAACAGCGAGGCACCGCTGGTCATCACGTCATCGACCAGCAGCACGCGCCGGCCTTCCAGCTCGCCCACGCGCAGCGGATCGACCAGAAAGGCTCCCTCGACATTCGCCAGCCGGGCCTCGCGCTTGAGCTCGCTTTGCGGGCGCGTGTCCCTGACGCGCAGCAGCAGGCGCGCATCGGCCCGGCCTGTGGTCCGCGACTGCCGGGCCAGCGCGCTGGCCAGTTCCCAGGCCTGGTTGAATCCCCGCTTTTGCAGCCGTGCTGACGACAGCGGCACCGGCACAATCCAGTCGCTGGCCTGCAGGTCCTCCAGTACCTGCAGCACGCCGGGCGTCTGCAGCAGCATGTCCGCAAAGAAAGCGGCCCAGCCGGGCTGCGCGCCAAATTTGTAGCCGGCAATCAGCGTCGACCAGGGGTAGGCATACGGCACCGCCGCCAGCGCCCCATCCAGCGGCGGCCGCTGGCGTACGCAACTGCCACACGCGCGGGGACCGCTTCTCAAACCCATGGACAGGTCGGCCGGCAGGGTCAGCGCGCAGCCGGCGCAGCGATGCTGCACCGGCGCAAAACGCGCCTGGCAGGGCTGGCACACCTGGCGCGCCGGCCAACTGCGGCAGACTGCGCACTGGCTGACCAGGCCAGGTAGCCGCGGCAGCGACAAAGGCTGGAAAAAACGGGTAAATAAACGGGAGGAGGGCGAGCGTGCAGACACCGTGTCAATATACTCGCGTACCTTTCTGCGCACCGCATTGACCTCCTGCCCATGACCACCACCCAGCGTCCGCCCACACTCGATCCGCTTGCCGTCAGCCGCTGGCAGCGCACGGCGCCGCTGGCCTCGCCGTGGCTGCATGAGGAAGTGGCCCGCCGCATGCAGGACAGGCTGCAGTGGATCAAGCTGCAGCCCGAGGCCTGGGCGCACTGGGGCGCTGTGCGTGGCGGTCTGCAGGCCCACGCCCAATTGGCAAAAATCTACCAAAATTCAGCCTGTTATGTGGCGGAGGCCAGCATGGAGCGGTCTCAAGAGGCTATGAAAAAGATAGCGTCTTCATGGTGGAGCCCCAAGCAGTGGGGAGCCGCCCGCCCGCGCTTTGAAACGCCGCCACCGGCCAGCGTGGACATGTTGTGGGCCAATATGGCGCTGCATGAGTCAGCCGATCCGCAAGCCCTGCTGGCCCAGTGGCATCAGGCATTGAAGGTCAATGGGTTTTTGATGTTTTCGTGCCTCGGGCCCGATACCGCGCGGGAATTGCGCGAGCTCTACACCCAGCTGGGCTGGCCGCCCGCAGGCCATGAATTGACCGACATGCACGACTGGGGCGACATGCTGGTGCAAACCGGTTTTGCCGAACCCGTGATGGACATGGAACGCATCATCCTGACCTATGAGACCCCTGCTCGTCTCTTGCAGGAGCTGGCCGAGCTGGGTCGCAACTTCCATCCTGCCCGCTTTCCTGCCCTGCGCGGGCGGGCCTGGAAGGCGCGGCTGGAGCAGGCGCTGGCCCGGCATCTGGTGCGCGGTGATGATGGCCGGCTGTCGCTCACGTTCGAAGTCATTTACGGCCACGCGCTCAAGGCGCCGCCCAAAATCAAGGTGAGCGCGCTCAGTGCGGTGTCGGTGGAAGACATGCGCAGCATGCTGCACGGGCAGCGGCCTCACTCCTGAGTTGCGGCGGGCGGCCTTTGGGGCCGCGGCGCTGCGCACGATGAGGAGGATGAGGAGGATGAGGAGGATGAGGAGGATGAGGAGATTTTCTTCATTGGATTTTCGGGTCGAACCCGACACTGTTCGGCCCCTTGCCGCATGTCGTTCGAGCTGGGCCTGCCAAAGCATCGTTGGGCCTGGTGGGCCGGCCTTTCGGCAAGCGCGGGGCAAGCGGTTTTGACTGAAGGATGGGGCGTTAAACCGGGCTACAATCCGAAACAGAATTTCTGGGTATGTTCCCGCGCCTCATGCGGCCAATGCGGCGTATTGGTTGCAGTTTTTTGGGGGGTTGCCACGTGCTGCAGCCAACACCAGCGTTTCGTTTCGCCACCTTGCCCGCGCAGGGCAGTCACGGTCAGGGGACTGTGCAGTGGCTTCTCAAGCGTCACTGTTCTGTCACGCCGGCTCAACTCGGATGGCTTTATGTGTCGCTGTGCGTGATGTCGCTGGGTATCGCAGCATTTTTCTGGGCACAGGGCGCCACGCTGGTCATGCCCTTCGCGTGGCTGGAGTTATTGGCGGTGGGGGCAGCTTTTCTGGCGTATGCGCGCCATGCAACCGACGGTGAAAAAATCGTCCTGCAGGGTGAGCGGCTGGTGGTTGAGCTGGAAACGGCAGGGCGTACGCAACGAGCCGAGTTCAATCGTGAGTGGGTTCGGATCGAGCCCAAGGATGGAGACGGTTCGCTGATTGAGGTGTCCGGTCAGGGGCGGTCGGTGCGGGTGGGGCGGCATGTGCGGCCTGAATTGCGTCCCGCACTGGCCCGGGAGATACGCTGCGCGCTGCGAAGTTGTTGAGTGTGCGCTGAAAATCTTGTGTCAGTACAGTTGCGGCAGGGTGACCTGCCGCTAACTTTATAATCGCCGGTTAATTTGGTCGGATAGTTCGGTGAGTAATGGAAGCAATAAAAGTGATCACGATGAACGTAAGCAACACCATGAGCAAAATGACACGGCTTGGCATGCAGCATGCAGGCGCAATTCTGGCCTCTGCGGCCGCCTGGGTCAGCACCGCCGCCCATGCCGTCAACGACCTGCCCGGTGGGCCGGCTGTCAATCAGCTCAACTTGCATCCAGCAGTCACCAAAATTGCAGAAGAGCAGAACTGGCTGCACTGGTTCATGATGATCATCTGCCTCGTGATTTTTGTCGCGGTGTTCGCTGTGATGTTCTATTCCATCTGGAAGCACCGCAAATCGGTGGGCCACAAGTCGGCCAACTTCCATGAGTCCACCGCGGTTGAAATTGCCTGGACCATCGTGCCTTTCCTCATCGTGATCGCCATGGCCTTGCCAGCCACCAAAGTGCTGGTGGCCCAAAAAGACACGACCAGCGCCGACCTCACCATCAAGGCCACGGGTATCCAGTGGAAATGGGGTTACGACTACATCAAGGGCGAAGGGGAGGGCATCGGCTTTGTCTCCACGCTCGACAACACGCATCGTGAAATGTCAGACCAGGGCGGCCCGAAAGCCGGTCAAGCGCCAGACAACTACCTGCTCAAGGTCGATAACCCGCTGGTCGTTCCGGTCAACAAGAAAATCCGTATCATCACCACGGCCAGCGACGTGATCCATGCCTTCATGGTGCCGGCATTCGGCATCAAGCAGGATGCGATTCCCGGCTTTGTGCGCGACACCTGGTTCCGTGCCGAAAAAATCGGTGACTACTATGGCCAGTGCGCCGAGTTGTGCGGCAAGGAACACGCCTACATGCCCATCCACGTGAAAGTGGTGTCCGCCCAGGATTACAGCGCCTGGGTGGCGGTCAAGGCGAAGGAAGCTGCCGCCAAGGCGGATGATCCGACCAAGGTCTGGACCCTGGTGGATCTGAAGGCCCGCGGCGAGAAGGTCTATGCGGCCAATTGCGCAGCCTGCCACCAGGCCAACGGCAAGGGCGCAGGCCCGATCAAGCCGCTGGACGGTGCCGCCGTCGTGCTGGATGCCGATCACGCCAAGCAGATCCAGACCGTACTCAACGGTGCAGCCGGTGGTGCCATGCCTTCGTGGAAGGCACTGAGCGATACCGATCTGGCCGCGGTGGTCACCTACACCAAGAACAACTGGTCCAACCAGACGGGCCGTATCGTGCAGCCTGCGCAGATCCAGGCAGCACGCAAGTAATACACCCGCGGGCAGGTCGTCCTGCCCCAAATCCCCGATACCGCAAGACCATTTCGTCAGCCGTAAAGACAAAGCTACAGGCACAAGCCACCAAAGGAAGCCAAGATGAGTGCAGTTCTAGACCATCACGACCACGCGCATGATGACCACGACCACCATGCCCCGACGGGCTGGCGTCGTTGGGTATTCGCGACCAACCACAAGGACATTGGCACGCTGTACCTGCTGTTCAGTTTCTTCATGCTGATGTTTGGTGGCGTGCTGGCCCTGTTGATTCGCGCTGAACTGTTCCAGCCCGGCCTGCAACTGGTGAACCCTGAACTGTTCAACCAGCTCACGACCATGCACGGCCTGATCATGGTGTTCGGCGCCATCATGCCGGCCTTCGTGGGTTTCGCGAACTGGATGATTCCGCTGCAGATCGGTGCGGCCGACATGGCGTTTGCCCGCATGAACAACTTCAGCTTCTGGCTGATGATTCCTGCCGGCCTGATGCTGGCCACCTCGTTTTTCATGCCGGGCGGTGCACCCGCTGCCGGCTGGACGCTCTACGCGCCGCTGACGCTGCAGATGGGGCCGTCCATGGATGCCGGTATTTTTGCGATGCACATTCTGGGCGCTTCGTCCATCATGGGCTCGATCAACATCATCGTGACCATCCTGAACATGCGCGCACCCGGCATGACGCTGATGAAGATGCCGATGTTCTGCTGGACCTGGCTGATCACCGCCTACCTGCTGATCGCCGTGATGCCCGTGCTGGCCGGCGCCATCACCATGACGCTGACGGATCGCCACTTTGGCACCAGCTTCTTCAACCCCGCCGGCGGCGGTGACCCGGTGATGTACCAGCATATCTTCTGGTTCTTCGGCCACCCCGAGGTGTACATCATGATTCTGCCGGCCTTCGGCATCATCAGCCAGATCATCCCCGCGTTCTCGCGCAAGCGCTTGTTCGGCTACGCCTCGATGGTGTATGCCACCGGCTCCATCGCGATCCTGAGCTTTGTCGTGTGGGCGCACCACATGTTCACCACCGGCATGCCCGTGACCGGCCAGCTGTTCTTCATGTACTCGACCATGCTGATCGCGGTGCCCACCGGCGTGAAAGTGTTCAACTGGATTGCCACCATGTGGAAGGGCTCGATGACGTTCGAGACGCCCATGCTGTTTGCCGTCGGTTTCATCTTCGTGTTCACCATCGGTGGCCTGACGGGTGTGATTTTGTCGGTCGCGCCGATTGACACCCAGCTGCAGGACACGTACTACGTGGTGGCCCACTTCCACTACGTGCTGGTGGCCGGTTCGCTGTACGCCCTGTTTGCCGGTTACTACTACTGGTCGCCCAAGTGGACCGGCGTGATGTACAACGAAACCCGCGGCAAGATCCACTTCTGGTGGTCGCTGATTTCCTTTAACGTGACATTCTTCCCGATGCACTTCCTGGGCCTTGCCGGCATGCCGCGCCGCTATGCCGACTACCCGATGCAGTTTGCCGACTTCAACGCAATTGCCACCGTGGGAGCCTTCTTCTTCGGTGTGGCACAGGTGTACTTCTTCCTGTTCATCGTGGTGCCCACGATGCGCGGCCAAGGCGCACCCGCCAGGCAGAACCCCTGGGTTGACGAGGGAGGCAAAGGCGCTGAAGGCCTGGAGTGGGAAGTCCCGTCGCCAGCTCCTTTTCACACCTTTGAAACCCCTCCCAAGCTGGATGCCACGGCAACCCGCGTGATTGGTTGAACCACCCGATAACCCGATAGCGCACGATGACACCTGACCAAAAGAAAAGCAATTTGCGGCTGGCACTGATCCTGGCTTCGGTCGCGCTCGTCTTTTTTGCGGGTTTCATGGCCAAAATGATTTTTCTGGGCCACTGAGCCAGTCAACGCTAGTCAACAGGCACAACTTTGATGCGGCTCAAGCGCGAGAACTTCAGGATGGTGGGCAAGCTGGGCGTTATCGTGCTCGGCATGTTCGCTTTTGGCTATGCGCTGGTGCCCATCTACAAGGCCATTTGCGAAATGACCGGCATCAACGTGCTGGCCCTTTCCGACCGGCAAATTCCGGGTGCCACGCCCCAGTTGCCGGCCAACACGCAGGTGGACCGCAGTCGGACCATCACGGTGGAGTTTGATGCCAACTCGCGCGGGCCCTGGCATTTCAAGCCGGCCCAGAACACGCTGCAGGTGCACCCCGGTGAATTGACCACGGTGATGTACGAGTTCCAGAATGTGCAGAACCGCACCATGTCGGCCCAGGCCATTCCAAGCTACGCCCCGGCCCAGGCGGGTGCTCATTTCAACAAGCTGGAGTGTTTCTGCTTCAGCCAGTACACGCTGGCACCCGGCGAGAAAAAGCAGTGGCCTGTGGCTTTCGTGATCGATCCGAAGCTGTCCAGGGACGTCAGCACCATCACGCTGTCCTACACTTTTTTTGAAGTGGGCGGCAAGACGCCCGCTGCTCCGGCCACCTCTGCCACCCCTCAGGCAGCAGCGGCTGGCCTGCGGACTGGCGCATGAATATGGCTGGCGTTCCCCCCAAAAAATCAATCTGGCGCACCGTCAAAGCGGTCGCGTGGTCTTTTGTGGGCTTGCGGGCTCGCGGTGACTACGAAGAGGACGTCAAGAATTTAAATCCCATCCACATCATTGTGGCGGGCCTGGTGGGTGTTTTTGTATTTGTGGCGGCTTTGGTGCTGCTGGTGAACTGGATGGTTGCGCGCTAGGGGCCCGGTGCGCAGCAAACTTTCACGGTATTGAATCAGAAAATTATTGAAAATTCGAGAGAACAGGAGTCGAGCGATGTCATCAGCAACCCATGCGGGAACCCCACACTACTTCGTGCCCAGCCCTTCCCGGCATCCGGTGATGGCGGCCATTGGCCTGTTTTTTGTGATCCTCGGCGCCAGCCAGTGGATCAATGGCGCGGGCTGGGGTGCCTGGTCGCTGGCCTTCGGCCTGGTGTGGTGGCTTGTCACCCTTTTTCAGTGGTTCCGTGACGCCATTGGTGAAAGTGAAAGCGGCCTGTACGGCCGCAAGATCGACCTGTCGTTCCGCTGGAGCATGAGCTGGTTCATTTTTTCCGAAGTGATGTTCTTCGGTGCCTTCTTCACGGCACTCTGGTGGGCCCGCTCGCATTCAGTGCCCGCACTCGGAAGCCTTGACAACGCGCTGCTGTGGCCTGACTTCAAGGCTGTCTGGCCCAGTGTTGCCGCGGGTGTCACCGCCTCGCCTGCCGACATCATCGAGCCGTTCACCACCATGACGCCGTTCTGGTTGCCTACCATCAACACCGCGCTGCTGCTCAGTTCGGGTGTGACGCTGACCATTGCCCACCATGCCCTGCGCGATAACCATCGCGGCCTGACCATTGCCTTCATGTGGGCGACGGTGCTGTTGGGCATCATCTTCCTGGGTGTGCAGGGTTACGAGTACGCCCATGCCTATTCCGAGCTCAACCTCAAGCTCACCTCGGGCGTGTATGGCTCCACCTTTTACATGCTGACGGGCTTCCACGGTTTTCACGTGTTTGTCGGCATGCTGATGCTGCTGTTCATTACCCTGCGCCTGCAAAAAGGCCACTTCACGCCGGAAAAGCATTTCGGCTTTGAAGGTGCCGCCTGGTACTGGCACTTTGTGGACGTGGTCTGGCTGGGTCTTTACATCCTCGTTTACTGGCTGTAAGGCGCGATTTTCAGGCGCGGTGCGCGCAGGCCTATGGTGGTCTGCACGTACGTGAAGTCCTACCGCTTGCCGCGGCAGGTGCGACAATAAAAGCAAAGGCCGCACTCAGCGGCCTTTGCTTTTGAGCGTTATGTTTTTATTTGCCGACCGGTATGCCGGTTGGTTGTATGTAGCCCATTTTCCACGCAATGAGAATGCACACGAACAGCAAGACCGAAAACCCGACACGGAACGCCAGGGCGCGCGCCATGTTGCTGGTTTTGCGCTTGCCGTCGGTGCCGTCCTTGAGCATGAAGAAGAGGGCGGAGGCCAGGCTGGCGATGATGGCGATAAACGCCAGGGCAACAAGATAAGTCATGACCAGGATTATCCGTCGATGACATCCCGTTTGCATTCGCCCCGTTTCTGGCTACTCACGCTGGCAGCGCTGCTTGTTGCGGGGAGTACTTTTTCCCTGGGCCAATGGCAGTTGCGCCGCGCCGCCCAGAAAGAAGCGCTTCACGCTGCCGTTGAAGCCAAAAATGGACTTTCTCCGTTGGACAACCAGACCTTTTTTGCTATTAAAGATATAGCAAATGAAACGCACCGGCGAGTTTCGATTCAAGGCGTCTGGCAGCCTGCGCACACGATTTACCTGGACAATCGGCCCATGGGCGGCAAGACGGGTTTCTGGGTGCTGACGCCGCTGGCATTGCAAGGCAGCAGCCAGGTGGTGTTGGTCCAGCGTGGCTGGGTGCCGCGCGATTTCACCCGCCGCACGCGGCTGCCGGAAGTCTCGACGCCGGCGGGGCTGGTGACCGTCGAGGGCCGTATTGCCCCGCCGCCGTCCAAGCTATACGAGTTCAAGGGCGAGGATGCGGGCCGCATCCGGCAAAATCTGGACCTGAACGCGTTTCGTGTTGAAACGGGTTTGCCACTGCTCGGTGTCGCGTTGCTGCAGACCGGCGCGCCGGGTGAGGGCCTGCTGCGCGAATGGGCGGCGCCCAACCTGGGGGTCGATAAACACTACGGCTATGCTTTCCAGTGGTTCGCGCTGTGCAGCCTGGTGGTCGTCCTGTATGTCTGGTTTCAAGTGATTCATCCCCTGCGCGTCCAACGCCGCGCCCAACTGCCCTGACAAACGCCGTGACAAACGACAAAACCGAATTTTCTTCACCGCATGCCGGTGCGTCTGCGGCGCAAGACCAGCCGCTCGGCCTGACGGTGCACGCCATGCCGATGCTGGACGCCTCGCATGCACGCGCCCCCGGTACCGTTGCCGGCCGCTGGAAAATGCTGGCGGTGCTGCTGGTGTGCGCTGCGCCGGTCATCGCGTCTTATTTCACGTACTACGTGATCCGGCCTGAAGGTCGCCGCAATTTTGGCGAACTGATCGATCCGCAGCGGCCGCTGCCGGCTCTTGCCACGCAGGCCCTGGATGGACAGAAGGGCGAACTGCCGGCCCTGAAGGACCAGTGGCTGCTGATCACCGTCGCGGGCGGGGCCTGCGATGCGCGCTGCGAGAGCAACCTGTATTTCCAGCGGCAGCTGCGTGAATCGCTGGGCAAGGAAAAAGAGCGGCTGGACCGCGTCTGGCTGGTCAATGACGAGGTGGCCGTGCGTGAGGCGCTGCGGCCAGCGCTGGCCGCATCCACCGTGCTGCGTGTGGCACCGGCGGAGCTGGCGAAGTGGCTGGAACCGGCCGCCGGCCAGCGCTTGCAGGACCACCTTTACCTCGTTGATCCGCTGGGCAACTGGATGATGCGCTTTCCCGCCGGCATGGACGCCGAAGCTGCTGCCAAGGCCAAGCGCGACCTGGAACGCCTGCTGCGCGCCTCCAGCAGCTGGGACAAGGAAGGCCGTTGAGTATGGCCCCCACGCTCGCCCACTGCGTGTGGCTCTCTGCCCCCCGAGGGGGCGCTGCGCCTGCGGTCTGGCGGAGCCAGTCCCGCGGCCCCGGCTTGCGTAAGACCCCTGTGGTGACTGCTATGGTCTGGCGAAGCCGGTTCCGCGGCCCCTGCTGGTTTGGGATTCCAATGCGCATGGCAATGGCTGGCGCTCTTTAGACATGAGCACGCAAGACCTCTATAACCTGAGCCCCGCGCTGCGCCTGATGATCATGGGCCTGGTGGTCGCGCTCGGCCCGCTGGCCTGGGTCTGGCTGCACCACAAACAGGCGCCGGTTTCGCGGCGCCTGCGCGTGCTGACCCTGGTCACGTTGTTCCTGACCTTTGACCTGGTGATTTTTGGTGCCTTCACCCGCCTGACAGATTCCGGCCTGGGCTGCCCAGACTGGCCGGGTTGCTACGGCAGTGCCAGCCCGGTGGGCGCGCAAATGCATATCGAGGCCGCGCAGAGCGCCATGCCCACGGGCCCGGTCACCCATACCAAGGCCTGGATCGAAATGATTCACCGCTATCTGGCCACCGGTGTGGGCGTGCTGATCCTCACGCTTGCCATCGTCAGCTGGCTGGAACGCGAGCGGGCGCATATCTCGCCAGCGTGGCCCACGGTGACATTGCTGTGGGTGTGCCTGCAAGGCGCGTTCGGCGCGCTCACCGTCACGATGAAACTGTTTCCGGCCATCGTCACACTGCACCTGCTCGGCGGCCTGATTTTGCTGGGGCTGCTGCGCGCGCAGTCGGTGCGTTATGCGCAGGCGCAAGGGGCTTCCCCGATCGTCGAGCTGAGCGCGGGTACCCGGCTTTTTGTTTTCGCCGCGTTCGCTCTGCTGTGGCTGCAGATCGCCCTGGGGGGCTGGGTCAGCACCAACTACGCGGTGCTTGCCTGCACGGACTTCCCGAGCTGCCAGAACTCGCTGTGGCCCGCGATGGATTTCAGCCAGGGATTCACGCTCTGGCGCGAACTGGGCGCCGGCCATGACGGCGCCAATATCAGCTTTCAGGCACTCACCGCCATCCATTACGCGCACCGTCTGGCCGCCTATGCGGTGTTTGCCGTGCTGATGCTGCTGGCCGCCAGGCTTTACCGCGTGCCAGCCCTGCGTCCTGATGCGTGCTGGCTGGGCGGCCTCACCCTGCTGCAGGCGGCCACGGGCCTGAGCAACGTCGTGCTGGGCTGGCCGCTGGTGGCCGCGGTGGCGCACACCGGCGGCGCCGCAGCGCTGGTGGTGGTGCTCACCGGCATCGTTTTTTCCAGCCGCAGCATCCCCAGCGCAGTCCATGCGTCAAAATGGAAAGCTTCGAGATTGTCCGCATGAACCCCAGCAACCCTGCCGCTTCGGCCCCCCATTCCCGCGCACCGTCCAGGTTCGCCCAGTTCTACGCGCTGACCAAGCCGCGCGTGGTGCAGCTCATTGTGTTCTGCGCGTTGATCGGCATGGTGCTGGCCGTCCCCCACGTCCCGACCTGGCCCGAGGTCAAGCTGGCCCTGATTGCCTGTGCCGGCATCTGGCTGGTGGCGGGAGCCGCGGCGGCCTTCAACTGCATCGTCGAGCAGCGGATCGACGCCAGGATGCGGCGTACGGCCTGGCGCCCCACGGCCAAAGGCGAGCTCAGCAACCCCCTGACCCTGGCCTTCTCAGCCGCCCTGTGCGCCGCCGGCTCGGTGATTCTGTATGTGTGGGTCAACCCGCTCACCATGTGGCTGACCTTTGCCACCTTTGTCGGCTATGCGGTGGTCTACACCGTGATCCTCAAGCCGCTCACGCCGCAAAACATCGTGATCGGGGGCGCCTCGGGTGCCATGCCGCCGGTGCTGGGCTGGGCGGCCATGACGGGCACCGTGGGACCGGAGGCGCTCATCCTCTTCCTGATCATTTTCCTCTGGACCCCCCCGCATTTCTGGGCGCTGGCGTTGTACCGCGTCGAGGACTACCGCAAGTCGGGCTTGCCCATGCTGCCCGTCACGCATGGCAACGAGTTCACGCGGCTGCAGGTGTTTTTGTACACGCTGGTACTGTTTGCCGCCTGCCTGATGCCCTTTGTTTTCAAGATGAGCGGCTGGCTCTATCTCGTGGTGGCCGTGGTGCTCAGCGTGGGCTTCAGCTGGCATGCGTGGCGCCTGTGGCGCAGCTACTCGGACGCCCTGGCGCGCAAGACCTTCCGCTTTTCGCTGATCCATCTCTCGGTGTTATTCGCAGCCCTGCTGCTGGACCATTACCTCGTATGAAATCTCTCACCCTGCCACCCAGCCGCCGGCTCGCCCTTCAAACCATCGCTGGTACCGGCTTGCTGGCAATCACGGCGGGTCTCCTGACGGCCTGCGCGCCCGACAAGCCCCAGTTCAAGAGCATTGACCTGACCGGCGCCGATTACGCGCAGGGCTTTACGCTGGCCGACCACAACGGCCAGGTGCGCACGCTGAAAGACTTTGCCGGCAAGGTGGTGGTGGTATTTTTTGGTTATACCCAATGCCCCGATGTGTGCCCGACCTCCATGGCCGAACTGGCCCAGGTCAAGCAGCAGCTGGGCCCCGATGGCGACAAGCTGCAGGCCATCTTCATCACAATGGACCCGGAGCGGGACACGGCCGAATTGCTCAAGGCCTACATGGCCAATTTTGACCCGACCTTTCTGGCGCTGCGGCCTACCATGGCCCAGCTGCCCGAAGTTGCCAGGGACTTCAAGGTCTATTACAAAAAGGTCGATGGCAAAACGCCGGGCAGCTACACCCTGGACCATTCCGCGGGCAGCTACGTTTTTGACAGCAAGGGCCGCATCCGGCTGTACAACCGCTATGGTGGCGGCCCCGAGGCCCTGGCTTCCGACATCCGCCTGCTGCTCAAAAATACCTGAGCAGAGCGCCACGTGGCGGCCATAAAAAAGGCCCGCACCTTGTTAAAGGGAGCGGGCCTGGTTGCACGTCAGCGTGCCAGGGTGGCTCAGCAGATCGCCGGCTCAGGCGTAGGCCGCCAGCACCTTTTTCATTTTCTTCATTGCCGAGACTTCAATCTGGCGAATCCGTTCGGCGCTGACCTGGTACTCGTCCGCCAGGTCGTGCAGCGTCATGCCACCCGAGCCATCGTCGTTGACCTTGAGCCAGCGCTCTTCCACAATGCGGCGCGAACGTGGATCCAGCTCTTGCAGCGCGGCGCTGATGCCGTCTGAAGCCAGGCTGTCGCGCTGGCGGGATTCCATCAGGGCGGTCGGCTCTTGCGTGGCATCGGCCAGGTAGGCAATCGGCCCAAAGGCGTCTTCGCCGTCGTCGCTCGGGCTCGGGTCCAGCAGCACGTCGCCGCCCGACATGCGCTGCTCCATCTCGATGACTTCCTCGCGCTTGACGTTCAGTGTTTTGGCCATCGAGTCAATCTGGCCTTCGGTCAGCGTGTCGCGGTGCGTCGCCACATCGGCGTCGTCCTTGAAGCCCTGTTTCATCGAGCGCAGGTTGAAGAACAGCTTGCGCTGGGCTTTGGTGGTGGCCACCTTGACCATGCGCCAGTTTTTCAGGATGTACTCGTGAATCTCGGCCTTGATCCAGTGCATGGCATAGCTCACCAGCCGCACGTTCTGTTCCGGGTCAAAGCGCTTGACCGCCTTCATCAGGCCGATATTGCCCTCCTGGATCAGGTCGCCATGCGGCAGCCCGTAACCCAGGTATTTGCGGGAAATCGACACCACCAGGCGTAAGTGAGAGAGCACTAACTTACCGGCCGAGTCGAGATCGTTGTTTTCTTTGAGCTTTTTGGCAAATTCCTGCTCCTGCTCCAAAGTGAGCATGGGCAGACGGTTGACCGCCGAAATGTAGGCATCCAGGTTGCCCAGCGGAGGTACCAGCGACCAGGGGTTGACGGTGGCCACAGCACCGGCGCGGGGCACGGGTACAGCAAGGGCGCCCGTCAGGGCCTGGGGGGAAAGAGCGTATGACACAGCAGAACTCCTTTTCTCTAGTTTTAAATATTAGCACTCCATTGGAGAGAGTGCTAAGCAATAGGTTCAATGCCGCGGATAGCGCAAGGCTAATACGTGCTAACCCTTGGTTTTCACTCAGTTGTAGGTATGACCCTCCAGCGTCGACTTGGTTCTGGGGGTTTGGTTACAGGTTTGTAAAGGCGTGTCGGAGTTCATTGCCGGGGCCCCAGGTTATTTATTGCGGTCGATGTGGTCCGGCTGGAGGTTTTGCTATGGTTTTAGTAGCCTGTATCCCCGGCGCTGCTTTGGTTGGCGGCTGATTTTGTCCTGAAAATCTACTAGTGGTTAGCCCCGATGGTGGGCGCGGCTGGCGGTGTTGATACTGACACGGCGTTGTGGGTTTGCCGTGCGCGGCACGGGCACAACACGGCAGGGGCGGCTCTCGCCCGGAACCTTCAGGAACGGAGAGTATGGCCGGCGTCACGATCAGGGCAGTCAAGAAGAACTTCGGCGAAGTCCCCATCCTTCATGGCGTGGACATCGAGATCCAGGATGGTTCGTTTACTGTGCTGGTCGGCCCCTCGGGCTGCGGCAAGTCAACGCTGCTGCGCATGATTGCCGGGCTGGAGCAGATCAGCGGCGGCGAGATCCGCATCGGCGACAAGCGCGTCAACGACTTACCGCCGAAGGCGCGCGACATCGCGATGGTGTTCCAGAACTACGCGCTGTACCCGCACATGACGGTGCGCGAGAACATGGCGTTCTCGCTCGAACTGGCCAAGCAGGACAAGGCAACGATAGCCAGCAAGGTGGCGCGCGCCGCCGAGATCCTGGCGCTGGGCGCGCTGCTCGAGCGCTATCCGCGCCAACTGTCGGGCGGCCAGCGGCAACGCGTCGCGATGGGGCGCGCGATCGTGCGCGATCCGCAGGTGTTCCTGTTCGATGAACCACTCTCGAATCTCGACGCCAAGCTGCGCGTCGCGATGCGCAGCGAGATCAAGGAACTGCACTTGCGCCTGAAGACCACCTCGATCTACGTCACCCACGATCAGATCGAGGCGATGACGATGGGCGACAAGATTGTCGTGATGCGCGATGGCCGCATCGAGCAGACCGGCAGCCCGCTGGATCTGTACGACCATCCTGCCAACCAGTTCGTCGCCGGCTTCATCGGCTCGCCGGCGATGAACTTCCTGCCCGGCACGCTGAAGCGCGCCGGTGGCAGCGCGCGCATCGAGCTGGGCGACGGCACCCAGCTCGACGCACCGCCGCGCTCGGGCGGCGCGGATGGCCAGCCGGTGATCTTTGGCACCCGGCCCGAGCATTTGACGCTCGTTGACGCCGGCGGCATTCCGGCCCATGTGGTCGTGATGGAGCCCACCGGGATGGACACCTTCATCGCCTGCCGACACGAGGGCGTGGACCTCTCGGCGGTGTTTCGCGAGCGACACGACTTCGCACCCGGCCGCACCATCCATCTGCTGCCCGACCTGCAGCGCGCGCACCTGTTCGATGCGAGCACCGGCCAGCGCCTCGCGGCCTGACCGCGCTTGATGCCTTTTTCCCACCTCAATCCACGACTGATCACAGAAGGAGACAAGCCATGACAGAGTTCAACCGTCGCAAGTTCCTCGAAAGCTCGGCCGGCGTCGTCGCCGCCGCCACGGTCGGCACCGGGGCCGCGGTGTTTGCGCCCGCGGTCCACGCGCAGGCGCTTGCGTTCAAGCCCGAGAAGGGCGCCAAGCTTCGCGTGCTGCGCTGGAGCCGTTTCGTGCAGGGCGACATCGACGCCTACATGGCCAACGTCAAGAAGTTCACCGAGAAGACCGGCATCGAGGTGCGGGTCGACAACGAAGGCTGGGAAGACGTGCGCCCGAAGGCCGCGGTGGCCGCGAACACCGGCGCCGGGCCCGACATCATCCTGTCGACTAACGACGACGCCAACCTGTACCCCGAGAAGCTGCTCGACGTGACCGACCTGGCCACCTACCTGGGCAAGAAGTACGAGGGCTGGTATCCGGCGTGCGAGGCGTATTTGCGCCCCGATGGCAAGAAGTGGATCGGCATCGGCCTCGGTGCCGCCGGCGCGATGCTGGTCTACCGCCAGAGCCACGTGAAGGCGGCCGGCTTCGACACCTTCCCGAAAGACACGGCCGGCTTCCTGGCCCTGCTCAAGGGGCTGAAGGAGAAGGGCACGCCGGCCGGCATGGCGCTGGGCAACGCCACCGGCGACGGCCTGTGGACCAACTGGCTGATCTGGTCGCACGGCGGCAAGCTCGTCGACAAAGACAACAAGGTTGTGATCGACAGCCCCGAGACGATCAAGGCGCTCGAGTACGGGAAGGAGATGTACGCGAACTTCGTTCCCGGCACCCTGTCGTGGCTCGATCCGAACAACAACAAGGCCTTCCTCGACAGCCAGATCAGCCTGACCAACAACGGCATCTCGATCTACTACGCGACCAAGAACGCGACCGACCAGAAGGTCAAGGACCTCAAGGAAGACGTTTACCACGCCCAGTACCCGGTCGGCCCGGTGGGGGTGCCGACCGAGTCGCACCTGTTCTTCAACCAGATGATCATGAAGTACACCAAGTACCCGCAGGCCGCCAAGGAGTTCCTGCGCTTCATGATGGAGCAGGAACAGTTCGACCCATGGCTCACGGCGGCCGGCGGCTACATCGCCCCGCCGCTGGCGGCGTACGCGAAGTCGGCGATCTGGACCTCGGACCCGAAGCACACGCCGTACCGCGATTGCGTGAAGAACCTGCGCCCGGCAGGCTACGCCGGCAAGCTCGGCTACGCGTCGGCGGGTGCCGCCGCCGACTTCATCGTCGTCAATATGGTGGCCGAGGCGGCGAGCGGCTCGAAGACGCCGAAGGAAGCGGCCGAGCGGGCGCAGAAGCGCGCCGAGCGTTACTACAAAGTCTGATGGTGCGCGACACCTTCGATGCGGCACCATCTCGCCGCGTTCGAACGTCACGCCGCCTGAACGGCGGGCGTGATGTTCAACTTGGCGCGGTTGCGCGGACGCGCAACCGATCGCCTTCGTCGGGTGGTTCGTGATGCTTGAGAGGTTGCAGAACAGCCGCAACGCGCTCGGGCTGATCTTCATGTTGCCGGCGGCGGTGTTGCTGCTGCTGTTCCTGACCTATCCGCTCGGGCTGGGCGTGTGGCTGGGCTTCACCGACGCCAAGGTCGGCCGGCCGGGCGAGTGGATCGGCATCGAGAACTACGTGTTCCTCGCCACCGACAGCGTCACCCAGCTGGCGCTGTTCAACACGCTGTTCTACACAACCATTGCGAGCGTCGCAAAGTTCTTCCTCGGCCTGTGGCTGGCGCTGCTGTTGAACAAGAACATCCGCTTCAAGTCCTTCTTCCGTGCGGTGATCCTGCTGCCCTACATCGTGCCGACGGCCTTGTCGGCGATCGCCTTCTGGTGGCTGTTCGACGCCCAGTTCTCGATCATCAGCTGGGTGCTGGTGAAGCTGGGTGTCATCGACACCTACATCGATTTCCTCGGCAGCCCGTGGAACGCTCGCTTCTCGGTGATCGCGGCCAACGTGTGGCGCGGCGTACCCTTCGTCGCGATCACCTTGCTCGCCGGCTTGCAGACCATCT
Source organism: Polaromonas sp. JS666 (assembly GCF_000013865.1). NCBI lineage: Bacteria > Pseudomonadati > Pseudomonadota > Betaproteobacteria > Burkholderiales > Comamonadaceae > Polaromonas > Polaromonas sp. JS666. The sequence continues at coordinate 1,304,667 of NC_007948.1, forward strand.
CGCCGTCGTACTACGAAGCCTCGGCGATCGACGGTGCCACCCCCTGGCAACAGTTCCGCCACGTCACCTTGCCGCTGCTCACGCCGATCATCGCGGTGGTGATGACCTTCTCGGTGCTGTTCACCTTCACCGACTTCCAGCTGATCTACGTGATCACGCGCGGCGGCCCGCTCAACGCCACCCACCTGATGGCCACGCTGTCGTTCCAGCGCGCGATCTCGGGCGGCGCGCTTGGCGAGGGCGCGGCGATCTCGATCGCGATGGTGCCGTTCCTGCTGGCCGCCATCATGTTCAGCTACTTCGGCCTGCAGCGCCGCGCGTGGCAACAGGGCGGGGCCGACAAATGAGCCAGGACAAGAGCACCGACACGGTCGGGATGAGCTTTCTCGACTCCACCCCGCGCAAGCTGTTCCGGGTCTACCTGCCGCTGTGCATCTTTCTGTTCGTGCTGCTGTTCCCGTTTTACTGGATGGGCATCACCGCGTTCAAGCCCAACAACGAGCTGCTCTCGCGCGACGGCAATCCGTTCTGGATCATCGCGCCGACGCTCGCGCACGTGAAGAAGCTGTTGTTCGACACCGCGTACCCGCAGTGGATGTGGAACACCGTGCTGGTCTCGGTCGTCTCCACCTTTTTCTCGCTCGCCGCATCGGTGCTGGCCGCCTACGCGATCGAGCGGCTGCGTTTCTCGGGCGCCAAGCACGTGGGGCTGGGCATCTTCCTGGCCTACCTGGTGCCGCCGTCGATCCTGTTCATTCCGCTGGCCTCGGTGGTGTTCCAGCTCGGCTTGTTCGATACGCGGCTGGCGCTGATCCTGACCTACCCGACCTTCCTGATCCCGTTTTGCACCTGGCTGCTGATGGGCTACTTCAGGACCATCCCGTTCGAGCTGGAGGAATGCGCGCTGATTGACGGGGCGACACGCTGGCAGATCCTCGTCAAGATCGTGTTGCCGCTCGCGGTGCCGGGCTTGATCTCGGCCGGCATCTTCGCGTTCACGCTGTCATGGAACGAGTTCATCTACGCGCTGACCTTCGTCTCGTCGAGCGAGATCAAGACGTTGCCGGTAGGCGTGGTCACCGAGCTGGTCGAAGGCGATGTGTACCACTGGGGCTCGCTGATGGCGGGCGCGCTGTTCGGGTCGCTGCCGGTCGCATTCATCTACTCATTCTTCGTCGAGTACTACGTGTCGGGGATGACGGGCTCCGTGAAGGAGTGATCGGTGGGGTCAAGGCTTGACCGCAGAGAAACGGAGTTTTCGCCAAGACATGGGAGGTAGCGTACAAGATCTCATTCGAGTTGCAGGCCGCACCAACGGCGTGAGGAATTGCCAAGGCGAGTCCGGCGTGTGGCCCCAAGCGCGGGTGTGTCAACCCAGGACACATCGTCCGCCGCGACAGACAATCCTGCCCGGCCACACCCGAAAAACCTGGCTGAATTTGCTCTGCATGGTACCAAATACGCGTTTTTGGCGGAAAGGCTGGAACCCACCATTGGCGTGCCCACCCGCCACAGCGCACCGGCTTTTGCGGCGGTGTTTGCACCGGGATCGGACGACTACGTCTGGCTCCACCCTGAGGGCGCCGCGCGCGGCACAGGTTTGCAGCCCTTGCACCCCGCGGTGAGGGTGTAAAGAACAAAAATTCCACTGAACTGTGGGAAACGCCGCGTCTCTAACGCCTATGAAGCAATCCATGAAAGGCGTGGCGAAACGCCTTACCTTTTCGCTGGTTGTCGTGTCTGCCCTGGGTGGATGCGCGGTTTATGGGCCTGCCGACCCTGGACCCTATGCGTACGGAACGTATGCCACCGGCCAACCCGTTTATGTGGCGCCTCCCGTTTACGCCAATCCCTACCCTTATCCTTACGTCTACCCCTATCCCTACTACTATGACCCTTTGTACATAGGCCCGCCTGTGTCCTTCAACTTCGGCTTCAGCTCATGGAGCGGTCATCGCAGTCATGATCGGGGATTTCGGGGTGGGCATGGCGGCTTTCGGGGGAGTCACGGCGGTGGCTCCCGGCGCGGTGACCGGTAATTTCCTGATTCCTCGTGGCTGAAAACGCGGGAGCAATACCGGGCCCGCCTGGGCTGGCGGTAGTGGTGTTGGCTGCCCCGGGATGGTCATCCCCCTGGTTCAGATTTTGGCGCACGAGATAGCGTCCTGTGCCCGCCCCGTAGAACCGTAGAACGTAGAAAGCTAGCGCGCAGCCTTTGGAGAGGCAGGCGTGTGCGGCCGTGTCAGGCGCCAGCCCACCTGCGCCAGCCAGAGCGCTGCCAGGGCACTGGCTACCCAGATCAGGGCCGCGCCGACAAACTGTTGTTCATCTAGCCGATAGGCATTGCACACGCGCACAGGCGCCTCCTCATAGAGCGTGCCCGCGATGGCCATCATTGGCAGCGTGTTGCCCAGAAAGAAGCCCTGCACCACGGTGCCCGCGGCCTGCCAGGACAGCCGCAGCGCGGCGCCGCACAGCAGCAGGCCCGCCAACTTCATAACCTCAATTCGCGCATCGACCAGCACCAGATCGAGCAGGCGCGGCACCATGGCCAGCGCCAGCACCAGCGCGGCAAAAACCAGCCCGGCCATGCCGTGCGCGTTGCAGGCATCCAGGCGCTGGCGCCACGCGGGTGACAGGCCCGCGGCCAGCAGGCCGCCCGCCATGATCAGGGCGGGAAACTGCAGCAGCATGTGCGTGGCCATGCCTGACTCCAGCGCGCGCCTGAGCGGTGGCACCAGCAGGGCAGCCAGCAGCAGCCCGCCAAGCAGGGTCTGGTGGCGCGCCAGCCATGGGCCAGCGGTGTGCGGCGCACTCATCCGGCGGCTCCTTCGGCCTTTGCCGTGTGGGCTTGTGTGGCCGCGAGGTGCTGCGCCCAGGCCAGCGCGGTGTCCATGTCGGCATAGTCGAAGATGCGCACGAGGCGGCCCCTGCCGTCGACCACCAGCAATGCTGCGTTGTGCTCGAAGCCGCCCATGCCATCCGGAATCACCACCACCTGAAAGCGCTCAAGCAAGGGACGCAGCGCCGTTTCATCACGCGCCGTGGCAAAACGCCAGATGCGCGGGTCGGCCTGGAGGCGGCCGGCATAGGCCGCCAGCGCGGCGGGCTGGTCATGCGCCGGGTCAAAACTGATGGACAGCAGCTTGACGCCAGCTGTGCCCTTTGCGCGCTTTGCGCCCGCCGGGCTGTTGCGTTGGCCTTCCTGGATGTTGGCCTGCAGCTGCTGAAAAGTGCTGCCCAGTGCCAGGCAAACCGTCTGGCAGCGGGTGTAGACAAAATCGACGATGGTGACGCCGCCGCCCTCCGTGAGCAGCAAAGGCAATGGGGTGTCTGCCATGTCGGGCCCGTGCAGCGGGGTGGCGGGCGCGGGCACCGGCGCGAGCGCCACTTCGAGCCGGCGCGCGCCTTCGGCCGTCCAGATCTGAAAATCATGCGTGAGCCAGGCGCCTGCCGCATAGGCGAGCAGTGCGAAGAGCACGCTCAATGCGGTCGTCCGTCCCATCATTGCGCCGCCGGCAAGGCCTTGAGTTCAGCGCCGCTGGCAAAGGGCGCACTGCGGCGCGTGTCCTTGCGTTCGGCGGCGAATTGCTCTGGCGTGATGGCTGCAGCCTTGTTCGACCATTCCGATCGAATGGTGCTGGCAATGGCGGCCAGCTCGGCATCGCCCAACTGCTTGAACGAAGGCATCATGCCCTTGTAGGTGCTGCCGGCCACCTCGATCTCGCCGGTGATGCCGTGCAGCAGGATGTTAACCACCACGCGCGGCTCTCCCTGCACCCATTCAGAGCCGTCCAGCGGCGGAAACACGCCGGGCAGGCCCTTGCCGGTGGCCTGGTGGCAGGACGCGCAGTTGCCCGTGTAAAGCGCCTTGCCGTCTACCGCCTGGCCGGCGGCGCCCGGTGCGCCCGGCGCCTTGGCCGTGAGGTCGGCCACGGTGCGCCGGTCACCCAGCTCGGCATTGCCAAACGGGTCGGAGAAAAATATATACCCGGCACCCAGAAGCACGATCACCAGCGTGATCGCAGCTGCCAGCAGGGGCATGGGCTGCACCTGCTCGGAGGGGTCTCCCGTTTCGCGTTGCTGCGCCGCCGGGTGCTGCCGTGGGTCAGGGGTCACCATGAAAATCTCCTCGGGTGCATCAAGGCGCTGCCGGTACGGCCGGTGCCGGCAGGATGGGGTAGGTGTGGTTCAGCGCCTGCAGGTACTTGACCAGATCCAGTGCCTCCGGCCGGGCCACCACGACCTTGCCAAAAGGCGCGTAGACCGGCGGCAGCGTCACCACCTGGTCGCCTTCTTCAGCCGCGTCCTTGACCAGAAACATGTAGGGATACGACGGCATGATGGAGTCGGGCACATAGGCACGCGGCTGGTACAGGTGGCCCAGATGCCAGTCCTTGCTGGGCTGGCGCGCGCCGATGTTGAAGAGGTCCGGCCCGGTGCGCATGCTGCCCAGCAGGTGCGGTTTGTCGTACACATAATCGGCCGGCACCGAAGGGCGGCCCCAGCCGCGCGTGTGGTCGGGCGCCAGATTGCGGTCGCGCGGCTGCTGGCTGTGGCAATACACGCAGCCGTTGGCGATGTACACCTCTCGCCCGCGCAGCTGCTGGTCGGTATAAGGCTTGAGGCCCGCCGGTGGTTTGACATCGCGTACCTGGATGTAGGGCATCACGACCAGCGCTGCGGTGGCGATGGCGAGTGCGACCATCGCGCCAGCGGCCAGTTTGACTTCATTTTCCATGCGCGGCCTCCCGGGGTTGCATGAACAATGCCGCACCGGTTCGGTCAGGGCCGAAACGCAGCGCCATCGCCAGGAAGTGGCCCACAAACACCAGATGCCCCAGGCTCATCACCAGCCCACCGACGCTTCTGGACTTGAGCCAGGGCAAGGTCACGGCGACCGATTCCCCGAACGGCCGGGCCGCATCAAGCATGGCCGTGCCCTGAAGCCAGCCGCCGATCGTCAGGCCAACGAAGTAGATGCTGATGCCCAAGGCGGCCAGCCAGAAGTGCAGCGTGATCAGCCAGGGGTAGGGCCACTCCCACTCCAGCACGCGCGGCATCATGAAGTAAATCGCCCCGAAAAATACCATCGTCACGAAGGCGTACATGCCCAGGTGCGCGTGTGCCACCGTGAAGTGGGTAAAGTGCGTCACCGCGTTGATGCTGCGCAGCGCCTCGAACGAGCCCTGCACGGAAGAGGCCAGGTACATCAGCCCGCCAAACATCATGAAGCGCAGCGTCGGCGAGTAACGCGCAAGATGCATCTGCCCCTTGAGCGTGCCCTTCATGTTGATGGTAAAAGCCAGCACCGGGATGATCATCATCACGCTTTGCACAATCGACAGCGTGGTCAGCCAGCCGGGAACCGGCCCGCCGATCAAGTGGTGACCGCCGACTTGTCCGTAAAAGAATGCCAGCGTCCAGAAGCCCAGCAGCGACAGGTTGTAGGACACCACGGGCCGGCCGATGATTTTGGGCAGGAAGTAATAAATGGCCCCCACAGCCACCGGCGTAAACCACAAGCCCAGTGCGTTGTGGCCATACCACCAGTTGGTGGTTGCCTGCTGCACGCCGGTGTGTACGCCGGGGAGGTTGGCAACGCCAAACAGCACGGCAATCCACAGCAGGGCCGCCGTGAAATACCAGACGCTCACGTACAGATGCTCGATCCGGCGGTTGACGAGCGTGTAGAGCGCGGGCAGGATCACCAGCGCAAAGCCGACGAAGATGAAGATGTCGATCTGCCACGGAATTTCAAGAAACTCCATGCCGTCAGACCAGCCCACCGCAATCGCGCCAATGCCGGCGGCAATGCCGGTGTTGATCAAAGAGCCACCCATCATGGCCCAGATGCCGCCATGCAGCCGCGTGCGCAGCATGCGTGGCAGCAGCCACAGAATCACCGCCAGCGCGGCATTGGACGACCAGCCGTAGATCACCGCGTTGAGGTGAACCGTGCGGATGCGCCCGAAGGTCAGCCAGGCCTGCTGCACCAGCCAGTCGGGCTCATGCAGCTTGTAGGAGGCGATCAATCCGGCGACCGAGCCCACCAGCAGCCACAGGCAGGCAAACGCGATGAACATGAACACCGGGAACGCGCTGGAGCGATCGGCCTCGACGCGGTCACTGACTTCGCCCTGGTCGGCTGACGTGGGTTCCGCCGCGGGCGGCGCGGCGGCCTGCATGGCGCCGTGCGCCTTGTCATCGAGGGAGGGGTCGTCGATGCGGCCGATCTCGCCGCGCGCAAAAATCACCGACGCCGCGCCCGGGTTTTCCACCAGCAGGCCTTTGCGCAGTGACCAGATGAAGGCAAACAAGCCAATGATGGACAACAAAAAGGCGCCCAGCAGGCTCAAAATCGCACTGTCCATCATGGCCTCCGTGTGTTCAAAGGTTGCAGATGGTGCAGATTCATCAGGGTCTCGGTGGGCATCGGTTCCTCCTGATTGCTGAAAGGCGGCCCTAAAAAGCCGCGTGACAGCCACCATAGGACCGAATACGCCGGAATGCAAGTGCGACTGCACCTGGTGACCGCACCTTGTCACCTTGTATATATGGCCTGCCATGGCCTGCCGCACCGCAGGCACTGGCGGATCAACGTGGTGGGTCAACATGGTGGGTCAACGTGGCGGGTCAACGTGGCGGGTCAACGTGGCGGGTCAACAGCACCGGGTAACTCACGCCGCCGCTCTCCGGAGCGGAGGTTTCAATCCAGCCCTGCCGCCCCAACCGGCGCGTGACCGTCAAGGGGGCAAGGAGCAGGTTGTTGGCACAAGGTCTTCAGGCGGTAGCCGGCACCACCCGAATCAGTGGCTGGCGGTTCAGCCAGGCCTCCAGACATTCCGTGACCCCGGCTGCGAATCGCTGGTACACCGGCTCGGTGACAAAACCCAGATGGGGCGTGAGCAGCACATTGGGCATGCGGCGCAGCGGGTCGTCCATCGGCAGCGGATCCACATCAAACACGTCCAGCGCGGCAAAGCCGGGCCGGCCCTGTTCCAGCGCCTGGACCAGCGCCGCGCCATCCACCAGCGCGGAGCGCGAGGTGTTGACGAGCAGGCTGCCGGGCTGCATCAGTTTCAGCCGCTGTGCATTGAGCAGGTGGTGTGTCGCCGGCGTTGGTACCAGGTGCAGGCTGACGACTTGGGCGCTGCCCAGCAGTTCTTCCAGCGTGACCGCGCTGGCGCCGTGCTGCGCGGCGCGCTCGGGCGTCATGCGCGGGCTCCAGGTGATGACCTTCATGCCCAGCGCCTGGCCGACTTTGGCCACGCGCCCGCCGATTTCGCCCAGGCCGATCAGGCCCAGCGTCTGGCCATGCAGCACGCCGGCCAGGGGTTCGGGTTGGTCCGCGCGCCACTGGCCGCGGCGCAGCAGGGCCGTTTGCTGCTCCAGCTGGCGCGTAGCGGCCAGGATCAGCGACCAGGTCATCTCGCAGGTGCTCTCCTTGGACGGCCCCCATTCGGTGTGGCTGACCGGAATGTCGCGCGCTGCCAGCGCAGCCAGGTCCAGGGTGGTGTTGCGCGTGCCGGTAAACACCAGGTAGCGCAACGTGGGCAGCCTGGCCAGCAAGGCCGCATCAAAGGGCGTGCGGTCGCGCACCAGCACCACGGCGTCGGCATCTTTCAGCGCGTTGATCAGGGCCGCGCCGCGTAGCGGCAGGTGGTGCGCGGTCACATCGGCCTGCGCATCAATCTTGCGCCAGTCGCCCAGCCGTCGCAGTGCCTGTTCGGCGTCTCCGGCAATGACGATTCGTGGTCTGGCGTATGCCGCTGTATTCATCGGCTTTCGGGGGTGGCGAGTGCAACCACGGCCGCTACGCTGGCGGCGGCGCCCAGGGCCCAGCAGGCGTTGATCAATTCGCTGGTTCTGCCGGCGCCCAGAATCGGGTCAGACAGGTCCTGGAATTTCGCTTCCAGCTGGGCATCCGACATCGGGTTTTGCAGTGAGCCGATCGCGTGCTCGACAAACACATGCACGCGGCGGTCGTCCTTGAGTACCGCAGTCACATCAGCACTGGCCTCGTCAATGGAATCGTCGATCGTCGCAACCACCTTGCGGCGCAGCGCCACCATGTCGGCGCGGTTGACGATCTCGTCGGAGAACTCATCTTCAGCCGCGCGGCCAAACGTCAACCCCGCGGCGCAGCCGTGGTAGACGCTGAACTTGGCCTGCAGGCCGTCGGCGGGCTCCTTTTTGCCGGTCAGCTCCAGCACCAGCGAGTGCACCTTGAGCTCGACGCGCTCGATCTGTTCGGCCGTAACGCCTTCTTTGGAAAACCTTTCGCGCAATTGGGCGCAGGCATCAATGCTGGGGTGAATCACGATGCCGCAGGCAAACGGTTTGTAGCTGTTGAACGAAATCTCGAAACGCTGGCCCAGCTCATGGGTGATTTCGTTCCAGTCGTTCTTGGTCGAGACGGTCTGCATCATGCCGCGCGGCGCCTCAAGGGCCTTGGGGCTGGCGGTGAAGCCCTGGCTGGCCAGCAAGGCAGACATCAGTCCCGCACGCGCGGCGCCGCCGGGGTGAAAGGGCTTGGTCATGGTGCCAAACTGCTCGCGCATGCCGACGGGCTGCGAAGCCGCAATGCCCAGCGCCATCGCGGTCTTCTGCACATCCAGCTTGAGCAGGCGCGCGCAGGCCGCCGCGGCGCCCAGCGTGCCGGTGGAGCCGGTGATGTGCCAGCCGCGGTCGTAATGCTCGGGGTACATGGCGTTGCCGACGCGGCAGGACACGTCTATGCCCAGCACCAGCGCGTCGATCACCTCGCGGCCCGAGCTGCCCGTGTGCTCGGCCAGCGCCAGCACGGCAGAGGCCACCGGGCCGGCGGGGTGGATGATGGTTTTGAGGTGGGTGTCGTCGAAGTCAAAGGTGTGCGAGGTGATGCCGTTGAGCAGCGCCGCGCTGCCCATGTCGACTTTTTCCGTCCGGCCCAGCACGCTGGCCTGCGCGGCGGGCTGCAGCAGTTTCACGGCGGCCAGCGCCGCGTCGGCGGCTTCGTGGTGGGCCGCACCCACGGCGCAGCCCAGCCAGTTCATGAAGGTGCGGTGCGCCTCATGGTCCACCGCATCGCTCCATCCGCGCGACGGATGGGTGGCAACGAACTGCGCGAGGATTTGTGTGATGGGAGGAGCGTTGTGGTCGGCAGCGACCTGGGTATTGCGGGCCATGAGGGTTCCGAAAAAGCGGGGTTAATGAGAGTGACAATAAGCTATTAAATAAATAGCAGCCTGCGCCAGAAAATACGGGCTGCAGGCCGTGTTTTATGACTTCCGGGGATCAGCTGTCCAGCTCGATCTTGCGGTCTTTGGCCAGCTTGGTCCAGCGCACGATGTCGGCCTTGATGAAGGCGGCAAACTGCTCGGGCGACATCACCATGGGTTCAATCGCTTCGACGGCAAGCTTCTCGCGCAGGTCGGGTGCCTTGAGCACGGTGGCCAGCGATTCGTTGAGCTGCTTCACGATGGGTGCAGGCATGCCGGCCGGGCCAACCACGCCGTACCATTGCTGCGCATCAAAGCCCTTGAAGCCCGACTCATCCAGTGTCGGCAAGTCCTTGAATTGCGGGTGCCGCGTCAGGCCGGTCACCGCGAGCGGGCGTACCCGGCCGGAGCGGATATGCGGAACTGCAGCCGCCAGCCCGGGGAACATGGCCTGCGTCTGCCCGCCGATAAGATCAGTGAAAGCCGGCGCCACGCCGCGGTAGGGAATGTGCACCATGAAGGAGTTGATCTGCTGCTTGAAGAGTTCCATGGTCAGGTGCGTGAGCGAGCCCTGGCCGGCCGAGCCGTAGCTCACCTTGCCAGGGTTTTTGCGCACGTACTCGATGAATTCCTTGACCGTGGTGACGGGCAGGGCGGCATTCACAACCAGCACATTGGGCGTGGCGCCAATCATGCCAATGGCCGTGAAATCCTTCACCGCGTCATAAGGCAGCCTGCGCGTCGCGGGGCTGGTGCCATGCGTCGCCACATAGCCTTGCATCAGCGTGTAGCCATCGGGCGCCGCGCGGGCCGTGGCCTGGGCTGCAATCACGCCGCCGCCGCCGCCCTGGTTGTCCACGATGAAACTCTGCTTGAGCTGGATGCCCCAGCGTTCGGTCACGGTGCGGCCCACCATGTCGCTGCCACCACCGGCGGCAACCGGCACGATGTAGCGGATGGGTTTGGCCGGGTAGGCCGCCTGGGCGAAGGCCAGGCCGGGGGCGTAAATCAGGGCCGGGGCTGCCTGCAGCAGGGTGCGTCGTTTCATGGGTTTGTCTCCGGATTGCAATGAAAAATCAAGGGGGTGCCGCTGCTGGTTTGGACCAGTCTTGGGGCCGCGTTTGTTCGGGCGTGATTCGTTGATTCGGGTTATCCAGCTATTCGGTCATTGAGTCGGGGGCCGCTCCGAGTCAACCAGGCGCAGGTAGGCATCGCTCACGTGGCGCGCCATCAAGGCTTCGCAGCGCGCTGCATCGGCATCGCGCAGGGCCTGCACGATCTCGACGTGTTCGGCAATCGAGGCCTGCACGCCCACGTTTTGCGACAGGTTTTTCAGGCGCGACAGGTGCAGCTTCTGCACGATGCCGCGGTAGGTCTCGGACAGCTGCCGGTTGCCGGCAGCTTCCACAATGGCCCAATGAAAATGCAGGTTTTCGGCGTAGTAGCGCTGCACGTCATGCTGCCCGGCGGCCTCCCGCATGGTGTCGACCGAAGCCGTCAGCAGCGCCAGCAGGGCCTCGCGTTGTTCGGTGGCCAGGCCGGCGGCGCAGCGCCCGGCAAAGCCATCCAGCAGTCCGCGCATCTGGTACAGGTCACGAATTTCAGCCGCATCGAGCTGGCGAACAAAGACGCCCGAGTGTTTGCGCGACACGACTAGCCCCGAGCTTTCGAGCTCGCGCAAGGCCTCGCGCACCGGCACCCGCGACACCTGCAGCCGGCTGGCCACATCGGGCTCATTGATGCGCTGGCCCGGCGCGAGCACCCCCTTGAGGATCAGCGCCAGCATGTCGTCGCGCACCAGCTTGGCCAGCGAGGTGTCGCGAACGTCATTGAAGCGGTCGGCAGAAGATTCAGTGAACCAGGGGAGCATGATGATCAATAGTTGGATTTATTATATCGTATACGAAAAAACAATTAAGCCATCAACATCGGCGAACTGCCCTCAAGCTCTAAGGGATCGTGTGCGCTGGTCGAATGCGGGAGGCGGGGCGGACATGGGGCGGTTGCCGAAAAGGAATCGCCACTGCGGGCCAGGTGTGTCCGGCCAGATGTGTCAAATGCGCCGAGAATCAGATGCGCCGGCCTGATCGGCTGCCACCTGTTTCCCATGCTGCGGCAAACTGCCTTGATCCCGGCTGGACGCAGGTGACTGGTAGCGTGGAACGGGGCCCGTGTCCGCAGGCCCTGACGCTGCGCTCAGGGCAGGCGTCGGTCGCTGCGAATTTCACGCGCTTCGACGTCCACCACGTCGTGTGCGGGTGGTGCGGCGCTGTCGCGGGTGCTGCCGGGCCACATGCCCTGCGGAGAAAACCGCTGGAAGCGGCCAAACACCATCGAGGGTGAGGGCTTGCGGCCTGTGACCAGCGACTTGAGCAGGCTCAGCGCCACCACGATCAGCGCGGCCACCAGCAGGCTGACCGCGAAGATGGCTGCAAACAGGCCCAGGGCCAGTTTCAGGGAAAAACGGAAAATTTGGCTGACAAAGCTGGGCACGCGAAATCCTTTTAAACCCGCAAACAGAAAGCATGAGGTGAAGGCAAAGCTGCCCTTTTCAAGTGATGCACGAAAACAGTGACCAGGGGCTGAAGAACTAAACGCTGGTGCGCTTTGGAAGTCACACCGGGCGGTTTACGGAATTTCCCGGCACTTCCCGGCATTTTCCGGCAGTGCCCAAGGCCTTGCTGGTGGTTTTGTGGTGTTTCAGCGCGCTCTACCAGTGCAGTCCCAGCTTGCCAAACAGCTTGCTCAGCACAAACAGCGGGCCAACCCAGAGATATTGAACATCCTCGAAAAAAGAGGGTTTTTTCCCTTCTATTTTATGGCCGATGAATTGCAGGACCCAGGCGCCGACAAAGATGGCGATGGAAATCTGCAACACCTGCGGCCCCATGGCCAACACCAGCGCCAGGGTTATCAGCGACCACAGCACCATGGTGAGGAGAAACACCACCGACAGCCGCACGTAATACACCATGCTGGCTGCAATGAAGGCATAAGCCACGTAAGGATGCAGCGCAAACAGCATGCCGACGAGGCTCAGCATGATCAAGGGAATGGCGATGAAGTGGATCACCTCGTTGCGCGGATTCTGGTGGCTCTCGCCATAGCGGGTGAGCAACTGGTCGACCCGGCGCGGCTGGGTGGCCGCAGATTCAGCGATGTTGGTGATGCTTGTCATCAAGGCGCTCCGGTTGGCACGTGTTTTCAGACTTTAAACCATGCACCCGTTTATGCAAGTCGCTGAAGGCACACCGGGCTCAGGTGTTTGCCGTCCGATGACAGCCTGCCGGTCTGTCGCCCGTGCCCGCGATAAAGTGAGGCGATGGACCAGTAGAGGCTCTTGATGAATGCCCATTCAATTTCAATTTCGCAACGCTTGACAACCGGTGTTTCCAAATCCGGTTGGGGTATTGCAGCCATTGGACTTTTACAAGCGACCATCCGTCTCTGCCCGAGCGACTGCAACAACCTTGGAAGCGGGCATTCAGCCTGCTCGCGCGGACGACCAGAATCGGTCAATGGACGGTCGCACGGCCGGCGGCGCCAAGGCCGCTGGCAGAGTCCGCCCGACTACGCTCCGGGTGGCCGATAGGTGACCCCTTGCGCACGGCCAAGGGCGTCCAGGGTCTCCTCGACCGTGAGCAGGGGCGTCGTCTCGAATTTCGACAACGCGCCACCCCCGCCGATCGCGATCGCAACTGCTGCCATCGAGACGTTGTCAGGCGCTTCCCAGAGGTTGTAGCCGTCGTATGCGCCGAACGCGTACCAGAAGCCATGCAGCTTTCCACCAACCGACTCGATGTACTTGCGCGCAGCCTCACGTCGGTCTTCCGGGTTCTTCGTCAAGCGAGCCCAGGTTTCAGGCGTGTAGCTGAAGCGGGTCAAATATAAAGCCATGGTAGTAACTCCTTTCGGTGTATTGGGCCGTTCTTAATTCGCGGGAAAATATTATGTTCCCGACTCCTGGGTAACGGATCAACATTTCAATCACGCAGACCTACCGGGGTTTATTGGGAGGTTCGGCTCTGTGTGCCGACCTCGGTTTTGGCAGCAGCTGACTGAACTGCGTAACTTCGTAGGGCTTCCGGGCTGGCGCCGTCGACCAGTTGGTCGCAAGCGCTCAGGTTGGGGGCCGACGGCACTATTGAGAGTTTCATCAATGGCGACAAGTACCGTATTGCCGTTCGCCTTCTGTCATACGGCTGAACTTTGGGCGTCAACCTGGTGGCTGTCAAATATACAAGGCTGAACGTTGGGTGTCTTGGTACGCTGGCCTGCCCGACCCGCTTCGCAGGTCTTTCCCTTGGCCTGCGAAGCGCTTAACATGCGGTCAGGTGGGGTTTGATCCATTCAACGTGCTCCCGGATACATCCACATGCAAGGGGCTGTGCGCATGGTTAACGAGGACAAGGATGGTGCGGTCAGGACCTGGCTGGTGCGGGTGCGTGGCCGCGTGCAAGGCGTCGGCTACCGGGAGGCCTGTGTGCGGCGCGCCCGGGCGCTGGGCATCACCGGCTGGGTTCGTAACCGCATTGACGGGTCGGTGGAAGCGTTGCTGCAGGGCCCGTCGGGGCCGCTTGCGGACATGTGCCAGTGGCTGCGCAGGGGTGTGCCCGCAGCATGGGTCGAAGAGCTTGAAGTCACCGAGCTGCCGCCGCCGTCCCCCCGCTTCGACCATTTCAACCGCGTGGAAACGCTGTAGGACACACGTCGGCCAGCACGCTGCGCGCTGGCCCGTGCCGTCCAGCTTGGTCACGATCAGCAGGCCGGTGAGTTGCAGTGCGTCGTCAAAGGCCTTGACCTGGCTCAGGGCGTTCTGGCCGGTGTTGCCGTCGATCACCAGCAGCACTTCATGCGGCGCGGTGGCGTCAGCTTTTTGCACCACGCGCTTGATCTTGCGCAGCTCTTCCATCAGGTGCAGCTGTGTCGGCAGGCGGCCCGCCGTATCGACCAGTACCACGTCCTTGCCGCGTGCCTTGCCGGCGGTCACGGCGTCAAAGCTCACCGCCGCCGGGTCGCCGCCCGCCTGGCTGATGATTTCTAGCGAGACCGCATCGGCGACGCGGCAATGGTTAGCGCGTGGGACGCGTGCCCATGGCCGTGAGCGCACCCAAGGCGATGAAAGACGTACCCGCGAGCCGGTTGCCCCAGACGGCGTGCCGGGCCGCCCGGCTCAGGCGCGGTGCGACGAGGCTTGCGGTCAGCACGTAGATGAGGTCAGTGCAGCCTGCGATACCGATGAAGACCCCGCCGAGCGCCAGGGTCTGCATCAGCGGGCTGGCGTGCGCGTCCATGAATTGCGGCAGAAAGGCGGCGAAGAACAAGGTGGTTTTCGGGTTCAATAGCGCCACCATGAAGCCGTCGCGAAAGACACGCCGCAGGGGCTGCACCGGTGCTTGTAACGCCGCAGCTGCGATGGCCGGCACCGCCCGCCACATCCGGATGCCGAGGTATACGAGGTAGGCGGCCCCGGCCCATTTCACCACGGTGAATGCGACCGATGAAACAGCGAACAAAGCGGCCAGCCCGAGCGCGGCGCCCACGGCGTTGGAGAGGTTGCCCAGCGCCACGCCCAGCACGGAAGCGAGACCGCAGGAGCGACCCTGTGCCAGAGTGCGGGCCACGATATAGACGACGGCGGGGCCGGGCGTGAGAGCCAGCACCAGGCTGGCACCCACGAAAGCCAGGAGCAACGGGGTGTCGGGAAGCATATGAACTCCGGATTCTTGGAGCAACAAGTGTCGCTGCGCCATCGCTGCTTGTAAAGAGTCATCTGGCCGGGCCACAAGGTTGGACATGCACGGCAAGAGTGGCTGCTACGGTCCCGTTGGGTCAGCCACTTGTGGTCTGTAAATGGCCGGTTTGATCCGTTTGATCCGTTTGATCCGTTTGATCCGTTTGATTTTTTAGCTGTCGCCGGAATGCCTTTAACTCAGCAGCGCTTGCGCAAATTCCCGGGCGCTGAAGGTTTCTAGGTCTTCCAGCTTTTCGCCCACGCCAATGAAGTAAACCGGCACCGGGCGCAGGTCGGGCGCGACCTCCTGGCGCTCGCGGGCCCACAGCGCAATGGCGGCCAGCACGCCGCCCTTGGCCGTGCCGTCCAGCTTGGTCACGACCAGGCCGGTGAGTTGCAGTGCTTCGTCAAAGGCCTTGACCTGGCTCAGGGCGTTCTGGCCGGTGTTGCCGTCAATCACCAGCAGCACCTCATGCGGCGCGGTGGCGTCAGCTTTTTGCACCACACGCTTGATCTTGCGCAGCTCTTCCATCAGGTGCAGCTGTGTCGGCAGGCGGCCCGCCGTATCGACCAGCACCACGTCCTTGCCGCGTGCCTTGCCGGCGGTCACGGCGTCAAAGCTCACCGCCGCCGGGTCGCCGCCCGCCTGGCTGATGATTTCCACGGTGTTGCGGTCGGCCCAGATGCTGAGCTGCTCGCGCGCGGCTGCACGAAAGGTGTCGGCCGCCGCCAGCAGCACCGAGGCGCCTTCGGCGGCCAGGTGACGCGTGAGCTTGCCGATCGAGGTGGTTTTGCCCGCACCGTTGACCCCGGTAACCATGATCACGGTGGGCTGGTACTGCCCGATGACCAGCGCTTGCTCCAGCGGCTTGAGCAGTTGCGCCAGCGCATCGACCAGCGCATTCTTCACAGCCACAGGGTGGGTCATGCCGCCATCCTTGACGCGGCGCTTGACTTCAGCGAGCAGGTATTCGGTGGCCTTCACGCCGGTATCGGCCATCAGCAGGGCGGTTTCAAGATCCTCGTACAGCTCATCGTCAATGCGGCTGCCGGTAAAAACGGTGGAAATGCTGGAGCCGGTTTTGCGCAGGCCGGCCTGAAGCTTGGCAAGCCAGCGTTCGCGTTCGGGGGCGACCGCGCCGATTTCCGGAATCGCGATGGGTGTGACCAGCGCCGTGCCAATCAGCCCGCCACCGGTGCTGGCGGGCCGGCTGGTCGCTGCGGAGGTGCCAGCAGATGGGTAGGACGCGGGCGCAGGGGCAACCGCGGCGGGAGCGGCCGGAGTGGGCGCAGGGCTTGGGGGAGGGGATTTTTTCTTGAAAAAACTGAACATTGGGTATGCTTGTGAGTCGCATCATTCTATGAAACACCCCGGGCAAGCCCTTTTGTATCTTTTAGTATCCTTCCCCCAACGCATTGTTTCCCTGATTCCCGCGTCTTTTCTGCCCGTTGTACTGGCCGCCTGCGTCAGCACGGCAACCCCTGCGCAGACCCCGGCGCCGGTCGAGCAATTCACGCTGGCCAACGGCCTGACGATCATTGTCAAGCCGGACCACCGGGCGCCTACCGTCGCGCACATGCTCTGGGTGCGTGTGGGCTCCATGGACGAAGTGGATGGCACCTCTGGCGTGGCCCATGCGCTGGAGCACATGATGTTCAAGGGCACGCCCATGGTGAAGCCCGGCGAATTTTCCAGGCGGGTGGCAGCTCTGGGTGGGCGTGACAATGCCTTCACCAGCCGCGACGCCACCGGCTATCACCAGCAGATTCCCGCGTCGAAGCTGGAAGACGTGATGCGGCTGGAGGCCGACCGTTTTGCCGGCAATCAGTGGCCGGACGAGGAGTTCACGCGCGAGATCGAGGTGATCAAGGAAGAGCGCCGCCTGCGCACCGAGGAGTTGCCGCGCGCCATGTTGTTTGAGCAGGCGGCGGCCATCACTTTTCTGGCCGCCCCCTATCGCCGTCCCATCGTGGGGTGGATGAGCGACCTGGACGCCATGACCCCGGTCGATGTGCGTGACTTTTACCGGCGCTGGTATGTGCCGGCCAATGCGGCCGTTGTGGTGGCCGGTGATGTCGAGGTGGCCCAGGTCCGCCGGCTGGCCGAAAAATATTACGGCAGCATTCCGGCGCGTCCGGTGCCCGTGCGCAAGCCGCGCAACGAGCCCGAGCAGGCCGGCGTGCGGCACCTGGACTTCAAGGCCCCTGCGAGCCAGGCCTATGTCAATCTGGCCTTCAAGGTGCCCAAGCTCGAGGCCACGGACCTGACCGATTCGGCGAGCGGCGGCCGGGACGCACTGGCCCTGACTGTGCTGGCCGCGGTTCTGGACGGATACAGCGGTGCGCGCCTGGACAGGGCGCTGGTGCAGGGGGACGGGCGCGTGGCCGACAGTGCGGGCGCCTCCAATGGCCTGCTGGGCCGCGGGCCGCAACTGTTCACGCTCGACGGCGTTCCCGCGGACGGCAAAACCACCGCACAGGTGGCGGACGCCTTGCGCCAGCAGGTCGCCATCATTGCACGCGACGGTGTCAGCGAGGCAGAACTCCAGCGCGTCAAGACCCAATGGGTTGCCAGCGAAACCTACAAGCTCGACTCGGTATTCAGCCAGGCGCGCGAGCTAGGCTCCAACTGGATACAGGGCTTTCCGCTGGATGCCGGTGCGCGGCTGATTGCCCGGCTGCGCACGGTGAGCCGCAGTGAGGTGCAGGCGGTGGCCGCCAAATATTTCGGCGACGAGCAGCTGACCCGCGCTGTCCTGCTGCCGCAGCCCGTGGACCCGAACTCCCGGCGCCGCCAGCCGCGCGCCGCGGCTGCCGGCACCCGGCATTGAGCCTGGCCGCGAACCGACATGAAACGATTTTTGCCATGACCATCGTCATTCCCATTCCAGACAAGGCTGCCAGAAACAGGGTCCGCCGCACCCTTTTATCGGGGGCCGCAGGCTTGCTGGCGCTATGCCTCCAGTCGGGCGTGCTGGCCGCCATTCCCGTGCAGCACTGGACCCAGCCCAGCGGGGCCCGGGTCTACCTGTTGGAGAGCCCGGCCATTGCCATGCTGGATGTGCAGATTGATTTCGATGCCGGCAGCCGGCGCGACCCGCCTGACAAGGCGGGGTTGGCCGGCGTCACGGCAGGCATGCTCGACAAGGGCGTACGCGGGAGCATTGGCGAGCCGGCTATGGACGAAAACGCGCTGAGCGAAGCCTGGGCTGATCTGGGCGCGCAATTTGGCGCGGGCGCCAGCTCGGACCGCATGGGATTTTCACTGCGCTCGCTGACCGAGCCTGGGCTGCTGGACAAGGCCGTGGCGCTGGCTGCGCGCCAAATTGCCGAGCCATCTTTCCCCGAGGCGATCTGGCAGCGTGAACGCCAGCGCATGCAGGCCGGGCTCAAGGAGTCCTACACCCGCCCCGCCAGTGTGATTGGCCGCGCCTATGCCCAGGCGGTGTATGGCAACCACCCCTATGGCTACCAGGTGACGGAAGCCAGCCTGGCCCGCATCAGCGTGGCTGACATGCGGGCGGCCCACGCGGCCGGCGTGGTGGCCTGTCGTGCGCGCATCAGCATGGTGGGCGCCGTCACGCGCGCGCAGGCCGATGCCATTGCCGCGCGCCTGCTGTCGCGCCTGCCGCAAGTGCCCTGCGCCAGCCTGCCGCCCGCGCCGATGGTGGCCGAGGTGGCGCCGCTGGCCGAGGCACAGGAAAAGCGCATTCCCTTCGATTCGGCGCAGGCCCATGTGCTGATCGGCCAGCCCGGCTTCAAGCGGGCCGACCCGGACTATTTCGCGTTGACCGTGGGCAATTACATTCTCGGCGGTGGCGGCTTTGTGTCGCGCCTGTCCAGCGAGGTGCGGGAAAAGCGCGGCCTGACCTACGGCGTCTCCAGCTACTTCTCGCCCGGCCTGCATGCCGGCAGTTTCACCGTGGGCCTGCAAACCCGGCCCGATCAGGCCGCGCAGGCCGTGCAAATCGTGCGCCAGGTGGTGAATGACTTCGTGGCCAACGGGCCTACCGAGGCCGAACTTCAGGCCGCCAAGGCCAACCTGATCGGCGGTTTTGCGCTGCGCATCGACAGCAACCGAAAATTGCTCGACAACATTGCCGCTATCGCCTGGAACAACCTGCCGCTCGATTACCTGGATACCTGGACGCAGCAGATCGACAAGGTCACCCGGGCGGAGATCAAGGCGGCATTTGCCCGCAAATTACAACCCGACAAGATGATTACCGTGATTCTGGGAGCCGCGCCATGAAATACACCGCACTGGCAACTGAAAAGAAAACAGACAAGAAAGCGGAAAAAAAACCTGTCAGGTCGGGCAAGGTGGTAGCGCGTAAAGCCAAACCTCCTGGCGAAATCCGCATCATTGGCGGGCAGTACAAACGCACCAAACTCCCGGTGCCCCACAAGCCCGGCCTGCGTCCCACCCCCGATCGCGTGCGCGAAACCCTGTTTAACTGGCTGGGCCATGATCTGACCGGCTGGCACTGCGTCGATGTGTTTGCCGGTACCGGCGCACTGGGATTTGAAGCGGCCTCGCGGGGCGCGACCGAGGTGTTGCTGTGCGAGCAGGACCCCGGGCTGGTGTTGCGGCTCAAGGCCCTGCAAACGCAATTGCAGGCCGGCATGGTGCGGATCGAGCGCGGCGACGGCGTGGGCCTGCTGCGGCGACTGCCCGCGGCCAGCATGCAGCTGGTGCTGCTGGACCCGCCGTTTGAGTCCGAACTGTTTGAGCCCGCGCTGAAAGCCGCCGTGCAGGTGTTGGGGCCTACCGGCCTTGTCTACCTGGAGGCACCCCGGCACTGGCTCGATGAGGAACTGCAGCCGCTGGGCCTGCGGGTACACCGCAGCGGCAAGGCGGGTGCGGTGCATTTCCATTTGCTGGTGCGCATCGACAGTTGAGGCGCCGGCTGGCCGCCAAGGCAGGGCGGCTGCGGCCCTGTTTGGCTTGGGGTTACGCGCGCCCGAGGCCGGCGGGGCATAATTCCCCCATGCCCGCCACCCCGCCGCCAACGCCACGCATTGCTGTTTATTCCGGCACGTTTGACCCTTTCACGCTCGGCCATGACGACGTGGTGCGCCGCGCCGGCAAGCTGTTTGACCAGATCATCATTGCGGTCGCTGCGGCCCACCACAAGAAAACCCTGTTCCCGCTGCAGGACCGTGTGGAGCAGGCGCAGGCGGCCACCCGCGACATCGTCGGCGTGAGGGTGCTGCCCTTTGACGGGTTGATCATGGATTTTTGCGCCGAGCACGGCGCCAGCGCGGTGTTGCGCGGGGTTCGCAACGTGACGGATTTTGATTACGAAGCGCAAATGGCAGCCATGAATCGCAAGCTCCAGCCGCAGGTGGAGACCGTCTTTTTGCTGCCCGAGGCGTCGCTGCAATGCATCAGCAGCACGCTGGTGCGCGAGATCAGCAAGCTGGGCGGAGATGTCCGCCAGATGGTGAGTCCGGCGGTGGCTGCGGCCTTGGGTGCCGCGCATGCGGCAGGATCGAAAGGAGGCTGAACATGGCCTTGATGATTACCGACGAGTGCATCAACTGCGACGTGTGCGAGCCCGAATGCCCCAACCAGGCAATTTACCTGGGCAAGGAAATCTATGAGATTGATCCGCACAAATGCACGGAATGCGTCGGTCATTTTGACGAACCGCAGTGCGTCCAGGTCTGCCCCGTGGCCTGTATTCCGGTCGATCCACAGCATGTTGAAACCCGGGAAACGCTCTGGCAAAAGTACCAGCGCCTGCAGGTGGCCGCGAAGGCGACTTGAGATTTTTGGCTGGCATGGCAACTCCTGGGTGACCGGGCCAACCGCCGCGGCTCACTCGGTCAGGTCCAGCATCGATATTTTCGAAGCTTCGCGCCGCCACAGCGCGTAGCACTCCTGGAGCGCAATGCGCGCCATTTCGGGCTCCCGGTCACGCAATGACTGCACCACCGATGAGTAAGCGTCCACATTGCGGTCAAAGGCGCCCCGCACCATCGATAGCACCCGTACCCGGCTCAATAGCACCGCCCGAATTACCCGCGCCAGTCCATCGATCAGCAGGCTGATGACGGGATTGTGGCAAGCACGTGCCAGTCCGGCGTGAAACTCGAATTGGCCATCGACAAATTCATTGACACTGGTGGTCGCGGCCAACTGTTGGACCGCCTGCTCCAGCAGATCGATATCTGCGCTGCTGGCGTGGATGGCGGCGCTCCCGACCATTTCCAGGCCGATCATCTCCATGGCCTTTTGCATCTGATCGATTGAAACGAAGCCCAGTTTCAGGCCGACTTCAAAATAGAACTGCAGGAATTGCGAATTTGGCAGTGTGAGATAGGTGCCGCTGCCCTGGCGACGCTGCACGAAACCCAGTGTTTCAAGAATGGTCAGGCGCTCCCGCACCGTAGGGCGTTGCACCTGCAGCAATTCGGAAAGCTCGCGCTCGGTCGGAAGACGGACGCGGCCGCTGCTGTCAGCCCGCGTCCGCACGGCGATCTCGATAATTCGGACCAGCAGATCGTCGGCGTCTTCAGTCATGAGTTTGGTGCATGCGGTCGGTGAAAAAACAGGGCCAGGCGCGCGCGTTCCGGCAATTCGCGATCCTCGATGGAGGCGGATTAGAGCATAGCAGCGCGCTATAGCACTGTGGCAGGCCACAGCCGGCGCCATCCGCGCGCGGGCCACACAGGACACAGGCGGTTGGCGTGCGTTCGTCAGGCTCTTGCTCGATGGCGCACCACGTCATGGGCGGCTGGTGTCTGTTCAGCCAGTGCATGCATTGATCGGGCCAGTGCAGGATAGAGCTCGGTGAAGACCGAAAACCGGTGGTTATAGACCTCGCAGCGATCCTGCGGACCGGGTTTGATGTACTGGTCGGCCGAATGAATGATTGGCAGCGACGAATCGTCCAAGCCCCGGTAGCGTTGCGACGCCACGCCGCCCAGCAGGGCTGCGCCCAGGGCACTCGCATCGGTGAACTCGGCCATGCCGTATTCCAGCTGGAGTACATCGGCCTTGATCTGTGCCCAGAAACGGCTGCGGGCGCCACCGCCGACGCCCACCAGTTTTCGCGGGCGCCAGTTCCACTGGTCTTCGGCGTGTTGCAGTATCTGCCGCAAGCCGAATGCTGCGCCTTCGAAAACCGCGCGCACCATGTCGGCCCGCGTGTGCCCCAGACGCAATCCAATCCAGGCGGCACTGGCCTCCGCGTCCCAGATAGGGCTGCGTTCGCCGGCCAGGTAGGGCAGGAAGATCAGTCCATTGGAGCCCGGGACCGATTCCTGCGCCATGCGTTCCAGTTCGGCCAGTGAATGCATCTCCGGCCAGACCTTGCTTTGCAGCCAGCCAAAGGCACCACCCAGGGTTGACATGGCGCCGTGGGCGAGCCAGCGACCGGGCAGGATGTGGTGGCGGTTGAGAAAGCATGAATTGAAGTCCGGGCGGTCCAGACAAAAGGTGATCACACCCGACGTGCCGACCGACTCGAAGGCGTCACCGCAATCGCGCAGGCCGATGGCAAAAGCGGCGGCCACGGTGTCTGCGACACCCAGCGCCAATGGTGTGCCAACAGGCAAGCCGGTCAAGGCCGCGGCTTCGGGGGTCACCCGTCCCAGCAGGTCGGCGCCCGAACAAAGCGGCGGCAGAAGCTCCGGCCTCACGCTCCAGAGACGCAGCAATTCGTCCGACCAGCACGCTTGCGAAGCGCGGACGTCCATCAGGCCGGAGTAGGACGCCTGGGTCGGCTCAATACCCAGCGTCCCGGTCAGGCGCAGTGCCAGGAAGCTGTTGAGCATGCACACCCGGTGAACCTTGGCCCACACCTGGGGCTCATGGCGCTGCAGCCACAGCAGATTGGCGGCCCAGCAGGTCGACGGACTGGCCTGGTTGCCGGTACGGCGCTGGTAGGCGGTCGCGTCCTTGCCGGTGATTTCGTGCACCAGTTCATCCGCTCGCCCGTCAAGATAGACGATGCCGGGCCGCAGTGGCCTGTGGTCGGCGTCCAGCACGATGGTCGTCGGGCAGGTGGTGGACAAACCGATGCCCGAGACCGGGCCGACCCGGGCGGTGACTTCATGAATGGCTTCGGCGATGAGTTCCCAGTAGCGCTCCAGGTCGACCTCGACCCACAGCGGACAGGGCGTGATGACGGGCACCGAACGCTGGGCCTTGGCCAGCAGCTTGCCACCCGGGTCGAAGGCGCAGACCTTGATGGCGCTGGTACCGGCATCGATGCCGAGCAGGACTTCAGACATTGTGAATCGCCACCTTCAGGGCCCGGCCGCTGCCGGCTTCGTCAAAGGCTGCCAGCGAATCCGCGACCTCGTAGCGATGGGTGATCAGCGAATTGGCGTCGATCTGACCGGCTGACAGCATGTTCAGCGCAAGTTCGTAGTCGCGTCGCCTCAGGGCACTGGCGCCCGTGACCACGATTTCGTTGTAGTGGATCAGGTTGACATCGATGTTCGAGGTCTCACCGGCCGAGAAACCCGCAAAGAGGTTGACGTGTCCCCCCTTGCGGACCAGATTGAGCGATTCATTGGCAAGCTGCGGGACGCCAATGGCGAGAATCACAACATCCGCGCCGAGTCCGTCGGTGCGGGCCTTGACAAACTCCATGACAGACTCGGTGCTGGGGTCGCACATATGTTCAACGCCCCGGTCGACGGCAGCCTGGCGCCGCGCCGCATTGGGCTCGCTGACAATCACCTGCCTGGCTCCCGAGAGACGCGCCAGCGCGGCGTGCATCAGGCCGATGGGGCCGGCTCCGAGGACCACCACGGTATCTCCGACCTGGACACCGGCATTGCGCTGGCCGTTGATGCAGCAGGCCAGGGGCTCGGCGAGTGCGGCGGATTCAAAGCTCATCTGCGCGGGCATCATGAACACATTTCCCGCCGTGAGCGCGATCGCCGGAATACGGATGTACTCGGCAAAAGCGCCGTCGAATTCATAGCCCATGGCCTGCCGATGAAGGCAGACATTTTCGTGCCCGGTCTTGCAATAGGCGCAGGCCCGGCAGGGGATGACGGGATCCATGCAGACACGGTCTCCCGTCTTGAACTGAGTCACGCCGTCGCCGACCTGAACCACTTCGCCCGCAAACTCGTGTCCGATGACCGAGGGAAAACGTACCCCCTTGGTCTTTCGGCCAGTCAAAATTCGCAGATCCGTCCCGCAGACCATCGCAGCCCGCACACGCAGCACCAGCTCGCCGGGTGCGGCTTCCGGTGTGGCGATGTCGCTGAGTTGCAGTACCTTGGGGGCGCGCAGAACGGCGGCTTTCATTCGGCCTCCGTCGTCACTGCGGCGTCATAGACCTTGAGGGCTTCTGCCACGCTGGCGTTGTCGTGAATCAGGGCGCTGAGGGAACGGATCACGGCCGTGGGGTGCTTATGCTGCCAGACAAAACGGCCGTAGGTCACGCCGCCCAGGCCGACGTCGAGTGCCTCACGGGTCATGCGCAGGTAGTCTTCCAGGGTTTCCCCCATTTCGCCACCGGCCAGGGCCACGATGGCGGGGCAGCCTTCGACGACGCTGCGAAAGCTCTCGGCCGACCCGGTCCACAGGGTCTTGATGATGTCTACGCCCAATTCGGCGCCAACGCGCGCTGCATAGGTCACAGCCTTGGCGTCGTGTGGGTCCTTGATCATGCTCCCCTTGGGATAGATGTGGGCCACCAGGGGCATGCCCACCGAGCTGGCCTCCTTGGACACTTTGCCAAGAAAAGTCAGCTGTTGGGCCTGCTCGGGCCCGCCGACAATGCATCCCACCGAGATCGCGTCAGCCCCCAGTCGGACCGCCTCTTCGATATCCGCCACCGGGGCGTCGTAGGTCGGGTGGTACTGCACTGAATAGGCGCTTGCTTTCATGATCATGGCGGCTTCACCGGCATAGGGTGCAAACACCTTTTCGGCGATTCCCTTGTGCATGGTGATGGCGTCGGGGCGGCCGGCCACCACCTTGCGCATGGTGGTGCGGATATCTTCCAGGCCGGGCATCAGCCCGCGGGTGATCGGATGGTCGATGGTGATGGCCAGCAGGCGGCCGGATTTTCCGAGCAGGCGTTTGAGGCGGACTTGTTTACCGACGAACATGGGGAATACTCCTGTGAATGGGGTGAGTGGATGGGGGGTGGATGGATGGGGTGGAGTTGTGCGGCGTCAGTACATGCCAAACAGGCGCAGTGGACCGATGACCAGCACGGGGAAAAGAACCATGGCGAGGATGGAGAGGATCAGAACCGAGACGGGGCCGATTGAGCCCTTGATGACCTCCTCCACGGACATGTCTGCCACCTTCGCCGCGGCGAACAGACAGACGCCCACCGGGGGCGTCACCAGACCCAGGGTCAATGTGACGACCACAATCACCAGCAGGTGAATCGGGTCGATGCCCAGGGCTACGGCCGGCGGCAGCAGCACCGGAATCAGGATGAACATGGCCGCGATGGCATCCATGAACATGCCGACTACCACCAGGAACAGGAAGATCAGCAGCATGATCAGCATGGGGTTGGTGGTGATCGAACCCAAGGCATTGCCGACCTGCACCGGCAGGCCGTCATAAGCGAAGACCCAGGCCGCCAGCTTGGCCGTGGCTGCGATGAACAGGATGTTGCCGCTGGTCCGTGCGGTATCGATCAGCATCGGGGCGATGTCCTTCCACTTGATCCGGCGGTAGATCACTGCTGCAATCGAAAGCGTGTAGACCACGGCAATCGCGGCGGCTTCGGTCGGGGTGAAGAAGCCGTCCAGAATGCCGATCATCAGGATCACCGGTGTCATCATCGGCAGGATCGCGCGCAGACCGGCACGCAGCAGCAGCCCCCCGCTGAAGGGCATGGGCTTGCCGACGCCTTTGCGCACGCTGTAGAAGTGGTTGTAGACCATCAGCATGGCGGCGATAAACAGGCCGGGGATCAGGCCGGCGACCAGTAGCAGGCCGATCGACTGGCTGGCGATCGAGCCTGCAATCACCATCAGGATCGAGGGCGGAATGATCGAGGACAGGGTCGAGGTGGTCAGTGTCATGCCGACCGCATAGCCCTTGTCGTAGCCATGCCGCGTCATGGCATTGATCTCGACTGCGCCCAGCGAGGCGATGTCGGCGACCGAGGAGCCCGAGATGCCGCCGAAGACCACCGAGGAGGTTACGTTGACATGGCCCATGCCGCCAGGCAGCCAGCCGACGGCCGCATGGGCAAAGTCGAAAATCCGGTCGGCGACCCCGCCGCGTTCCATCAACTGACCGACCAGCAGGAACAGCGGAACCGCAACCAGCAGGAAGGAATTCATCGCTGAAAACATGCTCTCGGACAACAGGTTCAGCGGCGTCGAGGTGAACATGAAGACGCTGGCCACGCCGGACAGGCCCAACGCAATGGCCAGCGGGACGCCAAGCGCCGACAGGACGAGAAAAATCAGCAGCAGCGCGATACTCATGATGCAGCTTCCTGTTTGGGTGTGGCTTTCGAAGGATCGAGAGCGATGGCGGCGCGGTGCTGGCGCAAGGACTCCAGCGTGCAGAGAATGGCCAAAATCGCGGAGACTGGCATGACCAGGCCAATGACCCAGCTGGGCCAGCCCAGCGTGGCGATGGATTCATTCATCAGTATTTGCTGGCGTACCATGGTGGCGCCCGTCCAGCCCATCAGCGCGAAAAAACCCAGGCAGCAGAAGAGGTAGATCGGCAGTGCGAGCCGCCTTAATGAGCGGGGCAGGGTTTCCATGAAGATGGTCACACGGGCTGCGTCGGCGTGTCGCATGCTCGTCGCCAGGCCGATAAATATCATCCAGATGAACAAGGCTCGGGTCAGTTCCTCGGTCCAGGAGATCGGTGCACCCAGCAGGCGGCTGATCACCTGCGTCAGAACCACCAGTACAGTCCCGGCAGCCGTCAGGCCGCAAATACCATCCGTCAGCTTTCCCAGCCATCGGGCGTAGGCAGACCGGTCAATGTCCCGGCCCAGGGCGACCGGAGGCTGCAAGGTGTCGGTTGACATGACGGAATGTTCCTTTTTTCGCCGACTGGAATCCTGGATGCTCATGACCCGGGATACCAGACTGGTTTGGAAGATATGGGCCGGTTGCTGCTCACTTTTTGCCGACAAAGGACAAGGTCTTGTCAAAGAAGGCCTGATCCTTGACAAGCGTTGAGAAGCGGGGGAACAGTTCTTTGGAGACCGCCACAAAGGCTTTTTGTTGCTCCGGGCTCAGGCTATTGACCTGCACGCCCTTGGAGCGCAGGAATTCCACCGATCGGCTGGCATCGGCTGCGTCATTGGCAGACTTCCATGCTTCCGCCTCTACGCTGGCAGCTTGCAGCGCCTGCTTCTCCGCCTCCGGGAGCGCCGCGAATTTGGCGGGATTGATGGCCAGCACCCAACCGTCGGCCATGTGGTTGGTCAGCGTGGCGAACTTCTGGACTTCGTAAAACTTGGCGGTTACCGGAATGTTGATCGGGTTTTCCTGGCCATCGACCACCTTCAGCTGCAGGGCGTTGTAGACCTCGCCGAATGCCATGGGGGTCGGAACGGCGCCGAGCTTGCCAAAAAACTCCATCCACAGGGGGTTATTCGGGACACGGAACTTCATCCCGGCCAGATCCTGCGGCTGGTTGATCGCCCGGCGCGAATTGGTCATCTGACGGAACGGACGCTGCCAGAGCGCCAACCCCTTGATGCCTATGCCGTTCAGGTCAGTGAGCAACTCCTGCCCCAGGGGGCCTGCCAGATAAGCACGAAGCTGGGCATTGTCATCAAACAGGTACGGGACGGAGATGGCGGTGAACTTCGGATTGAAGTTGGCATACAGCGAGCTTGACAGCAGCAGCATATCTAAGGACCCGCTCGCCAGTTGGCGCACGGCAGCGGAAGGATCACCCCCGTAAAGCTGCCCGTTCGGAAACACCTTGACTTCGATTTGCCCGCCACTTTTGGCCGCGACAATTTCCGCGAATTTTTTGGCTGCCAGGGTAATTTCAGAACTATCCGGGTCGGGCGTGGAGAGATTGAAGGTGGTTTTGGCGATGGCCGTCTGAGCGGCAAAGGCCAGCGCCCAGGTAAGCAGCATGAATCCGATCTTGCTCATAACGTGTCTCCTGTTAATGGTTATACCAATTTTCATGAGATTTGAGTGTATGAACAATAATTGGTCTATCCAATTAGTAGAAACCCCCGGGAAAGAATTGGGTCAAAAGTGCGCCTGGAACGAGAGGGCTGCAGTGAGCCCCGCGGTCAGCATGGGGCGCTGGATCAGCGGTTTGGCAATTTGTCAGCGCGGGACAAGTCTCCTGGCTTGTGCGGCAGCGTCGGGGGTGTGGGCCGTAGCCTGTGGCAGCCGGCGCGCAGTAAGGTGGAGCGCGAACAGACTTCCCTGCAATAAAGGCCGTGGATGGCTCAACGGATGGATTGGGACGGTAGCGGCAGCCGGTGTGCGCCAGAACAGTCGCTTTTGCCATTTCGCCCGCCCGGTACATGGGGTACGGACTTCGCGGTGATTCAACCTTTGATCGCGATACGCCGATCACCTGGCTGCAGGTGCAACCGCATTGGTGCAGCCTCGGCCCCGGGCGAAGAAATATAGCAGGCAGCTATAAAAACAGGGTCTTGGGAAGCAAAGGTCGTCAATGAAGATTGCTTCCGAGCAAGGATGACAGCGCCTTGCAGAGATCCACAGGACGGAGATTGAACCTGAATTCAGTCTTGTTGCGCAGACAGACGGTGGGCGCGTTCCTTCCTGAGCCTAACTGGCTGCTGCGATCAGTCTTCCGGTTCCGTCCTGCGCGGTGGCTTGGGACGCGGTGGCTGGCTGGTGTGAATCAGCATGGTGGCTTTTTCCATCTCGCCTGCCAGCAGGGCCGGTACCGCCTTGAGTGCGCGGTCAATGCATTCTTCAATCGCTACGCGATGTTCCTGTGACGGCTTTTTCAGCACCCAGTTGATGACCTCGGCTTTCACGCCGGGATGGCCTACGCCGATGCGCAGGCGCCAGTAGTCGTCGGTGCCGAGCTGGGCATGAATGTCGCGCAGGCCGTTGTGGCCCGCATGGCTGCCGCCAAACTTGAGTTTGACCTGTCCGGGCACGATGTCGAGTTCGTCGTGGGCCACCAGCACCTCGTCGGGCGCGATCTTGAAAAACCGGGCGAGCGCCGCCACGGATTTGCCCGAGACATTCATGAAGGTCAGGGGCTTGAGAAGCCATACGGTTTTGCCGTTCAGGGTGGTGC
This sequence comes from Polaromonas sp. JS666, assembly GCF_000013865.1. NCBI lineage: Bacteria > Pseudomonadati > Pseudomonadota > Betaproteobacteria > Burkholderiales > Comamonadaceae > Polaromonas > Polaromonas sp. JS666. The sequence continues at coordinate 1,333,822 of NC_007948.1, forward strand.
GCGCGACCTGTCCGTGATAACTCTTGTCCAGGGTGAGCGGCGCCTGCAATTCGCGCGAGAGCGCGTCTATCCACCAGAAGCCGGCGTTGTGGCGGGTCGCCTCGTATTCGGCACCCGGGTTGCCCAGGCCAACAAAAAGTTTGATCATGCTGTGTGTAAGGGAGAGAAAGCGGTGCGTCCCGCAACCGGGATTATCGGTGCAGCAGAACGTGGTCCTCAAGAAAAACGGCCCTTGGCCTCCGGGGAGGACAAGGGCCGCTGACCTTTTCAGGCCAATGCCGCTGGCCGGGAATTACTTCTTGGCAGGAGGCTTGGCGCCGGCTTTGGCTTCTTTGGCGGCAGCAGCCTTGGCTGCTTTGGGGTCCACAGGCACGGCCGCGGCAGCGGCGGCGGCTGCATCAGCCTCGGCCTCTTCCGAGACGGCAGACACAGACACCAGCACCGGGTTGTCCTGGCCGCCTTTGGCGACGAACTTCACGCCTTTGGGCAGCGTGATGTCCTTGACGTGCAGCGAGGTGCCTTTTTTCAGGCCGCCCAGATTGATGTCGATGAATTCAGGCAGGTCTTTCGGCAGGCAAGAGATGCTCAGTTCGGTCAGCACGTGGTTGACCAGGCAGTTCTCGACCTTGACCGCAGGGGACTCTTCTTCACCGCTGTAGTGCAGAGGCACTTTCATGGTCAGGCGGGTCCTCGCGTCAACGCGCTGGAAGTCGATGTGCAGAACCTGTTGCTTGAACGGGTGCATTTGCAGATCGCGCAGCAAAACCTTCTCGGTCTTGCCGCCCATTTCCATCTCGAGGACGGACGCGTGGAAAGCTTCCTTCTTGATGGCGTGCCACAGTGCGTTGTGATCGAGTTCGATCAGCGACGGTTCACCGGTGCCACCGTAAACGATACCGGGCGTGCGGCCCGTGATGCGGAGACGGCGGCTCGCACCCGTGCCCTGCTTTGCGCGCTCAAAAGCGACGAATTTCATAATCTTCTCCATTAAGGGGCAGGCCGCGACCAGCTCACCCCGACATAAAAAGGCTGCCCAACCCCTGGGGTTGCGCAGCCACCTTTTTGTTTCAGATCAGAACAGGTTGTCCTGGTCCGAAAACAAACTCATGACCGACTCTCCCTTGGCAATGCGCTGGATCGTCTCGGCGATCAGCGGTGCCACGGAAAGCTGGCGAATTTTTTTGCACGTTTGCGCGTTCTGGCTCAAGGGAATGGTGTTGGTGATCACCACCTCATCGAGCGCGTCGCCCTGGGCGATACGCGAGATGGCCGGGCCCGAGAAAATCGGATGGGTGCAATACGCGTAAACCTTTTGGGCGCCACGCTCCTTGAGCACCTCGGCGGCCTTGACCAGCGTGCCGGCCGTGTCGATCATGTCGTCCATGATCACGCAGTTGCGGCCTTCGATATCACCGATCACGTGCATCACTTCCGACACGTTGGCCTTGGGACGGCGCTTGTCGATGATGGCCATGTCGCAGCCGAGCTGCTTGGCCAGCGCGCGGGCACGCACCACGCCGCCCACGTCGGGCGAAACCACCATCAGGTCGGTGTAATTCTTCTGGCGCAAATCGCCCAGCAGCACCGGCGACGCATAAATGTTGTCCACCGGAATATCAAAAAAGCCCTGGATCTGGTCGGCATGCAGATCCATCGTCAGGACGCGCGACACGCCTACGGCCTGCAGCATGTTGGCCACCACTTTGGCCGTGATCGGCACGCGTGCCGAACGCGGGCGGCGGTCCTGCCGGGCATAGCCGAAATAAGGAATCACGGCGGCAATGCGCTCGGCCGAGGCCCGTTTGAGCGCGTCGACCATGATGAGCAGTTCCATCAGGTTGTCATTGGTCGGCGCACAGGTCGACTGCACCACAAACACGTCACGGGCCCGCACGTTTTGCTGGATTTCAACGGTGACCTCACCGTCGGAAAAACGCCCCACATGGGCAGCGCCCAGTGAAATGCCCAGGTGCTGGGCGATCTCGGAGGCCATGCTGGGGTTGGCATTGCCGGTGAAAACCATGAAGTCGGGGTGGTGCGTTTGCATGTGAGGCCCAGCTGAAATCGAACTTGAAGAGGACTTGAACGCGACGGAAATTTTTTATCGAATCAACTTGCGCGCGGCAACATCACGCACCGGGGAAACACGTTGCAGCAGGAACTTGGCAGTGAGCGCCGGTTGCCAGTGTCTCCCAAAACACACAGACCCGCCAAGCGGGCCTGTAGTCAAGCGGAACCTAAGGGGTTCCGTCAGTCATGCAGACCCGCACCGGGCGGATCTGCGACCCGCCTTCATGGCAGATCAGAAATTTGGCAGGGGTGGAAGGATTCGAACCTGCGAATGCCGGAATCAAAATCCGGTGCCTTAACCAGCTTGGCGACACCCCTACACAGGACAACTGTTGCCTTTGAAGCGTAGCCTGAAACCAGACAACGCAACTCGCCAACAACCGACCTATAACCTGTTCACTCATGGTCGCTTGAAAACACATTCCCAAGAGCCGTTATTTTATTACCAACCGGCCAGGGGATGCGCTTGCAAATTGCTGCACTTGCGGATTTTCCAGTCACCAGGAGTTCCTGGTACATCTGACAGATCCACATCGTGCGGCAGTAGCGCAAACACAGCACTTCCCGAGCCGGTCATTCGTCCCTGAAGGTGTTGCGCTGACAGCCAATCGAGTGATTGACCAATCGGCGGACACAGTGCCTGGGCGACCGGCTGCAAGTCGTTGCGGCCAAATCCGAAGACCTGACCTTCTGCATTTGCAGCAAAGCCTTGGATTGTAGCAGTTTCTGTATCGCGTTTGAGTTCCGGCGCACTGAAAATAGCGGGCGTAGAGAGCCCGGCCGAAGGCTTGACCACCACAAACCGCGCCGCCGGCAGCGCGATGGGGGTGATTTTCTCGCCGATCCCTTCGACCCAGGCATGCCCGCCCGAGAGGAAAAAAGGCACGTCCGCGCCCAGCGACAGGGCCAGCGCGCGCAACTCCGTGGCAGGCAACGTTACGCCCCAGAGGCGTTGCAGTGCCAGCAGGCAGCTCGCCGCGTCGGACGAGCCGCCGCCCATGCCCGCCTGAGACGGTATGCGTTTTTCCAGACCGATGTGAACACCCAGTGAGGTGCCGCACGCTGCCTGCAGGGCCCTGGCCGCCCGCACGGCAAGATCTTCTGCTGGCAGGGGTTCTGCTGCGCCGCAGCCGGGACTGCCTGGATCGCTCAGGTCGGCGCGGCTGATCTGCCCATCGGTGCGCAGTTCAAAGTGCAGGGTGTCGCACCAGTCGATCAGCATGAAGGCCGACTGCAGCAGGTGGTAGCCATCGGCCCGCCGGCCCGTGATGTGCAAAAACAGGTTGAGCTTGGCCGGGGCGGGAACGTCGTAAATGGCTTTGAGTGGGCGTGCTGAACCCACGGAACGAGGAGCGCTGGCAGTGCGTGTCATGTCTGAAAAATTCCGATGAATCCGTTAATCCATTAAAGCGGCGGAGGGCGCTGCACCGGACCTTACTGATCCAGCACGACACGAAGATCGGCTGGTGGTGTGGGCTGGACTCTTTTGGCAGAAATACGGCCCTCGCCGTAGCGGGACAAGTCGGCAGACCAGCCGCTGACGCTGGCGTGGTCCCCTTGCAACCAGCCAAACAGCGCGACCAGTGGCAAGGCCGCGCCGGTTGCCTGCTCCATCAACACGTCGATCGAGGCATAGTGTTGCAGCTTCTCGTTGCCCGAATCAAGGACGGCCTCGCCGGGAGACCAGCGCAGTACGCCCAGGACATTGCCCAGCGGGCTGATGAGTGTCAGCTCGCCGCGCTCCGGCTGGCCCTTGAGCTCGAAACTCGCTGAGAAAGACTGCGCGGGTTCACTGTGGACCTGCAGGCTGAGACGGCCGGTCCAGAAGTCGTTTTGAGGGGCACGAATGCCCTTGACCCCCGGAGGATTGGCGCATCCTGCGATTAGAAAAGCAGCAATCAGGCAGCCTGAAAAAAAAGCTGAGCGCAGGCGGGCAAGGAGCAACAAGGGGCGGGGTCCGGATTACAGCTTGACACGCAGGCGCTTGAGGGTTTCCTGCAAGGTCTCGTTGTCGGGGTTCAACAGCAAGCCTTCCTTCCAGATCGCCGTCGCCCGTTCGCGCTGGCCCAGACTCCACAAGACCTCCCCGTAGTGCGCGGCAATTTCCGCGTCGGGTTTGGCCTTGTAGGCGGCCTCAAAAATGCGGAGTGCTTCCGTCTTGTTGCCCATGCGGTATTCAACCCAGCCCAGGCTGTCCTTGATAAAGGGGTCGGTCGGCGCGAAGCCGAGCGCTTTCTGGATCAGGTCACGGGCTTCCGGCAGGCGAACACCGCGGTCTGCCAGCGAATAACCGAGCGCGTTGTACGCGTGGTGATAGTCGGGCTTGAGCTGGATGACCTGGCGCAGCAGGCGCTCCATCTCGCCGAGCGATGCGAGTTTTTCGGCCATCATGGCCTGGTCGTACAGCAGTTCCGGTTCATCGGGCGTCTTGCTCAGGGCCTCGGCCAGCACATCATGGGCAAGCCGGTATTGCTTCAGATCGCGAAGCAGTCCGACTTCGGCGTTGAGCTTCAGCCGCGCATCACCAGGGCTGCGTTCGGGCAGCTGGCGGATGAGCTTCCGGCCTTCTTCGAGCTTGCCCTGGCTCGCCAGGATGGAGGCGCGGCGGGTTTGCGCCGCCGTCAGTTCGGACGCATCCTCGATTTTGTTCAGCCAGTTTTCCGCTGCTGCATAGTCCTTGCGCTTTTCAGCCACTTGCGACAGCGAGAGGTAGGCTTGGGCCAGTCCGCGGTTACGGTCGGTATCCGCAGCCTGCTGCTCCGCCAGCGTGACATAGCGTTGCAGCGAGGCCTGCGCCTGCGCGAGCTGGTTGTCCTGCAGTTGCAAAGAGCCCAGCACCAGCCAGCTTTCCGGGTAGTCGGGTTTTTCACGGGTCACCGCCTGCAACTGCGTGGCCGCTTCTGCATAGCGCTGTGCATCCAGCAGGGCCCGTGCGTAAGCCATGCGGAATTCGGGCTGGGCCTTGGCGTTGCCTTCAAGGTATTTCCTGACCAGGCCTTCTGCTTCGGGCAGTTTGGGGTCCATCAGCTCCAGCGCCAGCATGGCCGGGCCTTCCGCGTGAGCGTCGGCGGCCTGGCCGCGTTTGGCCGCGTCGAGTGCGCCATTGCTGTCGTCTGCGGCCAGCCGCATGCGTCCTACGGTGGCCCAGGCGGCGCCGGCGGTGGCGGGATTGTTCAGGTAGGTGTCCAGGCCCTCCTGCACAACGGTGCTGGACAATTTTTTGTCACTGACACGGGCGTAGGCGCGCGGCACTGCGGCCAGGACCGCATTGCGCTCGGCCTCCGGTGCCAGGGCGATCTCGGTTTTCAGCAGGTCTGCCGTTTCGGGAATGCGGTTCAGTGCGATCAGGATTTGCAGCACATAGCGGTTGGCCTCGCGCGAGGCAGGCTGGGCCTGCTTCCAGGCCTGTGCCGCCTGCAGCGCGGCGTCGCCGGAGCGCGACTGCAGGGCAATATCGGTGGCTCGCTGGTAAAGCTGGGCCTCGCCCGTTTTGCGGGCTGCGTCCAGCATCAGCGCGAAACCCGCGGCGGGCTCTCCATCCTGCGTGGTGATTTCACCCACAAGCAGCTGGTAAAACAGTGCGCTATCGAGCGGCGAGGCGGGCGGCGCTGCGTCCTGCGCGGCTTTGGCTTCGGCGAGCCCGGAAGGTGCAGCGGGTGCGGCGGGGGCGGGCGCTTGGGTCTGCGCCAGCACCATGGGGGCGGCGAGGCAGAGGCAGCCGAGGGCACGGCTAAGTCTTTTCTTCATCAACCCATGATAATTGAAGCTCCGCGGATGCGTTTTCCCTCTTGTCCTCAGGGTCTGTGTCGCGGGTTGATGTTTTTTGCCGTCTGACTGTGAGCCATGCCCGAACTGCCCGAAGTTGAAGTCACCCGCCTGAGTTTTGCAGGCCGCATTGCAGGTGCCCGCATCGAAGCGGTGTCCATGGGCAAACCGCTGCGCTGGCCGCTGGGCTGCAGCCCGCAGCAACTCGTGGGCCTGCGGGTGCTGGCCGTGCGGCGCCGCGGCAAGTACCTGCTGGTCGACCTGAGCGATGGCCTGTTGCTGATTCACCTGGGCATGTCGGGCAGCGTCAGCTTTGGCTCGAGTCTGTCTTCGCCCGGCAAGCATGATCACTTTGACATGGTGACCAGCCTTGGAACCTTGCGCCTGAACGACCCGCGCCGTTTCGGCGCGGTAGTGTATGCCGGAGACGAGCACGACGCTGTGGCCCACAAGCTCCTGGGCCGGCTGGGCGTCGAGCCGCTCAGCGACGCTTTTGACGCGGCGCTGTTCCACCAGGCGCTCAAGCCCAGGCAGACCCCCATCAAGCAGGTCTTGCTGGGCGGTGAAGCAGTGGTTGGCGTGGGCAATATATACGCCTCGGAGGCGCTGTTTCTGGCCGGTATCCGGCCTACCACCAAGGCGTCCCGCATCAGCAAACCGCGCGCAGCGTTGCTCCACCGCGCCATTCGGCAGGTATTGACACAGGCCGTTACAAAAGGGGGGAGCACCCTCAGGGACTTTTCCAATGCCCAGGGCGAGGCCGGTCATTTTCAGCTCGACGCCATGGTGTACGACCGTGCGGGCATGCCCTGCAAGGTGTGCGGATCGCCCATCAAAAGCATCCGGCAGGGCCAGCGATCGACTTTTTATTGCGTCAGTTGCCAGAAACCGTGAGCGTTCCAGAGCGGGCGCCCATGGTTGTTTCAGGTGGGCGATGCTATATTGACCATTCACACCCACACAGTTGACTATGTCTTTTAACGAAAAATTTGACCAGCACGGCGCATGGCGACGCGGATTTGCCCTGCGGCTGAAGTTGCTTGCCGAGTGGATGAAAGACCACGACCTGCTCGACGCGGCAGTGGAAGAGCGGCTGCACAGGCTGGAGTCGCAGGTGCGCTCCGACAAGGTCATGGTGGCTTTTGTGGCGGAATTTTCGCGTGGCAAATCCGAGCTGATCAATGCCATCTTCTTTGCCGGCTATGGCCGCCGCATCATGCCGGCGAGCGCTGGCCGCACTACCATGTGCCCGACCGAGCTGGGCTACGACGCCGATGTGCCACCCTGCCTGCGCCTGTTGCCGATCGAGACGCGCCTGAAGTCCCAGGCGCTGATGGAATGGCGCATGGTGCCCGAAAAGTGGACGCGCGTTGACCTGGACGTGAACGACCCGGCCCAGCTGGCGCAGGCCCTCGAGAAGGTCGCCGAGGTTCGGCATGTCACCCAGGAAGAGGCCCGCTTGCTCGGATTCTGGAACGACAGCACGCCGGAAGACAACCCCCTGGTGGGCGCCGATGGCTTGATCGAAGTGCCGAAGTGGCGTCATGCGCTGATCAACATCGCGCATCCGCTGCTCAAGCAGGGTCTGGTTATCCTCGATACGCCGGGCCTGAATGCGATAGGCGCCGAGCCTGAGCTGACCGTCAGCCTGATCCCTCAGGCGCATGCGGTGGTGTTCATCCTCGCCGCTGATACCGGTGTGACCAAATCCGACCTGTCCATCTGGCGCGAACACCTGATCACCGAGGGTGACGCCAGCGACGCGCGCCTGGTGGTGCTGAACAAGATCGACACCATGTGGGATGCCTTGAGCACACCCGAGCAGGTGCAGGCGCAAATTGACCGGCAAAGGGTGACATCGGCCGAAATCCTGGGGCTGCCCGAGTCGCAGGTCATTCCGGTTTCTGCGCAAAAAGGATTGCTTGCCAAGGTGACGGGCGACAAGGCGCTTTTGCAGGCCAGCCGCTTGCCGGTGCTTGAGCTCGCATTGGCCCAGGGCGTGATGGGCCAGCGCCAGAAGATCCTGCGCACGGCAGTGGCCGGCGGTATTGGCGAGCTGAGAATCGAGGCGGGGCGCGCCATGCACATTCGCCGGCGTGACCTGGCCGAGCAGATGATCGAGCTGCGCGGCCTGAGAGGCAAGAACATCTCCGTGATCAAGCACATGCGCACGCGCATCGAGCAGGAGCAGGGCGAATTTGACACCAGCGGCGCCAAAATACATGCCGTGCGGTCCGTGCACCTCAAATTGCTTCGGGAAATGTTTACCCTGCTCAGCACGCCAACGCTGAAGGCCGAGTTGGCCGAACTGACGGCGACGCTCAAGAAGTCGGGTATCAAACTCGGCGTGAGGAAGGCTTACGGCCAGACCTTTTCCCGGCTGCGCGAGGGCCTGCAGAAGTGCCAAATTCTCAGTGGCGAAATCCAGTCCATGCTGACCGCCTCTTTTCGGCAGTTGAATGCTGAATTCAGCTTCTCGCTGCAGGCGCCCAAGGAGCCTGAGCTGGTCCGGTACGTCAACGACCTGGAACTGATACAGCGCAGCCACCTGCAATACCTGGGGGTGAGCAATATCCTGAAACTGTCGCAGGCCGAGTTTTCCGAGCGGCTGGTTCGGGCGCTGGCCACGCGCCTGCGGGTGGTGTACGAGTCCGCCTTGGGCGAAGTGGAACTCTGGAACAAGTCAGCAGCATCACAGCTGGACGCGCAGCTGCGCGAGCGGCGCCGCAATTTCGGGCGCAGGCTCGAAGCGATCGAGCGTATCCAGCAGGCAGCATCCGGCCTGGACGAGCGCATTGCCGAGATTGAGGACCAGGAGAATGTCCTCAATGAGCTCGACACCAAGCTCAAAGAGCTGACCGAGCATCTGATGGGCGGGCCTGCAACCCATCCCAAGGCAGAAGAGCCGGCGGTCGCCATGGAACAGGCGGCGATGAGCCAGGCAGCCTGACCCGTGGTCCCTCACCGCTGATGAAGGCCGCAGGCGTTACGCGCAAAGGCCGGCCGACGAATCCGCCTGCTCGTGAGCCACGCGGGAATCCGGACGTTGTGCCATCGACCCTGGTAGGGTTTTCCGGTGAAATCGTGCGCTGGCAGGCCACGCATGGGCGCAATAGCCTGCCCTGGCAAAACACGCGCGACCCCTACCGCGTGTGGCTGTCGGAGATCATGCTCCAGCAGACCCAGGTCGCGACCGTGCTCGACTACTACGCCCGGTTTTTGCAGCATTTCCCCGCAGTCAGCGACCTGGCCGCTGCCTCGCAGGATGAGGTGCTGGCCTTGTGGAGCGGCCTGGGCTACTACAGCCGGGCGCGCAACCTGCACCGGTGCGCACAGGACGTCATGCTGCTGCATGCGGGGCAGTTTCCGCGTACCGCCGAACAGCTTCAGACCTTGCCAGGTATAGGCCGTTCGACCGCAGCTGCCATTGCGTCATTCTGTTTTGGAGAGCGCGTCGCGATTCTGGATGGCAACGTCAAACGGGTGCTCACGCGGGTGCTCGGTTTTTCGGCGGATCTTGCGCAAAGCGCCAATGAACGTGCGCTGTGGGATATGGCGACCAACTTGTTGCCCACACAGGATTTGCCGGACAGCATGCCGCGTTACACGCAAGGGCTGATGGATCTGGGCGCCACGATTTGCGCTGGCCGGCAGCCGCAGTGCCTGCTGTGCCCGGTGCAGAATCTGTGCGGCGGCCGTGCGAGCGGTGAGCCCGAAAAATACCCCGTCAAGACGCGAACGCTCAAGCGCAGTTCGCGGGCGCTGAGCCTGCTATGGGCGCAGAGGCCGGACGGCTCGGTCTGGCTTGAAAAGCGCCCTGCGTCGGGCATCTGGGGCGGGCTGTATTGCCTGCCGGTTTTTGACAGCGAGGACGCGCTGAAGGATTTTTTGCCACCCAGCGTGCACGGCCGGCTGGAGCCTCTGCCGCATTTTGTTCATGTGCTGACGCACAGGGATTTGCATCTGGCCCCGTGGATCGCGGGCTTCCGGGCGGGCCAGGCCATGCCGAAAGCGATGGATGCGGGGGCGCGTGCCGGTGCGTGGTTTGGCCCGGCGCAATGGCCGGGTTTGGGCTTGCCTGCGCCCATCCGCAAACTGCTGCTGCAGGATGCACCGGCGTGAGCGGGATTTTGGCGATGTACCGGACCGTTGCTGCCTGATCAGCCGGCATCCAGTTCGCGGTGCCGTTTCAGGGTGGGCCACTGCCTGCCAAACGACTCGGCCAGCTTTTCCACCAGGTAAACGGAGCGGTGCTGGCCGCCGGTGCAGCCAATGGCCACCGTGACGTAGCTGCGGTGATCGCGCACCAGGGCCTGCAACCAGTGATCAAGGAACTTCTCGATATCCCTGAACATGTCATTCACCTCTGCATGCGCCTTCAGGTAATCGGCGACGGCGAGGTCGCACCCTGTGAGGTGGCGAAGGTCTGGTTCGTAATGCGGGTTGGGGAGCATCCGCACGTCAAAGACATAGTCGGCATCCAGCGGCACGCCGCGCTTGAAGGCAAATGACTCAAACACCAGCGTCAGTTGGGGGGCCGGGGCCGCGATCAGTGACTTCACGTAGGCCTGCAACTGCGAGGCGCGGATCATGCTGGTGTCCAGCACGTGGGATTGCTCGCGCATGTCGCCCAGCAGCTCGCGCTCCAGCTCAATGGCATCGACCAGCGCCCTGTGCTGGTCGGCCGTATCGCCGCGCGACAGCGGGTGAAGCCGGCGGGTCTCGGAAAAGCGCCGGACCAGCGTTTCGGTGTTGGCGTCCAGAAACAGGGATTGCACAGTCACGCCCTGCGCCTGCAACTGCCGCAGCTGCTGCGGAACAAGCGGTAATGACGTGGCACTTCGCACATCCATCGCAATGGCCACTTTTCGGGGGCCGTGCTGATGCTCAAGGGCCACAAAGGGCGTCAGCAGTTCCGGTGGCAGGTTGTCCACGCAGTAATAGCCGGCGTCTTCCAGCGCGTGCAGGGCCACGGACTTGCCCGAGCCCGACATGCCGGTGATGAGAACCATTTCCAGTGCCATCACTGGCCCAGCATTTCCTTGGCGTGCGCCAGCGTGGTGCCCGACAGCCGTTCACCACCCAGCATGCGGCCAACCTCCGCCACGCGTTGTTCGCCGTTGACATGGTCCACGGTGCTGACGGTCGCGCCTTTTTCGGTGCGCTTGGCCACCACCAGATGCTGGTCGGCACACGCGGCGACCTGGGGCAGATGGGTCACGGCCATGACCTGCCGGTCCTTGCCCAGCTGCTTCATCAGGCGGCCCACCGTTTCAGCCACGGCGCCGCCCACGCCCGAATCAACCTCGTCAAAGATCAGGGTTTGCGCCTGGCCCAACTGGCTGGTGGTGACGGCAATGGCCAGGGCGATGCGCGACAGCTCGCCGCCTGACGCGACCTTGCCGACCGGGCGGGGGGTGCTGCCGCTGTGGCCCGCCACCAGAAATTCAGCCTGCTCCAGGCCATGCTGGGCGGGCTGCTCCAGCTTGCCGAGTGCGACGTCAAATTTGCCGCCCTGCATGCCCAAGCCCTGCATGGCTTGCGTGATGGCCCTGGCGAGCAGCGGCGCCGCCTTGCCGCGCGCCTTGGACACCTGGCGCGCTTCGTCCATATAAGCCGAGCGGGCAAGGTGCTCATTTTTTTCCAGCTGAACCAGATCCGCCGCTTCATCGAGCCGGTGCAGGTCACTTTGCCAGGAGGCCAGCAATTCGGGCAGCTCGGCAGGCGTGCGTTTGTAGCGCCTGGCCAGGCTGACCCAGAGAGACAGGCGTTCGTCCAGCTCGGCGAGCCGCTGCGGCTCCAGCTCGGCATGCCTTGCATAGCCGTTCAGTGAATGAACGGCATCTTCGACCTGCGCCAATGCGCTGTTCAAAACCTCGACAAGACCTTTGAATTCCGGCTCTATATGTTCCTGATTTTGTAGCGACGAAATGGCGCGGCCAAGCAGCGCTGTGGCGTTGTCGTCGGCCTCCTGCAGTGCGTCGACGGCGGTCTGCACCGCATCGCGCAAGGCCTGGGCATTCGACAGGCGACTGTGCTGGGTGTTGAGCTCGTCCCATTCGTCCACGCCCGGTGCCAGCTTGTCCAGCTCACCGATCTGCCAGGCCAGGCGTTCGCGTTCACGCTGCAGGCTGTCCTGGGCGGCGCGCGCGTCCGCCAGTGTTTTCTGGGCCGTGCGCCACGCTTGCCAGCACTGGGAGAGCTTGACTGTTGACAGGTCCGCATAGGAGTCCAGCAGGCCGCGTACGGCGTCGGGACGCGTCAGGCTTTGCCAAGCGTGCTGGCCGTGTATGTCTACCAGCTGGTCGGCGATTTCCTTGAGCTGGGTGGCGGTCGCCGCGCTGCCATTGATCCAGGCCCGGCTTTTCCCCTGGGAATCAATGGTTCGGCGCAGCAGCAGACTGCCATCGGCCTGGAAGCCGGCCTGCTCCAGCCAGGGCGCCAGGCTGGCGGGGCTGTCAAATTCCGCACTGATCTCGCAGCGCGCAGCGCCTTCACGGACCACGCCGGCATCGGCGCGTGAGCCCAGGGCCAGCTGCAGGGCGTCAATCAATATCGATTTACCGGCCCCGGTTTCACCGGTGAGGACGGTGAATCCGTCCGACAGGTCCAGGTCCAGCGCGTGGACGATCACAAAATCGCGGAGCGAGATGCTTTTAAGACTCATAAAGTTAAATCCGGGGCCAGGTGATCAGCCGGAGCGCTTCAGGCCACGCCTTCATTCCAGTGCAGCTTTTTGCGCAAGGTATCAAAATAACTCCATCCCTTGGGGTGCAGGAAACGCATCTGGTGCTCTGAGCGCCTGACGGTGATCCGGTCGCCGTGCAGCAAGGTGGCCAGCGACTGCATGTCAAAGTTGGCGCTGGCATCCCGGCCCGCCACTATTTCAACGGTAATTTCCCCCGCATCTGACAGCACGATGGGCCTGTTTGACAAGGTATGCGGAGCGATGGGCACCAGCACCCAGCCGGGAATCGAAGGGTGCAGCAAGGGGCCGCCGGCGGAGAGGGCATAGGCGGTCGAGCCGGTGGGAGAGGCAATGATCAGGCCGTCAGCGCGCTGGTTGGCCACAAAGCGGCCATCAACTTCCACACGCAGCTCCACCATGCCAGCCGTTGCGCCGCGATTGACCACGACGTCATTCATGGCCGTTGCGCTGAAGACGCAGCGCCCGTCGCGCACCACCTTGGCCTGCATCATCCAGCGCCGATCTTCCTCAAACTCGCCGCGCAGCATGGGTTTGAGCGTGTCCTGGTAATCCTCAAACGCGATGTCGGTGATGAAGCCGAGCCGGCCCTGGTTGATGCCCACCAGCGGAATGCCGAACTGGGCCAGTAGCCGGCCGATGCCCAGCATGGTTCCGTCGCCGCCAACCACCAGGGCGAGGTCGCACTGGGCGCCTATGCCGGCCGCATCCAGCGTGGGGAATTGCGTCAGGCCGGTGTTGCTGGCGGTGTCCTGCTCAATCGCCACATCGCAGCCCTGTGTGCCCAGAAAGTGTGCAATGTCTTCCAGCGCAGAACGGGACCCCTGGGCGTGGTACTTGCCGATCAGTGCGACATGGCGAAATTGCGATTTCATCGGCAAATTACATCACAACATGGTGATAGAAGCTTCGTAGAATGTCAGTATGCTTGATGATCGTGCCCGGTTGTTGCTCAAGGCGCTGGTGGAGCGCTACATTGCTGATGGTCAGCCGGTCGGGTCGCGCACGCTGTCCAGGGCCTCCGGTCTTGAACTGTCTCCGGCCACCATACGCAATGTCATGAGCGATCTGGAGGAGCTGGGCCTGATTGTCAGCCCGCATACCTCTGCCGGCCGCATCCCAACCGCCCGCGGCTACCGCCTCTTCGTCGACACCATGCTGACCACGCAGCGCGACCAGCTTTCGGCTGGGCACATCACGGCGCCCAGGCTGGCACCCGATCAACCACAGAAGGTGATCAGCAACGCCGCCCACATGCTGTCCAGCCTGTCGCAGTTCGTCGGCGTGGTCATGGCGCCGCGCCGCACGTCGGTGTTCCGGCATATCGAGTTTTTGCGCCTGTCGGAAAAACGGTTTCTTGTGATCATCGTCTCACCGGACGGCGACGTGCAAAACCGCGTCATCTTTACCGAGGCAGACTACACGCAGTCCCAGTTGATCGAAGCCTCCAACTTCCTCAATTCGCACTATGCGGGCATGGCTATTGAAGAAGTGCGGGAGCGCCTGCAAAATGAGGTGGAAGCGCTCAGGGGCGAAATTGCCACGTTGATGCAGGCTGCCGTCCAGGTGAGTTCCGAGGCCATCGAATCGCGCGACGAGGTGGTGGTGTCAGGCGAACGCAATCTGCTGGCCGTCAGCGATTTTTCCAGCGACATGGGCAACCTGCGCAAGCTCTTTGATCTTTTTGAGCAGAAGGCTCAACTGATGCGCCTGCTCGATGTGTCAAGCCGCGCCGAGGGCGTGCGCATTTACATTGGCGGCGAAAGCCAGGTCATTCCCTACCAGGAACTCTCGGTGGTGACGGCACCTTACGAGGTGGACGGCCAGGTCGTGGGAACGCTGGGCGTCATCGGCCCCATGCGCATGCCGTACGAAAAAATGATCCAGATTGTCGATATCACCTCCAAACTGGTCAGCACGGCCCTGAGCCACAGCAAGTAGGCCCTTACAATCTGCCTGTCGATGGGGGGCGTTAGCTCAGTTGGTTAGAGCAGAGGACTCATAATCCTTTGGTCGTTGGTTCAAGTCCAACACGCCCTACCACCCAGAAGTCTTATAAACAAAGGAAAGCCTGCTATTCAATAGATAGCAGGCTTCTTTTTTTCGACTGTCCTGGGTGCACTGGTGTCTGTAAGGTGTCTATTGATCTATGGTCATGCGTGGACACAGGAAACCAGATACCATAGATTCCCCCTAGGATCACACGCACTGGAGGAAGCCATGACTAGCGTCAGATGGGAGACCGTCACCGACGACGGTACCGCAGAGTTTCAGGTCCAATACGGTGGGAAGACAGCGAAGATCAAGCTTGAAGGACTGGACACGACGGGATGGCAGGAAGAACCCGCTCCACCGTGGACGGAGTTCTACCTGAAGTGCTTCAAGGAGCTGTTCGACGCGATCCAAGCCAAGGACACACACTGGACGGATCGCCACCCCGGCGGTAAAGGGTGACCCCGGTCACCAGCGCGGCGTCAACGTTGGCTGCCAGCCTTGCACCCCGGCGTCGGGGAATAGCGCCAGCACTGCCTCACGTCGGCGCTCCAACTCATCCAGGCTGATGGCGTAGACCATGCCATAGCCGGCGCAGTGTGAACATTGGCTGAACGCGTCCGCCAGGCCGGTGCCGTCGCAGCGCGGGCAGGGGTCGGATACGTCGTTGCCGAGAATACGGCGCGTCTCGTCGAGGTAGAGGTACTTTTCCCTGATGCCGCAAAGCAGCATCCGGCGGGTGCGAATGGCGAAGCCGCTGAAAGGCGTTGCACGGTCGGAATAGTGTTGCATGGCTGCACCCCCGTAGGTCCCCCCATCGTGCCAGCGGATCGGCCGGGCGGCAAGAGGTAGGCAGGGCGAGGCCGCTGACGACCCGTGCCGGAAACCACTGACCATTCCACGAAGTTATTCTGCTCAAGACTGAAGACGGAAGTAGCGGAATTAAAACTTCCTGCCCGATACCGGCCGGTCATTCGGGCTGTAATTGTTTTGGTCAGCCATGGAGCGACGATTTCGTACACTGGAGCCCCCGCATTCGACCGGACCTTGGCTAATTCTCCCGAAGGCGGAGGTTGATCCCCCAAATGGGGATGCCGTTCACATTTTTGCGGTGAAGACAAGCAGCCCACTGTTAGAACAATCATTTAACAAAAATTCACGGAGGAACTGTATGAGCCACTGGATCGATAGAGTCCGTCACACTCCTTGCTCTAGCTGGTTTGATTTTTGTCGCCTTTTTGGTGGCGTTTCCCGGGGTAATTGGTTCGGGCTCTTCGGCTGACCGGGTTGGCCAGCAGAAGGTTCTTGAGCCTAAAGCTGATGTCGGGTTGCAAGGGAATGTCAATGCCACTTCGGATAAGAAAAAAGAGGCGCAACCAGAATTCAAAGCAACTGCTGAAGTGGCGAGCAAACCACATACAGAAGCAGAGTTTTATCAAGGCCTTGCAACTAGAGTTTTCCTGTCCATAACCTTTGGCATCTTCGCAGCATACGCCGGACGACAAGCAAGTCGGTTTTTTGAGATGGAGCAAAAGAATAGAAAGTTGGCGCTTGAACTTGAAGCACTTGGCCCATTTATAGAGCCTTTAGATAAGTCGGATAGGGATAAGTTTAGAGTGCAAATTGGAGACCGCTCCTTTGGGGTGCCGGATCATGACGCGTCCAAGCCCAAAGAAGATGATCCGGTAACACTTGCTGGGTGGATCAAATCCAAAGATGGAATAGAGGCCATCACCAATCCGATAAAGGAGGTCTTGAAAGCTCTGAAGATAGGTAACTGAACCGTTCGGTGCAGCACCAGCGATGACGTTACAACAAATTGCGCCTGTGATGCGCTGCGAGACGAGCCAGGTAGCCGTCATGGGCCTTGCGCCTTGCGTCGATGACCTCGGGACGGGCCTGTGAGCGTCCCTGCTCGGCTGAGCCGCCGCGATAAATCTGCAGGGTCTCGGTTCGGGTTTCCTCGACGACTTCCTGGCCGCGCAGGTCGGGAATCGAATAGGTCGGGAACTCGTCCAGCGGCGGGAGTTCGGACGCAGGCTCAGGTTCGGGGGCTTGAGCAGGGGCGGCTTCGATGATGTCCACTGGCGCGGCTGAGCCGGCCTGTTGGCGAGCGATCGCTAGGACATATGAAATTCTCATTGCGACGGCGCGCAAGTCATGGGGCTCGAACGGTGTGCTCTCGGCTTCCTCGGTCTCGCTGCGCGGTGGCGGCACCAGCCTCATCAAGTGCTTGCAGAACTCATCCTCGTGCGCGCGGGCATAGGCAAGGAGCCAGCGGCGCCCGCCCAAGGCTTTATAGACGGCGAGCAGATCACCTTTCACCCGTTCCGTGACGGCGTTGGGTGTACCGACCTGCCGGCCGCCAGTCTTGACCCTGGTCATCGTTCAACCCTCCGGGGGCGGGGCATCCGTGTTGACAAAAACGGATGTGAGGTTGCCGCTGTCGTCGTAGCGAAAGCACACCCGGGTGTGAAGGGTCCGGGGCAGCTGATTGAACCCTGGCACCAAGCACGTCAGGGCCTCGATCAGCGCGCGAGCCTCTAGGAAACAGCCTTCCTGCGTCGAAAATTCGTCGCCTTTGTAGTAAAGCATTTTTTACCTCCGATTAATAGGCGCCGGGCCGTAGCTCGGAAGCCGATGGCTGCCGTCATCCGGCACCCAGCGCGTCATGAGCCCGCTGGCGTCCCTTTGGATTAGCAGACGCTGACCGTTGATGACGATTGCGCGCGCAAGCCCCGCGCCATCCCTTTGGATTGAAACCTCCGGCGCCTTTAACGGAGGGGCTGCGCGGCGCTCCAGGGCGCGTAGGCGGCGTTCGAGGTCGGGTGAAGGGGAATGCACAGGGCGTAGTGGTTGCGCGGCGCGTAGGGCCGCCTGATGGCCGGTGAGGGCCTTCGCGACCTCGGCCTCGACCACCTTCGCGATTTCTTTCCGCAGCGCACCGGCCAGGCCATCGGTCAGGCCATCGGGCGAAGGCCTGGCCTGCTTGGCGACGAGCCGGCGTTCAAGGATTTGAATCACGCCCATGATTAGCTCGACGCCACGCTAACAGTCGCACTGATGGGGCCGGCAAACCCGGTGCTCGTCGAAAGTGACGAGACCCGGTGCCAGGTAACCGCGCTCGAACCCGCAGTGCTGACGCTGGCGTGGACCAACAGGTCGCCAACCCGCAGGCCAATGCACGCGCCGTGTGCCGTGGAGAGGCTGCCCCGGCCGGCACCAGTGAAAAAATTTGGCGCCTCGATCTCGCTGTGGGAATGCGTGCTCTGATACGCGAACACGCCACCGCCGCCCGAAAGATCAAACGACATGATCTGGCGTGCAGGGTTGGATGAACTTGAATAAGCCATGGTGAATCTCCTTATGAATCGTCACGGAGGTGCAGCAGCGCTAAATAACGTGCCTGCATCAGGGGGCTGCGGTTGTAACGGGCGCGGTCAGTGCGCAGAGCGTGTTCTATTTCGGCAATCTCCAGTGCGAGATTGCCACCAGTGGGCATCGGGCCGACCGCTTCGGCATGCAGGGCCTGTATCACGCCCGCATCATTCGCGGCGAGTTTTCCGCCAGGCAGCACTGCGTTTTCGAGCTTCTGGCGCGCCGCTGCAGGCAGGTTTCTCACGTACTGACGCACCAGTGCCAGGCGGGGCTCAAGCTCATGCCCCCAGGCGACGCGTAAAACGTCCATCCCGTCTTCCCGGTCGCTTTCGCTCCGTTCATCAATCTGAGCGAGTTCCGAATCGCTGAAGGTATCGGTAGTGCGCTGCTGCTGTTGCTGCGACTGCTGCTGATACACCCGGGCAGAAAGGGCGTGATACCAATGAAGAATTGCATATGCGCTCGACTGCGGCAGGCCGCGCTGCGCCATGGCGTTGGCAAAAAAAGTCACGAGCGCGTGATCTTCTTTTAGGAACGCCAAGTTGCGCAGGTCATAGTTATGGGTTGCGACCACGTTGCGCGGCGCCGGGGTCATGGCCGCCATCTGCTTGAATAAATCGATTGCGAACCGCGTGTGTGCGGCAGGGATAGCACGCGACATATCGCGCGCAAAGGTTTCAGTGATCTGCACCATGGCCTGCTGCACCGCCTGCGGCGACGTGCCGGGCGATAGCTGCTGCCCGAAGACAGTCGGCGCGGCGGTGTGGCCGTGTTCGGCGCGGTCGTCGAGAAGGTCGAGGGCAGAGCCTGCGGGCGCACTTGGCAACAGCGGTCCTGCTGGCGCGTATGGCACCAACTCGCCACTACCTTGAGAGGCCGGCAGCATGTCGTCGTAATCGTTCATGATGCGGGCACCTCTTCAATACGTCCTACTTGAGACTGCAGGCGACGCCACGCCCTGCGGCAACGCGAATGAATGAAGCTGCCAGACACCAGCTGGCCGTATGCATCAACGTCTGACTCAAGCTCGGGCACCAGGCTGGCGGCCTCGCGCAGCAGGCAGTAGCGGCACACCCCAGCGCGGGGAGGGTGCTGCAGCCTTAAACGCGCAGCCCCAAGGCCGCCCGGTTGTTGGTCCACCAGTCGCACCAAACCGTCCGAGCCAAACCACAAAGCAACGTCCCGCTCGAACAGCGCCTGCTGAACAAGGGCGGAGCGTAGCGCGGTTTCGACTTCGGCCGCACGCCGCTCGGCTTTCATCGAAACCGCGATCTGGCGGGCCAGCGCATCGACGGGGGTGCGCAAAGCGGCGTGCGCGATGGCGGTCGCCTGCGCGTGTCGCATGACCTGGTCGTTGAAGGGGCTCATGATCGCAGGGCCTCAATGATCCACATGCACGCCTCACCTTTGGTTTGGAATTCTGCGCGCAGCACTTCGCTGCCGCGCAGGATTCCCCACAATCGTTCGGGGCCTAAGAATTCGCAGGTATGGCCGGCCGGCAAGGCGTCCACCGTGTGCGGATGCAGTGGCGGCAGATCGATTTTTCGCAACAGGACAAGTACGGCATAATTTTGCCCGCAGTCGCGGACCAGCAGCTCGGCCCACCACGAGCTATCTTCGGGCTGAACCTCGATCAGATCGCGGCGACTAAGGCGGTCCGCCACCAGGGGCCAGAAGTCAGCGCACTGCAGGGCTTCGACGGTGGTGTCGTTTGTCACGATGGCCGTCCAGCTATTGCGTTTTGCTTCGGCCAGGGCGAGCTGCGAGGGCTTGAGCTGCGGAAAGCGCGGACGCGGCTTGATTTGCAGCTCAACCGGGGCATCGATGGTGGCGGTTTTCATGCGACTAACTCCTCAAAAATAATTGTTAGTCTGAAGATGCGGGGACATGGTGTCAAAGTTTCTGGTCCAGAAGTTCGGTGTCCAAAATGTCCTGGATCAACTCCACGCTGGGCAGTTTCTTGCCGAGCCCGTAATGCCCTTCCTTGGTGGCGATCTGGGTTTCGATCCACCCCGCACGCTCTTCGGGCGGCAATACACCCAGGGGCGCGGCGATGTCGGCCGCCGCGTCCTTGACCGCCTCTACCACCCTGGCCCTGCGCGCCGCGCGCGCCCTGGCGCCGCGCTCATAGTCGGCGGCGCGGCGGCGATTCAGCTCAGCGTTGCCGGCGTAGAGCCAGGCCCGCGCCTCGGGTGACACGGCTTCGAGCTCGCGCTCGATTTGGGCTGAGCTGGGGAGGGTTGATTCGGGCTTTTTCATGGTTCATTTCCTTCACAACAGGTACCCTATAGGTACCAAGAAACCGCCCCCAGAACTTCCACAGCCGCCATAGCCGCGCCATTGCTGGGTTTTCGGCACAGCGACAAAAGGACTATGAATCCTTTGGCAGAGAGAAAACATCACAAAATGCTTCTATTTTTGTAGCAATTTCGGGGGCAAATCGGGCGGGAAGCCTTGATTGGCGCGGAGTTGTTGCGTGGGAATTTTTCTACTGTCGTCGCGCGTCATGACTTCGCTCGCTGGGTTAAGACCTCACAAAGCAACCTTTCCAGCAGCGCGGCCTGGGTTTCGCCTGGCTGCCGTTCCGCCATCAGCCGCTGATAAACGGTATCCGGCAGCCAGGTCTTGAGTTGCCGATACCCCGCCGCTTTGCGCCGCCGCTGAAAGTCTCTTTGCCTTTTTGCGCTATGCGCCGGGGGCTTGGTGGTTGCCACCCGCACCCAGGAGCCGCTCGCCAGCAGCCGGGCCGCGTCGTCAGGCGACAAGACCTCGCGCACGTTCTGGCGTGGTACCAGCAGAGTCGGCTTTTTCATGGGGCTCCTTTTCACATGTTTGGTCTGCTCCGCTGATGCAGGCTGATGCATGCATTTCTCCATTGCAATCTGTATATATATTTATCTTTATTTGAATGTGAACCTGCAATGGTTAGATGCATGCATCAGCCTGCATCACCCTCCCGCAGCGGGGCGCAAACGATTAAAAAATCCCATTTCGCCATTTCCCTGCCAGCTGTCAGCGAGTCCAACGCCCCTGTAAAAACGGCGCTGCCGGCCCTCTACACGCGGGTGGTGCGTTTGTAGATCCGGCAGCGCCGCACGCAGGTCGCGGCCGAACGTTGCTTCAGTGCCGTGGTGCTCCCAGCCGTGGGCTTGGCACCAGAGACGCCACGCCTGAAAAAGCCGGCCACGTTCGACCTCGGCGCCGGGTGTCACGACACAGGATTCCCGCAAAAATGCGCCGACTGGCGAACCCAAGTCTTCCAGCTCGCGGACCAGTTCCGACGCCGCAGCGGGTTGGCGAAATTGCCCCCGTTGGCACAGTCGTTCCAGACCGTTTAACGACCAATTCAAAATTGCAGGCAGCTCGCGCAGAAGCCGATCCGCCAGGCCCAAGTCCTCGGAGCCCAGCCATGACCGCGTGAGCCGCAATACGATGAACCGAGACGCCAAAGCGCCGCTGCTGTCGGCGATGCGGGGTAACTCGTTCGTGAGCAGCACAAAGCGCACGCCGAGCCGGCCCGTCCAGGCGCTGATGTGTTTCCGATCGACCGTCAACGTGTCCTCGCCCGATACTGCTAAAAGCCTCTCGGCCAGGGCCTGCTGGTCGACCCTGCCGCTCAGGCGCGCGTCCGAGATAACCGCGAGCCGTTTTTCGATCAAAGGCTGCAGGCCGAAATTGGTGCGCAGCGAGTCGAGCGTAGGGCCGACGCAATTGGCCTCGCCGAGCAGCGCGCGCATCACCTTTATAGCCGTCCCCTTGCCTGCGCGCTTCGGTCCGACCACCATCAAAATTTTCTGACGCGAGCTGTCGGCGGTCAGCAGATAGCCGAAGAACTCCTGCAGTGTTTCGCGGGACTCGGCGTCATCCGGCCACAGCTCGCGCAGGAACCGCAGCCAGGCCATCGGCGGTTCGGCATTCGCGTCGTAAGCGAACGGCAATCCCGTGGTTGTGAACAGCTGCGCGTCATGTGGCCGCAGGGTGCGGCTCGGCAGGTGCATGATGCCGTTTGCCATCACCAGCAGGTCGCGCGCATCGGGGTCGCCCTCGCGCTCATTGAGCCAGCACGGCGGCGCGTGATGGCTCGCCAGGTGTGCCGTGGCACGCAGCGCGGCCATCACGTCGCCGACACGTGCGCGGTTCGGGCCGAACGGCTCGGCTCCGTTCTTGCCCAAATATTGCGCGCCTCCGAGATAGGCGTAGATCACCGCTTCGAGGTCGGCGGGCGCCATCGAACGCCATGCGCCCGCGCGCCAGCCGTAGAAGTCGCCGCGCCAGTGCAGCAGCAAAGCGGCGCCGTCCTCGGCGGTGAATTTTTCCGCGACGAGCCGATGGGCGGTCCAGGCCGGCTCGCTGCGCGAGAGGGTGCGCTGCGCACGCAGCTTTGCCAGCAGTGGCCCAGTGTAATCGTGGTCGCCCCGGCCATCCTGCGCGGCCTTCCCGTGAGCGAAGGCCCGCAATGCCGTGGCGATCTCGTGATCATTGAAGCCGCGCATCACCATGAGCGAAGCCAGGCTCATGTCGAGGCCGGACCGGCTCGCATCGTTGAGCCCTCCGGTTTCGCCGTCCCAGCGCGTACGCAGCTTGGGGTCCGCGTGCAGCAGCTCGGCGAAACGCGGTGGTAAGTCGTCGCGCTGCGCGCACGGCACTGCGTGGGGTTCCTTGCGGCCTTTCGCGGCCAGTTGCTGGCGCCACGCACTGAGCGGCGCATCAGGGATCGGCTGAATGTTCGCGATGTCGCCGATCCACGCATAGGGACGTCCCGTGTCTGGGTGGGTCGATGGCGGCAGGACGTCTTGCCATGTCGTGCCATTGCCGCTGGCGCAGCGCAGCTCGCCCCAGGGCAGGGTGCACGACGGCAACGGCTGCGGCAGGCGGTATAGCAGCTTAGCCCGCCCCGGCCGCCCGGAGTGGATACGCACAGCGCCGGGTGCGTTCAGCAGGGCGTCGAGGTCAATGCCGCGCTCAGCGAACCAAGGCCGGGCGAGTGACATGTTGTCGATATCAAGGGCGCAAGTCGGCGGATTGCTGTAGGCGTGGGCCAAACCGATGTTGCACGACCCGTTCAGCTGCGCCTGCGCTTGTTCACTTGTGGTGATGGCGTTTTCGCGAAGGTTCCAGCCCGCCGCGCGCGGGCCTTTCAGGCCGTGCGGGATTGGGACCAGCGCAAAGCCGGCGGCCAGGTAGGCGGCAATTAAGTCATCGCGCGCTGCCATTTGCGCGGCAGGCGCAACTGCGCTATCATTTTCGCAGTTCGTTTCGTTCATGACGAGCTCTCCCGGCCCTCTTGCGCCACCCTCAGGGTGCAAGGGGCTTTTCTTTGACTTATTCGTCGTCCTTCGGCCACGCGATGCCTTCGCGCCTGACGCGCTCAAGCTCTTCGATCGGAATGCGCCTATCGCTTCCGACGAACACATAGCGCAGCAGGCCTTTTTTCATCAGTTCGTAAACCAGCGCGCGCGACACGTCGGCCGCCTCCGCAAAAGCGTTGGGACACAAAAGCCTGCGATCGGGCTTCTTGTCGAGCGCAGCCGCGACGGCGCGTTCGACGGCCGCCGTCAAGTCAGCAATAGAAGGGGTGGGGAAAGTTTCCATTTCGTCAACTCCATGTTTACCAAAACATGGGCTGATCATCCACCCGCACGCGCCAAAAACGCTAATTGGCAGCGCCGCACAAATGCGCATTTGTGTCGGTGCCGTCGGTTGGGACTTAGTGTTTCGCCGGGGCCTTCTGTTTCTCGAAGTCGCGCTCGGCCTGTCGCTCGGAACCGCCGTACAGGCGCCTGATCAGTTCGACGACTTCCTTCTTCGTGAAACCGGCCTCGCAGAGTGCCTTGACATAGTCGAGCCGCGCAGAGGGCGCGACCCGCCCACGCTTGCCCTCGCCGAGTATCTGGAGCACTTCGAGCAGTTCGCGGCGGAATGCTTCATCCGCCGCTGCCTCGTCCACCAGCTCGGCGCGCAGCCGCCGCCGCTTTTCCTTCAGCCCCTCCAGGAACGCGTCAACGCGCTCGGCGTCGCTCGGCTCAGGCTCGGTGTCGAGCAATGTTTTCTTGACGGGCTTCATGGCTCACCCCCTCCGCAGCGGCACGACCTTGCCCGGCGCCTCGCCCTTCGCAATCGCATCGAGCTTTCGCGCCCAGGCTTTCAGCGTGCGCTGCTTCTCGGGCATGTAGTCGTAG
Organism: Polaromonas sp. JS666; assembly: GCF_000013865.1. NCBI lineage: Bacteria > Pseudomonadati > Pseudomonadota > Betaproteobacteria > Burkholderiales > Comamonadaceae > Polaromonas > Polaromonas sp. JS666. The sequence goes on from NC_007948.1 coordinate 1,357,912, forward strand.
CGGTCGTAGTGCTTTTGCTGAACACCGCTGAGGCCGTGGCTCAGCAGTTGGGCGCGCGTGTCGCGTGACACGCCCATGCGGGCCAGCATCGTCTCGCATGTCCTGCGCAGATCGCACATCTGGAACGGTGCACGTGCCTTCTTCGCTTTCACCATGGCCGTGCTGATTTCGTGGACCCGCTTGCTCAATGTCTCGACGCGCACCGGCACCTTGCCCCGGCTGCTGATCAGGTACTTATGGTCGGCGTTCGCCTGCATCAGGCGCTCGACGATTGCCAGGGCGGGGTCGGTCAGCGGGAGCACATGCAGCCGTGGCTGCAGACGTTTCCCCTTGGGGTCGAGCAGCGTGACAGCAGGGCCATCCGGATCAAACTGCGCGGGCTTGAGCCGCAGCAGTTGTGCCAGGCGTTGCCCGCCCAGGTAAAGCGTGAGCCTGATCGCGTCGGTGGCAAGGCCCGGCCGCTCGTCGAGCGCCTTCAGGAAGACGCGCAGCTCGTCCTCGTTCAGCGCCCGCTCGCGCTCCCGATTGAACTGTCTGAGCGACTTCGCCGGCACCAGTGCGGCCGGATTCATCTTGAGGGCAAAGCCGTGCAGCGATGGATGGATTGTCGGGTCGCCTTCGGCTTGCAAGCCCGCTGTGAATGCTGCGGAAAGATAACTGCGCAGTTTCGCGGCCGTGCGTCCCTTACCCTGGTTGATCAACCCGGCCAGGGTGGCGCTCACGTCTTGCTGCACGACTTCCGACGCGCGCTTTGCGGTGAGTTGCGGATGTGCCTCGAACACGTGAAGCTTGAACAGGTTGCCCACTTCCTTGGCCGACATCTTGCCCTGTCGCTCCAGGTGCTGCGTGTAGCCCTTGAGCAGCGCCTGCAGCGAACCGGCCGTAGCCTGTTTTTCATCTTCCCTGCGCTTTGCGGCTGCGGCTTCGATCAGTGCCCGCTGCGCAGCGCGCTCGTGTGCCAGATGGCTGTGCAGATTGCGCACGCCGCTCTGGTAAAGCCTTGACAGCTCTCCCGCGCTCGCGCGCGCGGCGCCGAGCGTGAGGCCGGCGCGACCGCTCTCGTCGTAAGTGCCAAGGTCGAGCTGGTGCTGTGTGCCTTCACACGAGTAGCGGAAGTAGAAGAGGACATGACCACCCGGTCGCGCACGCAGCCGCAGCCTGCCTTCGCCACGCGGGCGCGCCTCGGTGAGCCACACATCGCACTCGTCCTTCTTCGCCTTGCGGATCGCTGCATCGACCGTCTTGATCGTCCAGGTTGTCATGACCTTCCCCTTCGTGTCTGTTCGCAGTCCTTTGGTTGCGCTGGTGTCTGTCTGGTGTCTGTATGGTGTCTGTATGACCGCTGGTCACAGATGGACAGACGTCGACAGGCACAGACAAAGGATACGCCTTCAGGCGTTGATTTTCAAGGGTTTTTTCAACAGGCGGCGACAGGGGAAAACAGAGGCAAACACGGCTGGACAGCGTATTTGAGGACTCATAATCCTTTGGTCGTTGGTTCAAGTCCAACACGCCCTACCAGTGTATTTGCGCCTCAGCCCCGGTTTCGGGTCTGGGGCGTTTCTACAAGCAGGGTTTGTTTCTACAAAACTGGATATCGCGCGAGCCAGGTTTCGGTTGCTCGTCTACTTCGCCCAGGAGGGGGTAAAACCCGAGCGCGAGGTGCGGGCGAATATCACGGAGGGACTCTCGTTCACATCCACCACGAACGGTTCCACAAACCTTCGGCCGCGCGACAGGAAGACCAGTTCGAAGTTCCGTCTGATGGACGGTGAAACATGGGGCTCTTTGCGTTGCCCCACGGACTTGCAATCGTAGGTATACGCCAACCCAAAGGGCGTCCATTCCTCGGGAACCGCCCTGGCGCCCCGGTTGATGCAAACCTTGCTTTCTTCCCATTCGATACTTTCCAGCTTGTCGTCGACAAGAATGCTGGAGATATAACTTTCCTGAAGCGACAGCCGGTTCCCCACCGTCTCCAAAGTCCGCAGATTGCCGTTGATGGAAAAGTCGGTAAGCACATGGGCATAGAGCGGAGGTTTGTCCTCGTCGGTCGTGGCGACAGCCACGCGAAGGAGGCCTGCCAGCGCCGTCAGTTCCTGCTGCTTCCCGGACGTGCTGTCATGTCGTGTCGTCGCTACCGCGCAAAGATTGAAGCCGCCGGAGGTCACCGTGCATTCGTACTCCCGTGAACGCTTGGCGGACATTGACACCATGGTCAGGACACCTTCAAGGGTTCCGCGGTAGCCCATCTTTGGACGGATGCCCGAAAGCTTCGTTGAATCCAGAAGCTTTCTGGAGACTTGTTCTGACAACACAGGTTTGAGTTCTTCAGGCAACGCAAAGGTACTTGCGGCCTCGCGCTGCGCAAAGGCCGGAGTGCTCAAGAAGGCTGACGCCGTCCATAAGGTTACCGCCGAGGCGGAAAAGATTGTGAGAGCAGCGAATGCCTTTAGCGGCGCCTCCAACCGGCTGACGTGACGCATAGGAGTACCCTCAAAGTCGGAGCCGCAGACTTCTAACTTCCAACTTCTAAGTGTTGCGGCATTACCATTTAAATATTACTCTGAAGTTCGTCGTTCCCGGCGGCTTTCAGGCCAGCCCGGTGGAACCGATGCAGTCGATGCGGCCGGTGTTGCAGCGAGTCTGGTGCAAGTCCAACACGCCCTGCAGCCACCAAAGCACAGAAAAAGAAATGACGGAAATGACAGAAATGACTTGCAACACAAGCGCTGCAAGCCATTGGTTCGAGGCTACCCGGATCATCGCGTGAGCGGTGGCATGTCGAGCGTTAGGAGGGCCGGGCCGTTGCGCGTGGCGCCCAGTGTGGCCTGACGCGCTGCCGTCGACTGCAGGATCAGGCCCTCTTCGACTTCACTGCCCACACGAAATGGCCGCGCCGGCTTGCCGTCGATGGCGATCAGTGCGGCGCCTCCGCCGGGGGAGCCGGCCACTACGCCATGGAGGGAAAACCGGCTGGCCATGCTGACTTGTGGCGAGGGTGTTGGGGCTGCTGCGCCCAGCACGCGCGCGACGGCTAGCGGATCGAGGGAAGCGGGGCTCACTGAGGTGACGGGCACCGGCTCGGCCACACCGCGTCCGGGGGCCAGCCGCAGTCCCCAGTACACCAGGCTCGCAGCAGCGAGTGCCCAGACTACCAGCGTAATGGCCCGCAAGCCCAGCCTGCTTTGTGAAAGTATTACCACACAGAGATTATGATGGAAGCACACTGGTCTACCGACATCCCAACCATGACCTCTCTCAAGTTTTTCGCGCGCCGTAGCCAGCAGGCTGGTTTCACCCTGATTGAGCTGATGGTCGTTCTGGTCATCATTGGTGTGCTGGCGGCGCTGATTGTTCCCAATGTGCTGGACCGTGCCGATGATGCGCGTGTCATGGCGGCCAGAACCGATGTGAACAACCTGAGCCAGGCGCTCAGGCTCTACAAGCTGGACAACCAGCGCATGCCTACCGCCGAGCAGAGCCTGCAGGCGCTGATCGTCAAGCCCACGAGCGGGCCGATTCCGGCCAACTGGAAACCCTACGTGGAAAAGCTGCCCAACGATCCCTGGGGCCGTCCTTACCAGTACCTCAACCCCGGCATCAAAGGGGAAGTCGACGTCATGTCTCTGGGGGCCGACGGCCAGGCCGGCGGTGAAGGCAAAGATGCTGACATCGGCAGCTGGCAATAGCGATATTGCCTCCATTCCCGTCCCTGCACGTGCTGCCCCGGGAGCCCGTGCCCGCAATCTCCGCAACCGGGGATTTACCTTGCTCGAACTCCTCGTGGTGGTGGCCATCATGGCACTGGCCACGGCCGGCGTGACGCTGGCGCTGCGCGACAACGCCCAGACCACGCTGGAGCGCGAGGCGCTGCGGCTGGCGGTCCTGTTCGAGTCTGCCCGCGCGCAGTCGCGTGCAAACGGTGTAGCGGTGTACTGGCACGCGACTGCCGAGGGTTTTCGCTTCGAAGGCCTGCCGTCCGAGGCTTTACCCGGCAGGTGGCTGGCCGAAGGCACGATGGTTCGCGGCAGCCCCAGCGTGCAGCTCGGACCCGAGCCCATCATCGGCCCGCAGGCGGTGGAGCTTTTCAGCGTCAGCCAGTCTGATCGCACCCTGCGCGTAGCCACCGACGGGCTGCGTCCCTTTACTGTCCAGGGGCCGGTGCAGCCATGACGCCGCATCGGTCCTTGCCACGGTCACAGGCACGCCGTCCATCGGCGGGCTTCACGCTGATAGAAGTGCTGGTGGCCCTGGGCATTGTGGCGGTCGCCCTCGCAGCCGGCTCTCAGGCTACGAGCGCCCTGACCAACAACGCCCGGCGCCAGTCCGACGTTTTGCTCGCGCATTTGTGCGCAGAAAACCAGCTGGTCAAGGTTCGCCTGTTGCGGCAGATGCCTGGCGTCGGCGACAGCACGGAGGCCTGCGAGCAGGCCGGACGCGGCCTGCAGGTCACGCTGTCGGTGCGGCCCACACCCAACCCTGAATTCCGGCGCGTGGATGCGCAGGTGAGCGACGGCAACACGCCGGTTCTCAAGCTGTCCACGGTGGTCACGCGCTATTGAGCTATTGAGCCATGCAGATGCATCCCACGCGAACCCAAGTCCGGAGCAGCGGCTTCACACTGATCGAGATGCTTGTGGCCATCACGGTCATGGCGCTGCTGGCCGTGCTTAGCTGGCGCGGCCTCGATGGGATGGCGCGCGCGCAGGCGCAGACCAGCCAGCGTGCCGACGAGGTGCTGACCCTGCAGGCCGGCCTTGCGCAATGGAAAGTCGATCTGGATGCGCTGGCCCAGCTACCCCGTGTGAGCAACCTGGATTGGGATGGCCGCGTGCTGCGCATGACGCGGCGCACGGCCTCGGGCGGCGAGGGCGTTCTGGTGGTGGCATGGACCCGCCGCATCGATGCGGCTGGGGGGCAGTGGCTGCGCTGGCAGTCGCCGGTGCTGAGTACGGCCGCCGACTGGAACGAGTCCTGGAGCCGGGCGGCGCTTTGGGCGCAAAACGCCAGCACCGAGGATCGCGCGCGCGAAGTGCCTGTGACGCCGCTGGAAGACTGGCAGCTCTTTTATTTCCGCAGCGACGCGTGGACCAATCCGCAGTCCAGCGACGGCAGCCGGGGGACGGCCATGACCCCGCCGGCGGCCTTGCAACTGGTGTCCCAGCAGACTGTGGTGCCCGACGGCATCCGCTTGGTGCTGACCCTGCCGCCCGGTCAGGCGATCAGCGGCAAGCTCACCGTTGACTGGGTGCGCCCAACTTTCGGAAGCGAAAAATCTTGAACCGGTGGATATTGCCCCCACGCTTGTCACTGCGTGTACTGCGCTGCCCCCCGAGGGGGCCGCTGCGCCTGCGGTCTGGCAAAGCCAGTCCCGCGGCCCCTGCTGGGGTGGAGAGCCCCCACGGTTGCTCACTGCGTGTAGCTCCCTGCTCCCCGAGGGGGCCGCTGCGCCTGCGGTCTGGCAAAGCCAGTCCCGCGGCCCCTGCTGGGGTGGAGAGCCCCCACGGTTGCTCACTGCGTGTAGCTCCCTGCCCCCCGAGGGGGCTGCTGCGCCTGCGGTCTGGCAAAGCCAGTCCCGCGGCTCCTGCTGGGGTGGAGAGTCCCCACGCTCGCTCGCTGCGTATGGCTCTCGAGTCGGGTGCGGCGCTCCTGAGTGCCATGCTCACCGTGACACTGGTGGCTACCTTTGCCGCGGCGGCGCTCTGGCAGCAGTGGCGCAGTGTGGAAGTGGAGGCGGCTGAGCGTGCCCGGGTGCAGTCGGCATGGATTCTGACGGGCGCCCTGGACTGGACGCGCCTGATCCTGCGTGAGGATGCCCGTGCGGGCGGAGCGGACCACCTGGCTGAGCCGTGGGCCGTGCCCTTGAATGAGGCGCGGCTGTCGAGCTTTCTGGCCATTGACAAGAATGCCAGCGAGACCGAGCGCGAAGCGTTTCTTTCCGGCCAGGTGAGCGACTTGCAGGGCAGGCTCAACGTGATCAACCTGGTTGCAGGCAACGCGATTTCGGAACCCGCCATGGTCAGCTTTGGCCGGCTGTTCGAGTTGCTGGGTTTGCCAGTCCAGCAGTTGAATACTCTGGCCAGCCAACTGCTGCAGGCCTCGCAAGCCGGCGCTCAGGCGCCTACCCAGCTGACGCCCCTGATGCCCCAGCGGGTCGAGCAACTGGTCTGGCTGGGGCTTGCCCCGGAGACGCTTGCCGCGCTGGAACCCTACATCACGCTGCTGCCCGTGCGTACCCCTGTCAACCTCAATACCGCCAGCGCCGAAGTTATTTATGCCAGTACAGCCGGGCTGGAGATGGCTGAAGCGCAAAAGCTGGTGGCCGCGCGTGCGCGCAGCCACTTTCGAACGCTGGCCGATGCCAATCAGCAACACAGTGGCCCAAGCGGGGCGTTCAATGACGGCCAGCACGCGGTGGCCTCCCGGTTTTTTGAAGTACGCGGCAGATTGCGGCTCGACCAGACGGAGGTCCAGGAGCGTTCAGTGCTGCAGCGCGACGGCCTGACGGTGCGCACGCTCCGGCGCGACCGGGGCGTTGTCACGGTGACAGACGTGGCCCGCCGCTGAGACGCAGAGAAGAATTGCATCCATTGCATCCGGCCGCGGTCGGGGTACGTTGAGGGTACGTTGGGGTATTCATAGTCAAAACGCTACCCTACAATGAAATGAACCGGGGTCTTTGCCCATGAGCACACTGATCGTTTATCTCCCCTTGGCGGCACCCGGTGCTGCGGCAAGCTATGACTACGTACGCACGCACGACGGTCGAACGATGACGGACCACGCCAGTGTGCCGTTGGCCCTGCTGCCGGGCGCCGAGCGCGGCGGCGAGGTGATCGCCGTCGTGCCCGTGGGGTTGCTGTCGTGGCATCTGGTCGAGTTGCCCAAGGGCGTTGGCATGGGCTCACCGCGGCTGCGCTCCATCCTGGAAGGCCTGCTCGAAGACCGGCTGCTGGATGAGCCGGAGCAACTGCATCTGGCCCTGGCGCCGGGTGCCGTTGCCGGTGGACAGGCCTGGGTCGCTGTTTGTGACAAGCACTGGCTGCGTGGGCACCTGCAGGCGCTGGAACTCGCGCAACGTCCGGTCACCCGCATCGTGCCGGAGTTTGCCCCGGCGCCTGGCCCTCTGTACCTGCACGCTGTGGGTGAGGCCGACCTGCCGCAGCTGCTGGTTACCGGCGATGTTGCAGCGGGCGTGATGCTACTTCCCCTGAACGCCGCAGCGATGACCCTGATCCCGGTCACCAGTGAATCCGATGAAGAGCTTCAGGCCCTGGCTGAACCCGGCGTGGCCGCACTGGCCGAGCAGGTGCTTCAGCGCAAGGTCGGCGTGATGACCCGGCCCCAGCGCTGGCTGGAGGCCGCCCGTTCGCCCTGGGACCTGGCGCAGTTTGAGCTCGCCTCCTCGAGCCGCGCGCGCACGGTCAAACGCCTGTCCAGCGTGGGCCGCGAGCTGTGGCAATCGCCCGCCTGGCGACCGGCGCGGTGGGGCGCTGCGCTGCTGCTGCTGGCCAATCTGATCGGTTTGAATGCCTGGGCCTGGAAAGAGCAATCGGCGCTGCAGGCCCGGCGTGCGGCGGTCAAGGACACCCTGATGCAGACCTTTCCGAACGTCAAGGTGGTGGTGGATGCGCCGCTTCAAATGGAGCGTGAGGTGGCGGCATTGCGGCAGGCCACCGGAGCCGCCTCGGGGCGCGATCTGGAGGCCATTCTGGCGGCGCTGGGCGCAACCATGGCTCACGGCCGGACCGCGGGCGCCATTGAATTCGTGGCTGGCGAGGCCCGCATCAAGGGCCTGCAACTCGGTCCCGAGGAAGCGTCCACCCTGTCCGTCCAGCTCAAGGGCCAGGGCTACAGCGCGCGGGCGGAAGGCGACACCATGTTCATCAAGCAGGAGCTGGCCCCATGAAAATCGCCGATGCCCTGGCCCCTCTTCAGGCGCGCTGGCATGCACTTGGCCAACGCGAGCAAACCTTGCTCCGCAGCGTTGCGTTGCTGGTGGGGCTGGCATTGCTCTGGTGGGGGCTGATGGCGCCCCCGTTGCGCACTTTGCGCCAGGCTGAGGCGCAGCAGCGCAGCCTGGATGCGCAGTGGCAGAAAATGCAGGGCCTGCGGGCGCAGGCTCAGGCCCTGCAGTCGCAGCCCAGGATCAGCCGTGACGATGCGCTGCGCGCGCTCCAGGCTTCGGTGAAGCTTCTGGGCGCGTCTGCGCAGCTGAGTGTGGTGGGCGACCGCGCCACCGTCACGCTGCGCAACACGCCGGCCGATGCTTTGGCCCAATGGTTGGCCCAGGCACGAGCGAATGCGGGCGCCATCCCGGATGAGGCGCGCCTGGTGCGCAACGCCTCCAACCCGGCCGGTCCGGCCGCGTGGGACGGCATGCTGGTACTGAGGCTTCCGGTGCAGTAGGCCGGTCCCGTTTCATTCGATCATCTCTCTGCTTCACGCCTTCAAACCAAGTCTGAATCCCACCGTGTTGCGCCCCCGAGCCTCCTCCCGCCATCCTGCCGAAGTTGCACCATGGCGTTGGGCGCTTTCGGGAGCTTTGATCGGGTTGGTTACGGCTTTACTCGTGTACGCGCCGGCGGCCTGGCTGGCCGCGGCCGTGTCCGGGGCCACATTGGGGCGGGTTGAATTGATCGAGGCGCGCGGTACGGTCTGGACCGGCTCGGCAAGGCTGCTGCTGACGGGGGGTGCCGGCAGTCGTGACAGCGCTATCCTGCCGGGGCGTGTGGACTGGCATCTGCGTCCCGGCTTGCTGGCCCTGAACCTGCAAGTGACCGCCGACTGCTGCACGCCCACGCCGCTGCGGGGGCGACTGGCCCCGCGCCGGGGCGGGGTGATCCTGCAGGTGGCCGATGGCGCAACGCAATGGCCGGCGGCCATCCTGGCGGGGTTGGGTACCCCCTGGAACACAGTGCAGGCCGAGGGCAGCCTGCGGCTCGTAACGCAAAACCTTTCCCTGGAATGGACCGGGGGCCGGACGGTGGTGTCGGGACGCGCCGAGTTGACGGCGCTGAGCCTGTCGTCGCGCCTGTCTACCCTCAAACCCATGGGGAGTTACCGTATGACTCTCATCGGAGGCAACACAACCTCACTGGAACTTGCTACGCTCGAGGGAAGCCTGCAATTAAGTGGCAGTGGGCGCTGGGTGGGTTCACATCTGCGTTTTGAGGGGGTGGCCAGCGCCCAGCCTGAGCATGAAGCGGCACTGGCCAACCTGCTGAACATCATCGGGCGCCGTGACGGCAGTCGTTCCATCATTACCTGGGGTTAAGAAGTATGACAAACATCCAGACCCAAGCCCATGTGCTCTCAACCCTGGCCACATTGCCCAGGTTTCCGATTGCTGTCGTTTCGATAGCGGTTTGTGTTCTTTTTGCAGGGGATGGGAGGCCATTGCATGCCCAAACACCGCGAACCAGCCCGGCGCCGGCCAACGGCGCAGTGCGGCCGGGTGGCCCGGTCACCCTGAATTTCGCCAACGCGGAAATCGAAGCCGTGGCGCGCACCATGGCGGTCATTACCGGCCGCAATGTGGTGGTCGATCCGCGTGTCAAGGGCACGATGACGCTGGTGACCAGCTCGCCTGTGACGCCGGCGCAGGCGCTGCGGCAGTTTTCCGCCCAGTTGCGGACGCAGGGCTTTGCGCTGGTGGAGTCGTCCGGCCTGTACCTCGTGGTGCCGGAGGCGGATGCCAAGCTGCAAAGCGGCACTGTGTCCGCCGGTCGCGTGCCGCCCGCGAGCGGGCAGATCCTCACCCAGATTTTCCGGCTCAATCACGAGACGGCCAACAACCTGGTGCCGGTATTGCGCCCGTTGATCAGCCCGAACAACACCATCAATGTGAACCCGGGGAACAATTCGCTGATCATCACCGATTACGCAGACAACCTGCAGCGCATCGGCACCATCATCGCGGCCCTCGATGTGGCGAATGCCACGGGCGTGGAAGTCATCCGCCTGCAGCACGCCATCGCCACCGACCTGGCACCGCTGGTTTCCCGCCTTATCGACTCCGCCGGAGCGGGGGGCGTCGCTCCGGGCCAGGCCGATACGTCCTTCAGGACGACGCTGCTGGCCGAGCCGCGCAGCAACTCGCTGATCCTGCGCGCCGCCAATCCGGCGCGCCTGGCGTTGGTCAGGACGCTGGTGGAAAGGCTCGATCAGGCCGCGATCGGTGGCAGCGGCGCGGATCCTGCCAGCGGCAATATTTATGTGGTTTACCTGAAGAACGCCGATGCCACCAAGCTGGCGACCACCTTGCGGGCCGCCATGGCGGCAAACACCCTCGGCGCCATTGCGGCGGGCCCCGTGGTAACCGGTGCCCCGCTGCCTGGTCCCGGATCAGTCGCAGCGGCAGGCGCCGCAACCGCCACCCTCACCAGCAGCCAGCCATCCACCGGCGGGCAGATCCAGGCCGACCCGTCCACCAACTCACTGATCATTACCGCGCCCGAGCCGCTATATCGCCAGCTGCGTGCGGTGATCGACAAACTTGACGCGCGGCGCGCCCAGGTCTTCGTTGAAAGCCTGATCGCGGAGGTCAATGCCGACAAGGCTGCCGAGTTTGGCATCCAGTTCCAGGGCGCGCTGGGTAAAAAAGGCGACAACAACATCGGCTTGCTGGGTACCAACTTCAACATCGGCGGCACCAATATCATCACCCTCGCCACCCAGGCTGCCGCCGGCGTCATCGCGCCATCCACGGGGGCCAACCTTGGCGTGGCGCATCTGACCAACGGCGTGTATGTGCTGGGATTCCTGGCGCGATTCCTGGAGGCCAATGGCGCCGGCAATATCCTTTCGACTCCCAACCTGCTGACGCTGGACAACGAGGAGGCGCGTATCGTGATTGGTCAGAACGTGCCGTTTATCACCGGCCAGTACACCAACGCCAACACCAGTGCCGGTTCAGTCAATCCGTTCCAGACCATCGAACGAAAAGATGTGGGCCTGACGCTGCGGGTAAAACCCCAGATCAGTGAAAATGGCACCGTGAAAATGCAGATCTTCCAGGAAGTCAGCAGCGTGCAGCCTTCATCGATCAACTCCGCAACCGGCCTGATCACCAACAAGCGATCGATCGAGTCCAACGTGCTGGTGGATGATGGCGCCATCGTGGTGCTGGGTGGCCTGCTGCAGGACGAATACTCGGGAAACGTGGAAAAAGTGCCGGGCCTGGGTGATATTCCGATACTGGGTCACCTCTTCAAGGGGGAAACACGCTCGCGCAAAAAGACCAACCTGATGGTGTTCCTGCGGCCGGTGGTGGTACGCGATGCGCCGTCCAGCGAAAGCCTGTCCATGGACCGCTATGACCTGATGCGAGCCGTGCAAAAAGATGCCCAGCCCGCGTCCAGCGTGGTGGTACCTGTCAATGAGTCAGCGGTGCTGCCGCCGCTGCGTCCGGCTGCCGCAAGCTCCGTCGTGCCGCCTGCCGCATCACCAGAAGCACCGCCGGCAGTGCCGACTGTCACCCCGCCGCCCGTCGCAACCCCGCTCGTGCCCGCCCCGGGCCAGTAAACCCGAACCAGTAAACCCCTATGCGCTACCCATTGCCTTACGCCTTTGCCCGCAGCAATACCCTGCTGCTGGAAGACGATGGCCATGCGCTGACGCTGTGGCATCCGGCCCGGCCCGACCCTGCGGCCCTGGGTGAAGTGATGCGCAAGTTCGCGGCGCACAGCCCCGCGCTGGTCCTTCAGTGCGCCGACGCGGGAACCTTGACCCAGCGCATCAGCGCCGCCTACGCGGCAGGGGAGTCGAGTGCGGCCGCCGTGGTGAGCGAGGTGGAGTCCGACGCCGACCTGTCGCGCATCATGCAGGAGTTGCCGGCGGTCGAGGATCTGCTGGAAACCTCCGATGACGCGCCCATCATCCGCATGCTCAATGCGCTGTTGACACAGGCCGCGCGCGACGGCGCGAGCGACATCCACATCGAGCCTTACGAGCGGCATTCGAGCGTGCGTTTTCGCGTGGACGGCACCCTGCGCGAAGTCGTGCAGCCCAACCGGGCGCTGCACGCCGCGCTGATCTCGCGCCTGAAGATCATGGCGGACCTGGATATTTCGGAAAAACGCCTTCCGCAGGATGGCCGCATCAGCCTGCGCATTGGCACGCGAGCGGTGGACGTGCGTGTGAGCACCTTGCCCAGCGCCCACGGTGAGCGCGCCGTGTTGCGCCTGCTGGACAAGAGCGAGAGCAAGCTGAGCCTGGAGTCGGTCGGCATGCAGGGTGATGTGCTTCACCGTTTCGAACACCTGATCGCCCAGCCGCACGGCATCATCCTGGTCACCGGCCCCACGGGTTCGGGTAAAACCACCACCCTTTATGCTGCCTTGCAGCGGCTCGATGCCAGCGCCAGCAACATCATGACGGTCGAAGATCCCATCGAGTACGAGCTTGCGGGCATCGGGCAGACGCAGGTCAATTCAAAGATAGACCTGAGCTTTGCCAAGGCGCTGCGCGCCATCCTGCGCCAGGACCCGGACGTGATCATGATCGGTGAGATCCGGGATTTTGAGACCGCGCAGATCGCCATACAGGCCTCGCTGACCGGCCACCTGGTGCTCGCCACGCTGCACACCAATGATGCGTCCAGTGCCGTGACGCGCCTGACCGATATCGGTGTGGAGCCCTTTTTGCTGAGTTCGTCCCTGCTCGGCGTGCTGGCACAGCGGCTGGTGCGCAAGCGGTGCACCTACTGCCATGCTTCTTCGGCAGGTCCGGGCCTGGCCGCCGGCTGCGAGCATTGCGGCTATACCGGTTACGCGGGCCGTACGGGCGTCTTTGAGTTGCTGGTGACCGATGACGCTGTTCGCGCCCAGATTCACAACCGCGCGTCTGAGGCAGAAATTCGCGCAGCCGCGCTGCAGGCGGGCATGATGCTGATGCGCGACGACGGTGAGCGGCTGGTCACCGCCGGCGTCACCTCGCGCGAGGAGTTGCTGCGCGTGACCCCCGACTGAACCCGCACCGGCCCGAATACTGCGCCAAGCCATCATGCCCGCCTATTCTTTTGAGGCCATGCAGAACGACGGCAAGCTCCGCCGGGGGGTGATCGAGGCTGACACGGCCAAGGCAGCGCGCGGCCTGCTGCGCACGCAGGCGCTGGTGCCACTGGTTGTCGAGCCGGTGAGCGGCAGCGCTGGCCCGGGCATCCCCCGTTCGTTGCTGCAGACGCCCTTGTTTGGCGGCCGCGTCTTCAATACCGCGAACCTGACGATCTGGACGCGCCAGCTCGCCGGGCTGGTTTCGTCCGGCCTGCCGCTGGAGCGTGCGCTGACCGCGCTGACCGACGAAGCCGAGGACGAGAAGCAGCGCAACCTGGTGGCCGCCCTGCGCGCCGAGGTGAACGGCGGGGCGAGCTTTGCCCGGGCGCTGTCGCACCACCCCGGCGAATTCTCGGCGATCTACATCGCCGTCATCGGCGCGGGGGAGCAAACCGGCTACCTGGGCCTGGTGCTTGAACGTCTGGCTGACGACCTGGAGGAGCGCCAGACGCTCAAGGCCAAACTCATAGGCGCGGCGCTGTACCCGGCTATCGTGACGCTGGTGGCCATCGTGATCGTGATGTTCCTGGTCGGCTATGTGGTGCCGCAGGTGGCCAGCGTCTTTGCGGGCACCAAGCGGGCGCTGCCTTTCCTTACCGTGGCCATGCTGGCCATCAGCGGCTTTGTGCGCAGCTATGGATGGGCGCTGCTGGGTGCTCTTGTTCTGATAGTGACAAGTATCCGTCTGGCCTTGAGAAACGAAGGTTTCCGCGAGAAATTCGACGCCAGAACCCTGACCCTGCCGCTGGTCGGACGGCTCTCGCGTGACTACAACGCGGCGCGCTTTGCCAGCACGCTGGCCATGCTGGCTGGCGCGGGCGTGCCCATTCTCAAGGCCTTGCAGGCGGCTGCCGAAACCCTGTCCAACCGTGCCATGCGCGCTGACGCGCTCGATGCCCTCCTGCTGGTGCGCGAGGGTGCTCCACTGGCCTCGGCGCTGGCGCAGAAAAAACGCTTTCCCGGCCTGGTGAGCATGTTTGCGCGCCTGGGCGAGCAGACGGGCCAGCTGCCCGTGATGCTGCAGCGCGCCGCCCTGCAGCTGTCCAACGAAGTGCAGCGGCGCGCCATGGCACTGGCCACCATTTTGGAGCCGCTGCTCATAGTGGCGATGGGGCTGGTGGTGATGCTGATCGTGCTGGCGGTGCTACTGCCGATTATTCAGCTCAACCAGTTCGTGAAATGAGCGATATGAGCGATATGAGCGACTGAGTTTCGGCTGCGATCCCGGACGCCTGCCGGGATCGACCGGTGGTTTTTAAACAAGTTACGCGGCGCGGCCTCAAGGCACGCATTTGGCCATGCTATAATCTTAAGCTACGCGGCTGTAGCTCAGTTGGATAGAGTACTTGGCTACGAACCAAGGGGTCGTGGGTTCAATTCCTGCCAGCCGCACCAAAAACGAAAGCCTGCAACGAAAGTTGCAGGCTTTTTCGTTTTTTCGCCGGTCATTTTTGCTGTGGATCAGCAGCCTCAGCGCCTCAGTGCTATTCTGGTCAGGCCATGAGCAAAGCTTTCACCCGGGAAACCGAACAGGACGACGAAGACTTGGCGCTTGCGCCACTGCCTGCGGGCGGCAAGAATTACATCACGCCGGTGGGTTACGAGCGCCTGCGCGCCGAATTGCTCGACCTGATCGACAACGAACGTCCCAAGGTCGTGGAGATTGTTCACTGGGCTGCCAGCAATGGTGACCGGTCTGAAAACGGGGACTATCACTACGGTAAAAAACGCCTGCGCGAGATTGACCGGCGCATCCGGTTTTTGACGCAAAGGCTGGAAATCGCCGAGATCAGCAACCCCTCCATCCACCATGGCAGCGACCAGGTGTTTTTTGGCGCCACCGTGACTTATGTCGATGACAGGGGCGAGGAGCGTACCGTCACCATTCTGGGGATTGATGAAGCCAACAGCGCCTTGGGGCAAATCAGCTGGATTTCTCCGGCGGCCAGGGCGCTGCTCAAATCACGGGTGGGTGATGAAGTGAACCTGGTCACGCCCCAGGGCCTGCAGGTGCTCGAAGTGCTGAAGGTGGACTATCCAGCGCCCGATGCCCGCGAGGACCTCAAGCAGTAAAACGCAGAAACGTTACCCCTGCAATGTCACATCGAGGCCACAGAGCTACAGGTTAACGAACGTGGGGGCCAAGTGGCAGCTCTCCAGCCCAGCAGGGGCCGCGGAACCGGCTTAGCCGGGCCGCAGGCGCAGCGGCCCCCTCGGGGGGCAGCGGCTACACGAAGTGAGCAAGCGTGGGGGCCAATTTCACCCCGCCGCCTTGGCGCGCTGCACCCGCAGCACGGAGGGGGTGCGCTTGACGCTGCGCAGCGCCGATGCCAGGTGAACACGGTCCCGCACCGCCACCCCAAAGCGCAGGTCGGTTGCATCCTGCGCGGCTTCCTGCCCCATATCAACATGCGTGATGTCGGCTTCGGCGCTGGCCAGCGCGGCGGCCACCCGGGCCAGAACTCCTTTGCCGTTGGCCACCGTCACCAGAAGATTGGTCTCAAATGTGCGCACCGGTTCGTCGGACCAGTCCACGGCAATGAAGCGCTCGCTGTCGCGGTGCTGCAGGCGCTTGGCCACGGCGCAGTCGTCCGTATGCACGACCAGCCCCTCACCCCGGCCCAGGTAGCCGACAATGCCATCGCCCGGGATGGGCCGACAACAGGGCGCAAACTGCACCGAGGCGCCCTCACTGCCATCAAGCAGCAGCGCACCCTGTGATACCGACTCATGGGCGGTATAGCGTTCACGGCTCATCAGCAGGGCGTCGGGTTTTTCGCCGGTTTCTGCCAGCAAGGTCACAATGCGCTTGGCCACCATGGTTGCGATACGCTTGCCCAGCCCGATGTCGGTGAGCAAATCGGCACGTGAGCGGTTGCCGGTAAAGCGCAGGATTTTTTCCCAGGTTGCCTGATGGGCTTCGTCGTCCTCGGGGATGCGCTCCCTTTCGATGCCTTCCGCACGCAAGGCCTGCGTCAGCATTTTTTCACCCAGCTCCTGCGATTCCGCCAGTGCCATGGTCTTGAGGTGATGACGGATTTTGGAGCGAGCCTTGCCGGTGCGCACAAAGCCGAGCCAGCCTGGGTTGGGACTGGAGACCGAGGCCGTGATGATTTCGACCACGTCGCCGTTGTGCAGCTCGGAGCGCAGGGGGACCTGCTCGCCGTTGACCTTGGCCGCTACGGCGCGGTGCCCGACATCGCTGTGGATGGCGTAGGCGAAGTCCACAATGGTCGCACCCCGCGGCATGGCCATGATCTGGCTCTTGGGGGTGAACACATAGACGGCTTCCGGAAACAGGTCGATCTTGACATGGTCCCAGAACTCGGCGGCGTCGCGTGTTTCCTGCTGGATATCCAGCAGGGACTGCAGCCATTGGGCGCCCAGGCGCTGGGAGGCATCACTCTCGGGGTCTGTGGCCTTGTAGAGCCAGTGCGCGGCTACCCCCGACTCCGCCACCACATGCATGGCGTCGGTACGCATCTGGAACTCGATATTGGTGCCGAACGGACCGACCAGTGTGGTGTGCAGCGACTGGTAGCCATTGATCTTCGGAATCGCAATATAGTCCTTGAATTTTCCGGGCAGCGGCTTGTACAGCTGATGCAAAACGCCCATGGCCGTGTAGCAGGCGGTGAGGTCCTGCACGATGATCCGAAAGCCGTAAAGGTCGGTGACCTGGGCGAAAGACAGGTGTTTTTCGTCCATCTTGCGGTAGATGGAATACAGCGTCTTCTCACGCCCATAGATGTGCACCGGGATGCCGGCATTGGCAAACGCCGATTCGACTTCGGACTGCACCCGTTTGATCACGTCGCGCCGGCGGCCGCGGGCGCGCAGCAGGGCCTTGGTCAGTGTCGCGTAGCGCCAGGGGTGCAGGTGCTGGAAGGAGAGGTCTTGCAGTTCCCGGTAAGTCGCGTTCAGGCCCAGGCGGTGGGCAATCGGTGCGTAGATGTCCAGGGTTTCGCGCGAGATGCGGCTCCACTTGGCGCGCGGGACATCGCCCAGCGTGCGCATGTTGTGGGTGCGGTCGGCCAGCTTGATCAGAATGACGCGTACATCGCGCGCCATCGCCAGCAGCATCTTGCGGAACGACTCGGCCTGGTTTTCCTCGCGGGTATTGAACTCCAGCTTTTCCAGCTTGGTCAGGCCATCCACCAGCTCGGCCACCGGCGCCCCAAAGCGCTCGATCAGTTCGGGCTTGGTCACGCCGCAGTCTTCAATGGCATCGTGCAGCAGTGCCGCCATCAGCGCCTGGGCGTCAAGCTTCCACTCCGCGCACTGTTGCGCGACGGCAATCGGATGGGTGATGTAGGGTTCACCGCTGTTGCGCAACTGGCCCAGGTGAGCTTCGTCGGCGAAACGGTAGGCTCGCCGGACACTGTCGATATCCGCAGTGCTCAGGTAGTCGAGCCCGGCCGTGAGTGCAGCGAAACTGGCCGCGGCAGCATTGGCGGCGGCCGGGGTCGACTTGCTGGAAACGGCGGGCAAAACCATGGCTTTCATGCCTTAAATGTATCGCGGCATGAATAAAACATGAAAAAAACGGATTTTACGGCGCCCAAAAAGAAAAAAGCACCGGGTCACGGTGCTTTTCAACAACAGGTCAGCGCGGGCTCAGCTGGGTACTTTTTTGAGCATTTCCAGGCCGATCTTGCCTTCGGCAATCTCGCGCAGGGCTGTGACGCCGGGCTTGTTCTTGCTTTCGATCTTGGCGGCATGCCCCTGGCTGAGCATGCGGGCGCGGTAAGTGGCGGCCAAAACCAGCTGGAAGCGGTTGGGGATTTTTTCGAGGCAATCTTCGACGGTAATACGGGCCATGGTGATCTCCGGTGTGATCAATAACTTAAGGAATTTGAAGGGCCCTGAAAGTCTCGGCGCGAGCGCGTCGCTGGGCCGAAAACTTGAGCCGCTGGGCATGGACAATGGTTTTCAGGTCGAAAACTGCCCGCTCAAACAACTCATTGATTATAACGAAGTCGAATTCCCTGGCCTGGGCCATCTCGGTGGCGGCGTTTTTCAGCCTCAATTCGATGACTTCGGGGCTGTCTTCGCCGCGCCGCTGCAGGCGGGAGCGCAATTCTTCCCAGCTCGGGGGGAGGATGAAAATCAGCACGGCGTTCGAGAAAATCCGCTTGATGTTGATCGCACCCTGGAAATCAATCTCCAGAATCACGTCTTTGCCGTGCGCGATGCGCTCTTCGATGGCCTGCCGCGAGGTGCCGTAACGGTGCCCGTGCACATGCGCCCACTCCAGAAATGCATCGCGCTGTACCATGCTGTCAAACTCTTCCGGCGACAGGAAAAAGTACTCCCTGCCATGCTTTTCCTGCCCGCGTGGAGGCCGCGTGGTGTGTGAAACGGCGGGCTGGATGGCTGAGTCCAGCTCCATCAGGGCCTTCACCAGGCTGGATTTGCCCGCACCACTGGGGGCGGCCACAACAAACAGGTTTCCGGGGTAGTCCATGCTTAGTGGGCGTTAATTGCTATTGATTTGGTAGTAATTCGGTATTGAGTGATTGTCGCTCAGGCTCACTCGATGTTCTGCACCTGTTCGCGGATCTGCTCGATCAGGACTTTCATGTCCACAGAAATGCGGGTGAGTTCCAGCGAGGCGGACTTGGAGCCCAGGGTGTTGGCCTCGCGGTGCAGTTCCTGAATGAGAAAGTCCAGCCGCTTGCCGAGTTCGCCGCCGCTGGCGAGCAGGCGGTCTATTTCATCCAGGTGGGACGACAGGCGGGTGATTTCCTCGGCCACGTCAATCCGGATGGCAAAGGCCGTGGCTTCGGTCAGTGCCCTGTCCTGGGCGATTTCCGGCAGCGTGGTGCTGTCGGACAAGGCCATGGCCTCTTTCCAGCGTTCCAGAAAACGCGTCTTTTGCTGCTCCACCAGCTTGGGAACCATGGGCACAGCGGCCGCTGCCAGCGCGCGCAACTGCGCAGTCCGGTCGAGCAGCATGACCGTCAGGCGCGCGCCCTCGCGCTCCCGGGCGGACATCAGGTCTTTCAGAGCCTTTTTGGCCAGCTTGAGCAGTTCTTCGCTGAAATCATGCGGCTTTTTGTCCTCGTTGGTGGCGATCCTGAGGATATCGGCCACGCTGAGGGCCGCAGCCTGCGGCAGCCACGACTTGATGTTGTCTTCCAGCGAACCCAGGCGCTGCAGCGTCACCGACGAGGGGGCGCGAAGGCTGCTGGCCGAGGTGCTTTCAAGCGACACCCGCAGTTCCACCTTGCCGCGTTTGAGCTTGCCGGTGAGCAATTCACGCAGGGCCGGCTCTGCCTGGCGCAATTCATCGGGCAGGCGAAAGGCCAGGTCGAGAAAGCGGCTGTTCACCGAGCGTATTTCGACACCCAGCCGGGAACTGGCGTCCGGGCCGGAATCAGTTTCGGGGCCGGATGGCGCCGCGCTGGACTGCACGGTCGCATAACCCGTCATGCTGTAAACTGACATGTACTTATACGCTTTATTAGAGAGAGAACAAGACTTGGGTGACGTCGTCACCATGGCTCATCCCAAATTATGTCAAAGGTCAAGCCCGCCTCATTGCCACCCGACACCGTGATTGGTGGCTACCGTGTTGTGCGCAAGCTTTCGGCCGGCGGGTTTGGTGTAGTTTACTTGGCTGTTGACAATGAGGGCCAGCAGGTCGCCATCAAGGAGTATTTGCCGTCGTCACTGGCAACCCGTTCGCCCGGGGAACTGCTGCCCCAGGTGCAGCCTGAAAAGCTTTCGCTGTACCGTCTGGGCCTCAAGAGTTTTTTTGAAGAAGGCCGGGCGCTTGCCCAGATTGCGCACGGCTCGGTGGTGAGCGTGCTGAATTTCTTCCGGGAAAACGAAACCGTCTACATGGTCATGAATTACCTGGAGGGCGGCACCCTGCAGGACTTCATCATTACCGCCCGCGAGCTGAAAAAGCAGAAGGTGTTCCGCGAGTCGACCATCCGGTCCCTGTTTGACGAGATCCTGCGCGGGCTGCGCATCGTGCACCAGCACAAGATGCTGCACCTGGACATCAAGCCCGCCAACATTTTCATTACCGACGACAACCGGGCCGTGATGATCGACTTTGGCGCGGCCCGCGAGGTGTTGAGCAAAGAGGGCAACTTCATCCGGCCCATGTACACCCCCGGTTTTGCCGCCCCGGAAATGTACCGCCGCGACTCGTCGATGGGCCCCTGGACCGATATTTATGCCATCGGCGCCTGCATCTACGCCTCCATGCAGGGCTATCCGCCCAATGACGCACCCCAGCGCCTTGAGAAAGACCGCCTGTCCCTGGCGCTGTCCCGGCTGCGGGGCGTTTATTCCGACAACTTGATTGAAGTCGTCGAGTGGTGCATGTCGCTGGACCCGCTGTCCCGTCCGCAGTCGGTGTTTGCCTTGCAAAAAGAACTGAGCCGGGAAGGTGAGCGTCGTTACACCAAACTCACCGTCAGCGAGAAGGTGCGCCTTCAGTTTGACAACATCGTGTCCGATACCAAAAAAACCGCGCGTAAGGCCACCGGCTTTGCGACCAAATTCAAATGAAATTCTCCGTGTTTCAGGTCAGCCGCAAGGGCGGGCGCGAGAAGAACGAAGACCGCATGGGCTATTGCTACACGCGCGAATCGGGCTTGTTCGTCCTGGCCGACGGCATGGGCGGCCACCCCGACGGCGAGGTGGCGGCCCAACTGGCACTGCAGACCATTTCCGCGCTGTACCAGCAGGAAGCCCGTCCCACGATCCCGGACACCACGGAGTTCCTGTCGACCGCCCTGATGGCGGCCCATCACCAGATCATTCGCTATGCCAGCGAAAAAGGCATGCTTGACACGCCCCGCACCACTCTGGTGGCTGCCATTTTGCAGGGCGACGGGGCAACGTGGGTGCATTGCGGTGACTCCCGCCTGTATGTCGTGCGCGATGGCGAACTGCTGACGCGCACCCGTGACCACTCCTACCTCGAACAGCAGAGTGCCGGCGTGATCAGGTTTGAGCGCATCAACCGCAACATCCTCTTTACCTGCCTGGGCTCGCCGAGCAAGCCCGTCTTTGACATTGCGGGCCCCGTCACGCTGCAGCAGGGCGACAAGCTGCTGCTGTGTTCTGACGGCCTGTGGGGCAGCCTGAGTGATGACGAAATTGTTCGGCAGCTGTCTGCCAAAGGCGTGTCCGATGCGGTGCCAGACCTGGTGGAAAGCGCCTTGCGCGCCGGCGGAGAACAGAGCGACAACGTGACCGTTCTGGCCATGGAGTGGGAAACGCCGGATGCGTTTGAATCCACCCGGGGTGTTTCTACCGACAGCATCATGGACGGGGTGTTCGCTTCCACCATTCAGGCCGGCCTGATGGACACCGTGGTGGACGACCTTGACGAAGCCACGATCGAGAAATCGATCGCAGAAATCAACGAGGCCATCCGCCGCTCGGCTGCCAAGAAAGCCTGAGTATCGGCGCGAAGGCCCGTGCGCCATTGAGCGGCTTTGAGCGTTCCATCGCGCTCTTTCACGCTTGTTACCTCTTTTTCCTTCCTTTACTGCTTTTTCCATTCGTTCGGCGTTTTCCGCCAGAAAGCCATCCACCATGAGTCAGTTTGTCAGAGTCGACGCGCGTGCTGCCGATGCCCTGCGTCCGGTGCGCATTACCCGCCACTACACCGCCTATGCCGAAGGGTCCGTGCTGATTGAATTCGGCGGCACCAAGGTGCTGTGCACAGCCTCCGTCGAGGAGAAAGTACCTGGCCACAAAAAAGGCAGCGGCGAGGGCTGGGTGACTGCCGAATACGGCATGCTGCCGCGCGCCACGCATACCCGCAGCGACCGCGAAGCCGCGCGCGGCAAGCAGAGCGGCCGTACCCAGGAAATCCAGCGGCTGATCGGCCGCTCCATGCGGTCCGTGTTTGACCTGAAAAAGCTGGGCGAACGAACCATTTATCTCGATTGCGACGTGATCCAGGCCGATGGTGGCACCCGCACGGCCAGCATCACCGGTGCCTTCGTGGCTGTGCAGGATGCGGTCAACCAGCTGCTGGCCCTTGGCAAGCTTCAGGAAACCCCGATCCTCGATCACGTGGCCGCCATCTCGGTGGGCATTGTGCAGGGCACCCCCCTGCTTGACCTGGAATACACCGAAGACTCGGCCTGTGACACCGACATGAACGTGGTCATGACCGGCGCAGGCAACTATGTGGAGGTGCAGGGCACGGCGGAAGGCGCCGCTTTTTCTCGCAAGGAAATGGACGCGCTGCTGGTGCTGGCTGAAAAAGGCATCGCCGAGCTGGTCGGCCTGCAGAAGAAATCGCTATCAAATGAATAGCTTATCAGCTCCGTAAAATAAGAGATAGAGTTACTTTTCATGATGAAAATCGTCCTGGCCTCCAACAACGCCGGCAAGCTCGCCGAGCTGCAGGCCATGCTCGCGCCGCTCGGCGTGGAGTTGCTGCGCCAGGCTGACCTGAACATCCCCGAGTCGGAGGAGCCGTTTCGCACCTTTGTGGAAAATGCGCTCGCCAAGGCCCGCCACGCGTCCCGGCTGAGCGGCCTGCCGGCGCTGGCAGACGATGCCGGCTTGTGCGTGGACGCCTTTGGCGGCCTGCCGGGCGTGGACACCGCGTTTTATGCCACGCAGTTTGGCTACGCCAAGGGCGATGACAACAACGTCAGGGCCTTGCTGGAGCAGATGGCCAATATCACCAACCGCCGCGCGGCGCTGGTGAGCACCCTGGTGGCGGTGCGATCCGAGATGGACCCCGAGCCCCTGATCGCCTGCGGGCGGGTGGTGGGCCTCATTGCCCGTGAGCCGGTGGGCAGCAACGGCTTTGGCTTTGACCCGGTCATGTTCATTCCGGAATTCGGCCAGACCTTTGCGCAGTTGCCGGTGGAAGTCAAGAACGCCAACAGTCACCGCGGCCGGGCCACGCGCCAGATGATGGATTTGATGCGCGAGCGGTGGTGGATATGAACCACCCCCGTTGCTCCCCCACTGCGTGTGGGTCGCCTCCCCCCTCAAGGGGGCGACGCCAGTGGCCTGGCAAAGCCAGTTCCACGGCGTCTGCTGGCCAAGCCACGCTGGTTGCCGACATCGCGAACCGTGGGGATTGATCGCGTGAAAGACATCCAGCACTACATGCGCAGCGGTACGCTGCAGCTGGCCGCCTTGCCGCCGCTGTCGCTGTATGTGCATTTGCCGTGGTGCCTCAAGAAGTGTCCTTACTGCGACTTCAACTCGCATGAAGTCAGTGGCGAGATGCCCGAGCAGCGCTACCTGGATGCGCTCATCGCTGACCTGGAGGCCGCCCTGCCGCTGGTCTGGGGCCGGACGGTGCACAGCATTTTTATTGGTGGTGGCACGCCCAGCCTGTTCTCGCCGCAGGCGATTGACCGCCTGCTCGGCGATATTCGCGCCCGGCTCAGGCTGGAGGCCGATTGCGAGATCACGCTCGAAGCCAACCCCGGTACGTTTGAAAAAGACCGCTTCAAGGCCTTTCGCAGCGCCGGGGTGACGCGCCTGTCCGTCGGCGTGCAGAGTTTTGACGACCGGCACCTGAAGGCCTTGGGCCGTGTGCACGACCGTGCCCAGGCGATTGCGGCGGTTGAAGAGGCGGCGCAGGCGTTTGACACCTTCAACCTCGACATCATGTATGCCTTGCCGGGCCAGACGCTGGACAACCTCGCGCAGGACATGCGGCAGGCGCTTGCGTTGCAGCCACCGCATATTTCGATTTACCACCTGACGATTGAGCCGAACACCTACTTTGCCAAATTCCCGCCGGCCATTCCGGAAGAGGACATGGCTTATGCGATGCTGGACAAGATCACCGAGATGACCGAAGGCGCCGGGCTGCAGCGTTATGAGGTGTCGGCCTATGCCAGAGCCGGTCACCAGTGTTTTCACAACCTCAACTACTGGCAGTTTGGCGATTACCTGGGCATCGGCGCAGGCGCGCATGGCAAGCTCAGCTTCGCGCACAGGGTGGTTCGCCAGGTCCGCTACCGCGACCCCAAGCTCTACATGGAAAAAGCCCTGGCCGGGGATGCCGTGACGCAGGAAACCGAAGTCAGCCGCACCGAGTTGCCTTTTGAGTTCATGCTCAACGCCTTGCGCCTGAGGGAGGGTTTCAAGCTCCAGGATTTTTGCGACAAGACCGGCCTGCCTCTCACCGCCATCCAGCAAGGCCTGGAAGAGGGCGAGCGCAAGGGCCTGCTTGAGCGCGACTTTGTCCGCGTGAAGCCGACCGAGCGCGGTTTTGATTTTTTGAACGACTTGCAGTCACTGTTTTTGGCGCAGTAAGCCAGTAAGCCAGCAAACAGCAGCGCGATCTTATGGAAACCACCAACATCATTCTTCTGCTTGTCACCTGTGCCATCAGCTTCGGGTTGGGCCGGACCATCATGCACCTGCGCAACAAGAAACGCCAGAAACAGGCCGAAGAGCAAAAGGCGCAGGCCTTGCGCAACCGGCCCGCCGAGCCGGAATCAAAAAACAAGAGCAAACGAAAACGGCAGCTGCAGCAGATGGATAAAGGCGCCAGAAAACCGTAGCGCCACAAACCGGCGGTTGGCCGAACCCGATCGAACCGGATTGAACTTGAGCGAGCTGTTACCCGCGCTGGTTTAAACGCTCAGCCGCAGTTGACGCGAATCACGCGGCCAGCCTGGTCGACCGCGAGGTTCAGTCGCTCCGCATTGAATTCCATCGTCACGACCTCGTTGGGCCGCAACACCCGCACCGTCCTTGCGCCCGAACGGATGCGTGCCTCCTCGGCCATGGCCGCGTCCGCCGTCCGGCCTATCGCAAACTGGGCGGGCGCCGCATTGCAGCGCGGGGAGACAGCTGTGGGTGGCGGCTCCGGCGAACCCGCGGCCCGCGGTGCCTCCGCGCAAGCAGCCAGAAGCACCGGCAAGAGCAGGGCAGGCACGGCCGGGTTGAAGCGTCTAATACGCACGATTGGACTCTTTCCGGATTTGAGACACAGGTTCGTCCACGGCGGCCACCGTCACGCAGGCCGCCTTGATCACCCGGTCGCTCGGGTTGCCGGGCAGGGACTCAAAACGTACCGGACGCGCGAAGGGCTTGAACAGCTGCACACCCAGCGGGGCACCGTGGAAGGCCGGTTGTTTGTAGGCCCTGGATTGGGTGTAATAGGCCGATTTCGTCCGGCAATCCACCACAATGGGCGCCTCAAAAGACCGGAAGGCCACGCCCTCGTCCGTTAGTTTGTTGGCCGCATGGTTGACTCTCACCACCAGTGACTTGAGGCCATCACCCACCTCGACAACGGCGGGGTCGACCTGGACATAGTCCGAGTTGGGGTTATCCGCATCACCGGTAATCGTTAGCCAGTTGGCGGCATGCACCGAGGCGGCCAACGCAAAAAACATGAAAAACATGGCCAGGACAAGACGTTTCATGGTCTGTATCTCCATCGGGAAGGGGGAAGAGATTGCAGAAAACGCAACCGTGTCAGGGAGGGTTTTCGTTGAGTTGGGGGCACGGCACCAGCCGAGAGCCAGCCGGCCGTGTTGTCTTCAGATTCATTGTGAGCCCTGAAGGGCTCTTTTTCCGCTTGGCGCTGAAGGCTGTGGTGATCAGTTGTAACAGCCGGGGGCCAATATGCCCGGATGGCGCTTGGTGAGCAAGGACTTTCTTGAGGCTATCGACGCTGACGCGCCGAAAGGTCAGAAGGCTGAAGGTCTACAAGATCGACTGCCTGGCTCGCTCGCTGATTGATCTGCTTTCCATCCTGGAAAAAATTCAGAAGCCAGGCGCAGCGTTCCAAAGCCTCACGGAGCCTGTCGACACCAGCACCTCAGCCGGCCGCATGATGACCCACATGCTGGGGGCCTTCGTAGAGTTCGAGCGTGGAATCATTCGAGAATGGTCCATCGCAGGCCAGACAGCGGCCATGATGCGGGGTATCAAGTGTGGGCGGCCGCGATCAATTGGCTACTAAAACCGGGGCATTCGAGCTTACGCTAACGTGTGAGCTCCTGTGTAAAGAGCGCCGCAGAGGCGCGGTGGAAAAAGCACTGGAGCTTGATCGAATAGGCCCTGTAGCACCTAACGAATTAAGCCGCCTCGTAAACCGGCTTGGGTATGAATGAATTGTTGCCACCGTACGCCAGCATCCCCAGATGAAAGCCAGAAACGGCATTGATCTTGCCGCGCCAAAGAACACCTCCATTGGTAGGCATGCTGCCGTTTAGGAACTGAATCCTCGCATTTTGCAAATGTATGTATTGCGGCGGCATCGGCAGTTGCTTTCGCTTTGCTGGGTCGTAAATATCGCCGTACGCAGCGAACGAATTGTGAATTTCATCTTTGTCTTCGCCAGTCCATGCCGCGGAAAAGTCAGCAGCGAAGGTGTCAAAGTACTTCCTGCCGCCAATGAGGATTCCGGAGACTACGCTGCCGCCCAGCAAAAGCGTTATGCCAATTTCGTATTCATTCTCGTTGGCAAGTGAAACAAGCTGCTGGAGATAGTAGTCAACACTTTGACCATGAATCTCGCGCTCGCAGTCGATGGTGCTAGGTTCTTCAGATTTTTTGTTCACAACGATCTCCTTGTGATACCTAACGAATGAAAGAAACTTCCCCGTCCCGAGCTAACTCTGCAGTCAATTCTAGGCGGCAGGTTTCGGGGGTGCATCCTCTAAATAGACTAGGACAACAAGAGCCGCCGTTTTCCTTGTATTCCGTCCTGGCTAGCGGCAACCCGGCCTGGCTGCATCCTTTGGCGCCAGTCGCTGCGCTTGGTGTCACGTCGGCTGCGGGCGCCAGGCCTGCATCCTGGAAAAACCGGCATGCCCCGGTGCCGCTACCGGGGGAACGAGGACGCTTGAGCGGGAGGGTTTTTGGGCTTCCCTTGTGCGTCAACTTCGGCATCAGAAGTTCTTTCGAGAACCGACTGGTTGACAAGGTCAGCCGCTGGCCATGATGCAGCTATCCAGAGCCTGAAGCACTCCGCAACGAAATAGAAGTCGCACATCAACTCATGATGTCGCATCAACGTTGCTGGACAGGGATGATGGGAGAAAAGAAAAAGGGCCCAAAGGGCCCTGTTCATGCGGTTATTGGCGGAAGCTGTGAGATTCGAACTCACGGAGGACTCGCATCCTCGGCAGTTTTCAAGACTGCTGCATTCAACCGCTCTGCCAAGCTTCCGGACTAATGATTTTAACCCAGGTGGGCGACGGGCTCGAATGGACCCAAAAGACTGGGCTGGGGTATCTGCCGCTCAGCCGGCCTGCAGCATGCCTTTGGTTTCGATGAACGCGATCACCTCGGCCAGGCCGGTGTTGGTTTTGAGGTTGGTCATGACGAAGGGTTTCAGGCCTTTTGGTGTGGTGCGCATGCGTATGGTGTCGGCTTCCATCACGCCCAGGTCGGCGCCCACGTAGGGGGCCAGGTCAGTCTTGTTGATGACGAACAAGTCGCTTTTGGTGATGCCGGGGCCGCCTTTGCGTGGGATTTTTTCGCCGGCGGCGACGTCGATCACGTAGATGGTCAGGTCGCTCAGTTCGGGGCTGAAGGTGGCGGCCAGGTTGTCTCCGCCGGATTCGACGAACACCACGTCGGCATCGGGAAAGTCCACCAGCATGCGGTCAATGGCTTCCAGGTTGATGGATGCGTCTTCGCGTATGGCCGTGTGCGGGCAGCCGCCCGTTTCCACGCCCATGATGCGCTCGGCGGCCAGCGCGCCGCTCACGGTCAGCAGGCGCTGGTCTTCCTTGGTGTAGATGTCGTTGGTGATGGCTACCAGGTCGTACTTGTTCTTCATGGCCTTGCACAGCATCTCAAGCAGGGTGGTTTTGCCGGAGCCCACGGGCCCGCCTATGCCGACGCGCAGGGGCGGCAGTTTTTTGGTGCGGTTGGCGATGTGGTGCAAGCTCATGGATCTACTCTGGTTGGATACGTTGGAGTTCAGGACGTTCAGGTTCAGGGCGTTCGGGATATTCAGGAGCGGAACAGCCGCGAATACTGGGTTTCGTGCTGGGAAGAAAGAATTGCGAGCATGGGCGAAAACGCCTGACGCTCGTCGTCGGGCAACGAGATTGCGGCCTCGACGGCTGTGGGGATGTCACTGGCCAGACGCGCGAGCATGCGCTGGCCCGCGCTCTGACCCAGGGGCACGGACTTGAGCGCGGCCTGCATCGCGTTCTCCGCCCAGCCAAAGGCATAGGCCAGCAGGCAGTCGCGCACACCGGCGGCGGTCTGCGACGCGGCCAGCGCAAACGCGACCGGGTAGGTGGGCTGCATCTGCGCGCAGGCTGTTATGTGCTGCGCATTGGCGCCGTCATGATTGCGCAGCCAGTCCAGCAGTGACCTGCCCATTTGTTCGGCCTGGGCCCGCATCTCGCTGGTCTCGCGGGTTTGCAGCACCCAGTCATTGAGCTCACGAATGCGTTGCACATCGCCGACGCGCCAGGCCGGAATTGCCTGCGCGATGACGGCGAGATCGCCGCGTGCGAGGCTCAGGTGCAACTGGTCCCGGAGCCAGTCGCCGGCCAGGACTTCGGTCGTGACGCCGGCCCGCTCCACCGCTGTTTCAAGGCCTTCGGAGTAGGAGAAGCCGCCGACCGGCAGGGCCGGCGAGGCCAGCCAGATCAACTGCAGCAGGCTGGCTGCCGGCAGTTGCGCTGCGGGGGAGGCTGGCATGTCCACGGGGTTTAAAGGGCTCAGAGGGTTTAGGGGGTTTAGGGGGTTTAGAGGTTGTCGGGCCGGCGTTTGTGGATTTGTATCGTGGCCGGCTTGGCCTCATGCGCATGATCATGGCCGTGGTTGCAGTCGGGCCCGTGCACATGGGCTGCGGGGGTTGCCGCTGTGGCCGGTTTAGCTGGCGCGTGGTCATGCTTGCCGTGGTCATGGGCGCTGTGCTCGTGGCTGCCGTGATCATGACCATGGCCATGGCCCCCGGCGCTGTAAGCCCCGCCCTCCGGCTCAAACGCTTCCTCGACTTCATGGACGATCAAATGCATGGCGCGCAGCATGTCGGCGAGCACATGGTCGGGCTCGATCTTGAGGTGATCGGGCTTGAGTTCGATGGGCACATGGCGGTTGCCGAGGTGGTAGGCCGCGCGGGTCAGGTCAAACGGCGAACCGTGTGCGCTGCAAGCCGTGATGCGCAGCACCGGCTGCGGCGAGGCAATGACCTTGATCATCGAACCATCTTCGGCGACCAGCACATCGCCGCCACGCACCAGGGTGCCGCGCGGCAAAAAAACGCCGAGCGTGCGGCCCAGCGAATCGGTCGCATCGAAGCGGCTTTTCTGGCGCACGTCCCAGTCGAGTTCAACGGTCGATGCGCGTTTG
Source organism: Polaromonas sp. JS666 (assembly GCF_000013865.1). NCBI lineage: Bacteria > Pseudomonadati > Pseudomonadota > Betaproteobacteria > Burkholderiales > Comamonadaceae > Polaromonas > Polaromonas sp. JS666. Next base: position 1,387,260 of record NC_007948.1, read on the forward strand.
ACGAGAACAGGCGCGAGACCCGCGCCCTGTGGAATGACTTTGGAAACCTGGATCACGTTTAACCTTAAAAAAACGAGTATGCCAGCGCGGCAAGCCCTGCGTAAACAAGGGTTGAACGCAGCACACCCACCCAGCGGCTGGCCCGGGCGGCCATGACTCGTTGGTCAGAACAGGAAGTAGCGCTGCGTCATCGGCAGGCTGACTGCCGGTTCGCAGGTCAGCAGCAGCCCGTCGGCGCGCACCAGGTAAGTCTGGGCATCGACTTCCATTTTCGGCGCATAGTCGTTGTGGATCATGTGCTGCTTGCGCACCCCGCGGATGTTCTTGACGGCGCTGAGCGTTTTGGCCAGCCCGAAACGTTTCTGGATGTCCGCATTGAGCCCGGCCTGCGACACGAAAGTGAGGGAGCCTTTGGCAATGGCGCCGCCAAAGCCGCCAAACATGGGGCGGTAATGCACCGGCTGCGGCGTAGGTATCGACGCATTCGGGTCGCCCATGGCCGCCATCGCGATGAAGCCGCCCTTGAGGATGACGGACGGCTTGATGCCAAAAAACGCCGGCTTCCACACCACCAGGTCGGCCCATTTGCCCGGTTCAACCGAGCCCACCTCATGCGAGATACCGTGCGCGATGGCCGGGTTGATGGTGTATTTGCTGATGTAGCGCTTGGCGCGGAAGTTGTCGTGGCGGTCGCTGTCGCCGGGCAGTTTGCCGCGCTGCTGCTTCATCTTGTGCGCGGTCTGCCAGGTGCGGATGATGACTTCGCCAACCCGGCCCATGGCCTGGCTGTCGGAGCTGAACATGCTGATCGCGCCCAGGTCGTGCAGGATGTCTTCCGCCGCGATGGTTTCCTTGCGGATGCGGCTTTCGGCAAAGGCCAGGTCTTCGGCAATGCCCGCGTCGAGGTGGTGGCACACCATCAGCATGTCGACATGCTCGTCCAGCGTGTTGACCGTGTAGGGCATGGTCGGGTTGGTGGAAGACGGCAAAAAGTTCTGCTCGCCGACCACCCGCAAAATATCGGGCGCATGGCCGCCGCCGGCGCCTTCGGTGTGAAAGGCGCAGAGCGTGCGGCCCTTGGTGGCGGCAATCGTGTTTTCGACAAAGCCCGATTCATTGAGCGTGTCGCTGTGAATCGCCACCTGCGTGTCGGTTTCTTCTGCCACATCCAGGCAGTTGCTGATGGCGGCCGGCGTGGTGCCCCAGTCTTCATGCAGCTTCAGGCCAATCACGCCGGCGTTGATCTGCTCGTGCAGCGCGGCGGGCAGGCTGGCGTTGCCCTTGCCCAGAAAGCCCAGGTTCATCGGGAAGGCGTCCGCCGCCTGCAGCATGCGCTCGATGTTCCAGGGGCCGGGTGTGCAAGTGGTGGCAAAGGTGCCGGTGGCCGGGCCGGTGCCGCCGCCCAGCATGGTCGTCACGCCCGAGGTGAGGGCTTCTTCAATCTGCTGCGGGCAAATGAAGTGGATGTGCGAGTCGATGCCGCCGGCGGTGACGATCATGCCTTCGCAGCTGATGATCTCGGTACCGGGGCCAATGATCATGTCCACGCCGGGTTGGGTGTCGGGGTTGCCGGCCTTGCCAATGACGGCGATGCGGCCGCCTTTGAGGCCGATATCGGCCTTGACGATGCCCCAGTGGTCCATGATGAGGGCGTTGGTCATCACCGTGTCCATCGCCCCTTCGGCGCGGGTTTTTTGCGACTGCGCCATGCCGTCGCGAATGGTCTTGCCGCCGCCGAATTTCACTTCTTCGCCGTAGCTGCCGGCGCGCAGCGTGTAGTCGGCTTCCACCTCCACCACCAGGTCGGTGTCGGCCAGCCGCAGGCGGTCACCCGCGGTGGGGCCAAACATTTCCGCATAGGCGCGTCTGCCAATGGTTGCCATTACGTCGTTTCCTTGTGACTCTGCCCGGATGCGTCCAGGCCACCCTGCACCAGGCCCCGGAAGCCAAACACCTTGCGCTCGCCCGCATAGTCCACCAGTTCCACCGTGCGCTGCTGGCCCGGCTCAAAGCGCACGGCCGTGCCGGAGGCAATATTCAGCCGCATGCCGTGCGCCGCCTGGCGGTCAAAGCCCAGTGCGGCATTGGTTTCTGCAAAGTGGTAGTGCGAACCCACCTGGATGGGCCGGTCTGCGGTGTTTTGCACGACCAGTGTCAGCGTGCGTCGCCCTGCGTTGAGGACGTGGTCGGGGCCGTCGGTAAACAGTTCGCCGGGTGTCATGGCTGCCTCAAGGGTTGTTGTGTCTTGTTGTGCTTATTTGCCGCCACGGGACATCCAGATGGCCAGCGCCGTCAGCGCGGCAACCGCCAGAAACCCCCAGGTGTCGGTGGCGTGCCAGTGGGTGGCGCTCATGGTGGCGTCTATGCCATGCCCCTCATGGGCCAATGCGGCACCCGCCCACATGATCATTGGGAAAACAGCTATTTTTTTGAGAGCGTTGGAAGTTTTCATGATGAGCAATCGAAGGTTATAGGGGAGCGTGATTGAAGATGAAAGTGGCGCGGCCCGCTCAAACAATGGGTTGGTGCACGGTCACGAGCTTTGTGCCATCGGGGAAGGTGGCTTCCACCTGGATGTCGGGAATCATCTCGGCAATGCCGTCCATCACATCGGCCCGGCCCAGGACGGTGCGGCCTTCGCTCATGAGCTGGGCCACGGTCTTGCCGTCGCGGGCGCCTTCCATCACGGCAGCGCTGATCAGCGCGACGGCTTCCGGGTAGTTGAGCTTGAGGCCGCGGGCGCGGCGCCTCTCGGCCAGCAGGGCCGCGGTAAAAATGAGCAGCTTGTCTTTTTCTCGGGGGGTCAATTCCATGGGTCTCTCTCGGGGCTGGCTGCCTGCTTGATGAGGTGGTCGGGGTGCAAGAATGGTGCCACAAACATCGTGCCACTGGGGCGGGCAGACCAGGGGCCTCCGGGGCCCCGCAGCGCCATGGCACAGAACCTGCACGCAAAACAGGTCACCACTTCGCCGCCAACCCCCCCCATGGACGCCCCGGTCATGCCTTCGCCGCTGCCAGCCCGACCCGATGCGCCCCCGGCATCGCCGGACGCGCGCGCCAGGCCCGAGGTGGCGGTGCAGCGCATCATCAAGGTCCGGCGCGACTACAACAGCTGGGTCGCCAGCGAGACCATGGAGGACTATGCACTGCGCTTTACCCCCCAGCGTTTTCGCAAATGGTCGGAGTTCCGGGTGGCCAACACGGCGTTTGGCGCGGCCTCCTTCCTGATCCTGGAGGCCGTGGGCGCCACCCTGCTGGTGAAATACGGCTTTACCAATGCCTTCTGGGCGATTGTGGCCACCGGGCTGATTATTTTCCTGGCGGGGCTGCCCATCAGCATTTACGCCGCCCGCTATGGGGTTGACATGGATTTGCTGACCCGCGGCGCGGGTTTTGGCTATATCGGCTCCACGCTCACCTCGCTGATCTACGCGTCATTCACCTTCATTTTCTTCGCGCTCGAGGCGGCCGTCATGGCCTACGCGCTGGATCTGGCCCTGGGCATACCGCCCAGCTGGGGTTACCTGATCTGTGCGCTGGTGGTGATCCCGCTGGTCACCCACGGGGTATCGGCCATCAGCCGCCTGCAGGTCTGGACGCAACCTTTGTGGATCGTGATGCTGGTGGTCCCCTTCATCTACGTATTGCTGCGCAATCCTGGTGCTTTTTCGGGTGTTCTGCACTATGGAGGTGAGCGGGGCGTAGGTGGCGAATTTAATTTGCACCTGTTTGGTGCTGCTTTGACGGTGGGCATTGCGCTGATCACGCAAATGGGCGAGCAGGCAGACTACCTGCGCTTCATGCCGGTGCAGACCCGGGCCAATCGCTGGCGCTGGTGGGGTGGGGTGCTCGTCGGCGGGCCTGGCTGGGTTGTGCTGGGGGTGGTCAAGATGCTGGGCGGCGCCCTGTTGGCCTACCTGGCCATTACCAACATGGTGCCGCCCGACCGCGCCGTTGACCCCAACCAGATGTACCTGGCGGCCTATGAGTATGTGTTTCCTGATTACGGCCTGGCGGTGGCGGCCACGGCATTGTTCGTGGTGATCTCGCAGCTCAAGATCAACGTCACCAACGCCTATGCCGGCTCACTGGCCTGGTCCAACTTCTTCTCGCGCCTGACGCACAGCCACCCCGGTCGCGTGGTGTGGGTGGTGTTCAACACGCTGATCGCCTTCATGCTGATGGAGATGAATGTGTTCCAGGCGCTGGGCGACGTGCTGGGCCTGTATTCCAACATTGCCATTGCCTGGGTGATGGCCGTGGTGGCCGACCTGGTGATCAACAAGCCGCTGGGCCTGTCGCCGCGGGGCATCGAATTCAAGCGTGCGCACCTTTACGACATCAACCCGGTGGGCGTGGGCGCGATGGCGCTCGCTTCCCTGTTGTCCGTGGCGGCTTACCTTGGGTTGTATGGCGAACTGGCGCGGGCTTTTTCGGCGGTGATCGCCATGGGGACCGCCTTTGTGACGGCGCCCCTGATTGCCTGGGCGACCAGGGGCCGCTACTACATTGCCCGCAGTTCCGGAACGTCGGAGGCCGACGCGTCGTACCAGCGCTATGCGACGCAGCAGTGCGTGATCTGCGAGCGCGCTTATGAAGGCCCCGACATGGCGCATTGTCCGGCTTACCAGGGCCCGATCTGCTCGCTGTGCTGCACCCTGGACGCGCGCTGCGGCGATTTGTGCAAGCCGCAGGCAAGCCTGTCGGCGCAATGGTCGGCGGCCCTGCGCTGGCTGCTGCCGCACCGAATCTGGCCTTATCTTGACACCGGGCTGGGCCACTTCCTGTTGCTGATGCTGATCATCGTGCCGCTGCTGGCCAGCGTGTTCGGGCTCCTCTACCACCAGGAGATGGGGGCACTCGGCGACTTCATGCTGTCCGGGTCGGCCCTGCGCTCGGGTTTTTTGAAGGCCTACATGGCGCTGCTGGTCATCGCCGGGCTGGTTGCCTGGTGGCTGGTACTGGCGCACAAGAGCCGGCAGGTCGCGCAGGAAGAGTCCAACCGGCAGACCCATTTGCTGATGCGCGAGATCGAGCTGCACCGCCAGACCGATGAAGCCCTGCAACTGGCCAAGCTGCATGCCGAGCACGCCAGGCACGCGGCCGACCAGGCCAACCAGGCCAAGAGCCGCTACATCAGCGCCATCAGCCATGAGCTGCGCACGCCGCTCAACAGCATTCTGGGCTATGCCCAGCTGATGGGTGAAGACGCCGCGATACCGCCGCACCGCAAGCAGGCGGTCAGTGTGATCCGGCGCGGCGGCGAGCATCTGCTGTCGCTGATTGAAGGCACGCTGGACATTGCCCGCATCGAGGCGGGCAAGCTCACGCTCACGGTCAAGCCCATGCAGTTTGCCGATTGCGTGCATGAAATGGCGGGGATGTTCGAGCTGCAGGCCGCCGCCAAGGGCCTGGGCTTCCGGTTTGAGACCGCCGGCAACCTGCCCGAGCTGGTGCGTGCTGACGAAAAACGGGTCCGCCAGATCCTGATCAACCTGCTGGGCAACGCCATCAAGTTCACCGCCCAGGGGCAGGTGATCTTCAGGTTGCGCCATGCGCGCGAGATGGCCTACATCGACATTGAAGACACCGGCCCGGGCATGAGCGAAGCGGAACTGGCGCAGATTTTTGAGCCCTTTGCGCGGGGCGCCGCGGCCGGCCACAGTGCGGAAGGCACGCCCGGCGCCGGCCTGGGCCTGACCATCGCCAAAATGCTGACCGACCTGATGGGTGGCGAGATGACGGTGCTCAGCACGCCGGGCCAGGGGTCGGTGTTCCGCGTCCGGCTGTTTTTGCCGGAAGTGCATGTGACGGCCGGCGCCGGCAAGAGCACGCTCGCCGCACCGGCCAGGCGCCAGCCACGCGGCTACGAGGGCGTGCGCCGCAAGCTGCTGGTGGTGGACAACGAGGAGCCCGACCGTGAGTTGCTGGTGCAACTGCTCGAACCCATGGGCTTTGATTTGCGCACCGCGGCCAGCGGCCATGATTGCCTGGACCTGCTGGCCGCCGGTTACCAGCCGGATGTCATTTTCATGGACCTGGCCATGCCGGGCATCGATGGCTGGGAAACCCTGCGCCGCGTGCGCAGTGCCGGGCATACCGGCACCCATCTGGCGATCGTGTCGGCCAATGCGTTCGACAAGGGGCTGGACAACGATGTCGGCATCCCCCCGGAGGATTTCATTTTGAAGCCTGTGCGCCACACCGAGTTGATCGACTGGCTGGAGCGGCGGCTCGGCTTGCGCTGGTGTTATGAGGCGCAGGCGGATGCGGGCCAGCTGCCTGCGCCGGCGGCGCCGCCACCGCGCGTCCTGCCCGATGCGCCGCAGCTGGCAGCCTTGCTGGAAGTGGTCACGCTCGGGTTCTACCGCGGCATCATGAACAAGCTGGCGGAGATTGAAACGCAACAACCCGCTACCGCCGCCTTCGTCGAGGACATGCGGGCGCTGGCGCGGCAGTTCCAGTTCGAAGCCATGGGCCGGCAGCTCACCAACCAGGAGGCCGCCCATGAGCAGCGTGCTTGATTCCACCCGCGCTATGGACCGCAAGCTGGACCACACCCTGGACCGCGCCAACAGTGACGTGGTGCTGATCGTGGACGACGTGCCGGACAACCTCTCGGTGCTGCATGATGCGCTCGATGAGTCGGGTTACACCGTGCTGGTCGCCACCAGCGGCGAAGCCGCCCTGAACCGGGCCCGGCAGGCCGTGCCGGACATCGTGCTGCTCGACGCCATGATGCCTGGCATGGACGGCTTCGAGGTGGCCAAACGCCTGAAAGCCATGGCCGAGACGGCGCACATTCCCATCATCTTCATGACCGGGCTGACCGAGACCGAGCATCTGGTCGCTGCGCTGGAGGCAGGCGGCGTCGATTACGTGACCAAGCCGATCAAGCCCAAGGAGGTCATGGCGCGCATGGGGGTGCACCTGCAGGGCGCTCGCCGTGCCCGGCAGGAGGCCCGGCAGGCGGGCCAGGCGCGCAATGCGCTGGATGCGTTCGGCTATGCCAGCATCACGGTGCGCATGGGCGGGCCGGGCGACGGCAGGCTGATCTGGCAGACCCCGCTGGCGCGCGACCTGCTGATGCGCTACTACGGCACGTCGGCCCCGCAAACCCCCGAACCGGTGCTGAACTGGCTGCGCCGCCACCAGGCCGAGGCCGGGCGCGAGCACGAGCTTGAACCGCCGCGCCTGGCCATGGAACTGGGCCCGCGCCGCCTGACGTTCCGGCTGCACCGGCACACCGGGGACGCGGGAGGAGACGGTGAGGGCGCGAGCGACTGGCTGATCGTGATGCGCGAGATCTCCGACGATGCGGTGATCGAGGCCATGAGCCTGAGCTTCAAGCTCACGGCCCGCGAGGCCGAGGTGCTCTACTGGGTGATCAAGGGCAAGATCAACCGCGACATCGCCGGCATTCTGGGTGCCAGTCCGGCCACGGTCAAAAAGCATCTGGAGCATGTGTACGCCAAGCTGGGCGTGGAAACCCGCACGGCCGCCGCCGGCATGGCGCTGAACCGCATCCGGCAGCTTCATCCGCAGTTTGAGGCCTGAGAGGCTGAGAGTCTTTTGTTCATACCCGCTTATCACGCCAAAACGCACCCACTCGTTGTTGCAAATGCGCGCCATAGCCCGAGCTATGGCTGTGCTTTGCGCCTCGATTGGGCACGTTTTGACGCGCTACTCGGGCACGACCAAAAAACTCTCAGCCTCTGAGGGATCATCCGGAGCGCAATCCGGGCCAGGCTGTTACAATAGCAACTTCGGTACAGCACCAGATTTATACATCGAAGCCCTTTTGCCACGGGCTTCCTTCTCAAATACGGCGCTTCTCAGAGCCCGAATTCACAGTGCGTTCAGTGCCCCTACAGCCCTGAGCCCCTCACAGCACTGTTCCATTTCCTGGCGAGCACTCCCCAACAGTGCCCCTCAAAGGCTCAACCGGCCCAGCCCTTTCCGAAGGGCCTGGCAGGCAGAAACCGAACAGCCGCCGGCTTGTTCGCAAGCCGTCTACTCTCTATTTTTCGACTATGAAGCTGGGACCCAATACTTGGCAACCCGGCCAGGACATTTTTATGAACATTGATCACAACAAAATCGCGGTGGGCAAGTACCTTGTTTCCCCGCTTGCCAAAGAGCAGGGCGAAGGACGCTACGCCGCTTCGGTATCCATCCGTTCCGGGCGCGGCAGCGCGTCGCATGACCGCGTGCTGCGTTTCAGCGGCCTTTTTGACAGCGCCGCAGCCGCGCTGCATTACGCCACCGAGCACGCGCTGGGCTGGATTCATGAGCGCTCATCGCCGGCTTGCGCCTGACGGTCGGCGGCCCCCGTCGGGGTCAGCCGGGACGGCCAGGTAGACGTTAGATAACCAAACCAGCCAAAAGACAGACAGATAGTCAAACAGGTTTTTTTCAAATCTCAAGGAGTTACATCATGGCCAAAGAAGAACTGATTGAAATGCATGGACTGGTAGACGAAGTGCTGCCCGATTCGCGTTTCCGCGTGACGCTCGACAATGGCCACAAACTGGTGGCCTATACCTCGGGCAAGATGCGCAAGAACCATATCCGCATCCTGGCCGGCGACCAGGTGTCGCTGGAGTTGTCGCCTTACGACCTGAGCAAGGGCCGCATCACCTTCCGCCACATCGCTGGCCGCGGCCCGGGCCCTGCCCAGCGGCCTTCGCGCTAAGCCAGGCCTTCGCAACGGAGCGGGAGACCTGCGTTCAGGGACAAGCGTTGCCGCAGTGAGGGTAGATCCGATGGCGGCTTCTTTCGTGCCCGCCATGTGATCCGTCGTCTGGTCCAGCCGCATCCCGGGCTCCCTCCAATCAGTCTGCTTAAGGATCAAGGCGAGGCATCAGGTAACGGGCGATACAGGTGTCCCGTCCCGCCTCAGGTCGCGGGGCCTGCGCTGCCGGGATGCGCGCTTGGCGCCGGCCGAGCCATCCAGGCAATCAGCGAGGATCGCATGGCTTCTTCCACCGACATGTCAATGGGTTGCACCCACTCAGTCGGCACGAACACGGTGTAGCCGCCGATCATGTAGCCCATGGGCAAATACACCGCCACGCGCTCACCCGGCAAAAAGCCCGCCGGCAAATCGGCAAAACTGCGGCGCGTGATCAGGCCCACGATTTCCATCGCGTGGCCCGGCATGCGCAGAATCACCACGCTTTGTTCCGCCTGCTTGCCGGCCGGCGAGAAGTAGTCGGCAAAACTTTTTAGCGACGAATAAATGCTCTTTACCACGGGCAGGTTGGTGAAAGGCAGTTCGGCAAAAGACAGCAGCTTTCGCACACCGGGCTTGGACACCATGTAGCCAATCATCAGAATGCCCAGAATCCCGAACACCAGCCCCATGCCGGGCACGTAGAAACCACCAATCAGGGGGTTCAATACCCACAGGGCGGCGGCTTCCGTCCAGGCCAGAAAAACATAAAACAGGTACAGCGTCAGGACCACCGGCAAGATGGTGATGAGGCCGCGAAAGAAATATTTGTAGAGGTTTTTCATGGGGTGAGGGTATTTGTTCGCGGCCGCCGGAGTAGCCGAAGGAGCCGACCAGGGCATCACCGCAGATGACGTTGGCAGCGCGGGGGTAACTCCGGGCCCCAATATAACCATTTCACGTGACCGACCATCGACCCCCGACTTCTGTCATCGGCGCCGTCCTACATCGGCAGGGTATGAAGAACTGCCCGCGCCGGCCTGCATGGGTCTAGAGTTGATTTTGAACCGGTCCGTCCTTATTGACAGATCGGTTCCGCTGTGAATGTTGAGGAAAAAATTTCCAATAATTTTCAGGCGGATCGCCATCGGTTCGCCTGTACCTGGAACAAGCCATGAATCAGTCAAAACCGGTCAGCGCGCAATTCAGGGCGCCGTTGCGCTCGCTGGCCCTAACCGTCGAAGAAACGGGCCCCGGAGATTTTCGCTGGCGTATTCTGGAAGGCTTCGGCAATCCTCCCGTGTTTGAATCCGTGAGTTGCGCCAACCGGACGTTTTCGGCCTACGATACGGCGTTGGCAACCGGCTATGGTGAGTTGCAGCGCCTGATTGGCCTTGAGCTTCAGCATGGTCCGCGCGCGGCACCCGACGCTGTCGTAGACTTCATCCGCCTGGCCTCCACGCCGCGTCCGAGGCCTGTTGAACGGGCCGATCCCGTGAAGTCCCCGCCCGTGAACGGTGGAAGCTTCACCCCGCGCATACGAAGACCCGCATGAAACCCGACCTGAAGGCCGACTACACCCGCCTGCGGACCGAGCTGGAGGCCTTGATGGCCCAGCCTGTGAAAGACTTTGCGCGCATCGACCAGATCGTGCACCAGCTCGAGCAGGTCCAGCTCGCCATCAAGGAAGAGCACGGCGTCAAAGGCAACAACCCCAACGAATAGCCGGCGACCCGGACTGAGGCTCCACCCGGCGCGGGCCGGGTACTTGCGATGTGGTACATGGGTAGCATTTTGTGACCTCGCTTGTCCTACATGGTCCTTCGCATCGAACCGACGCTGCGCCAGCCGCGGCTCCGCGTAAATTAACAGCAGCTGGCAATACGGCCAGCCTTCGACGAACCTCAGTGCCTGTGATGGGCACGCTTAAGGAGTAGAAATATGAAAGCATCAAAACCCCTGGCTTCTGCCGTAGCCGCTGCGGCTGTTGTCGGTGCCATCGGGCTGGCTTATGCCCAGACACCGGATCCTGGCACGCAACCGGCAACACCGGCCGACACCTCCAGCCAGACCATGCAAAACCAGGGAACCACCAGCCCTGCCACCAGCCCGGGCATGAGTACGGAAAGCCCTATCGAGCGTCCGGCCCAGGCTGACCGCAACTAAGCCTGACCGAACCCGTGCGCGGGTGTGAGTTCTTCCCGGGCCGGCAGAACGCATTTCGCGTTGCCGGCCCGAGGTGCGTTCATCCGCGCTAAAGTTCGTTAAAGGTCTGTACACATGGCCCTCGGCAGAGAGTTCATGCAAATCGTGCGATCCATTCAAGTGCCCGGCTCCCAGGCCGCTGGTGGTGAGACGGCCCTGCCTCTGCCAGAGCCGGGCGAAGCCGCCAGCCGACGCTCGGATCTGCTTGATGGCATCAAGCAGGGCGTCTTGCTGGGCGCTGCGATTCTGGCGCTCACATTGCCACCGCTGCGTATGGGTACCCCTCACAGCCAGCCGGGGCCGCGCTATGCGGACTTCGCCGGTGAAAGCGCATCCGCCGATGCGCAGCATGTCGCCAACTGGGTGGTCGACTCGGGCGACAACCAGCAACTTTTTTTCGTGATCTTGGACAAGAAAAATACCCGGGTGTTTGTGTTTGACCCTTCCGGCAAGCTGCGCGGCGCCACCCCGGTGCTGGTCGGCGCCGCGAAGGGCGACGACTCCGTCACCGGGATTGGCGGGCGGCCGATTGCGGAAGTGGCGCCGCACGAGCGCACCACGCCAGCCGGCCGCTTCATGGCGGAACCTGGCCGCAACACCCTCGGCGAAGACGTGGTGTGGGTGGACTATGAGGCGGCCGTTTCCATGCACCGGGTACGCGCCCTGGAGCCCGCCGAGCGCCGGCTGGAACGCCTGGCGTCGCCCACCACCGATGACAACCGCATTTCCTATGGCTGCATCAACATGCCGGTCGAGTTTTTTGAGAATGTGCTCAGGCCGGCCTTCAACGCCCGCTACGGCGTGGTCTACGTGTTGCCGGAGGTCAAGACCGTTGGCGAAGTGTTCACGTCGGCCTATGACCTGGTCGCCAGGTATGGCCTGAAACCCGCAGGCTGACCTCGGCCCGTGCCTTCCTCTTCCCCCCTTTCCGGCGAGCTGATCTGTAACAGCCTGCCCTGACTGGCCGGAGGGATTTCGCCTGATGAAAAGGAGGGCGCCATGCGGAAAATAAACCACAACCTGGCGTCTGTTACACAGCACCACGGTGATGAGGAAAAATCAGGCTCAGCCCGCGAGAGTTAACCACTTCCTGCTACAGAGTTAATAGCGGATTGGGCTGTCATCTGAAGGGGTTTTCCGTTGTAAACATTTACTTGCATCGCTAACATCATCGGTATTCGTAGCCGGGCCAATCACCGCAGGGTGGGCCCGGTTTTCTTTCTCTGTGCGCTTGCGCACGTAGTTGGCGCAACCCACAGGATCCCGATGTTGTTCACAGGTCAGCGGCTGCACGCTTGCATCGTCCACGTGGCACTGCTCGTGGGCGCGGCGCTGTTTCCGGTGATGTCTTCCGCCGCGCCGGCGATGGCTGCGGAACCCCTGGACGGCCTGGACACTGGCCTGGCGCTGGAGTCCGCGTCGGACGATGCGCGCCATGCGCTGCAGTGGATTGTCGGGCTGGGCGATAACCAGGGGCTGCCCTTTGTCATCGTCGACAAAAAGGGCGCCCGCATCTTTGTATTTGCAGCGGACGGCCGCCTGCGCGGCGCTTCGGCTGCGCTGCTGGGGCTTACGCCGGGCGATCATTCGGTGCCGGGTATTGAGCAGCGCAGCGTGGCCAGCCTGCGGGTGGACGAGCGCACCACGCCGGCCGGCCGGTTTGTCTCGGAGCCGGGCCACAACCTCCAGGGCGAAGCGATTGTCTGGATCGACTATGCCGCGAAGCTGGCCATCCACCGACTGCGCCCGGCCGACCCGAAAGAACGCCGCGCGGAACGGCTGGGCTCGGCCACGCCTGACGACAACCGTATTTCCATCGGCTGCGTCGTGGTTCCCGCGGACTTCTATGACGCAGTGGTGGCCCCGGTGCTGGGAAGAAGCTACGGCGTGGTGTATGTGCTGCCCGAAACCCAACCCGTGCGGCGCATGCTGGGCGCCATGGCGCTGAGCCAGCGGTAAACCGCGTCTTGTCCGGGCTCGATCAGGGCTATCCCATCCGTCCAGGCCGATGAGGTCAGCCAGACTAACCCAGCACAGGTGGAGGCTTGGGTAACTGCTCCTTGCCCACTTTTCAGCCAGCTGGGCCAGACGCATTCAGTGGCCCCGCGTCAGCCATTCCTTACCGGCACAAAGCCTGCAGGCCGGCACGGGCGCCCCGGTTCAAGACCTACAGTGAAGCTGTCTTTCAACTTGTTACCCAGAAGGAGACACACATGCCCCTCATTGCCTGGCTACTTGGCGTGCCACTCAGCGTTATTTTGATATTGATGCTGCTGGGTGTATTTTGAATACGGATGAATTCAAAAGCCCGCAACAGCGGGCTTTTTTGTGCCTGCCGGCGGGCAGTGCCAGCCTTCAGGCCGATGCCAGGCTGCTGTGATCGTTGCGATCGCTGCTGCGCTTGCGCCGCGCGCGCAGGTTCACCACTTCCCACCAGCCCGGCAACAGGCTCTGGATCTCAGGCCGGGTGAAGCGGTCATCCATCAGGTAGACCACGCCGCGGTCCGAGGTGGTGCGGATCACCCGTCCTGCCGCCTGCACCACTTTTTGCAGACCGGGGTAGAGATAGGTGTAGTCGTAACTTTGGCTGGCGCCAAAGTTGGTGCCCATGCGCTCCCTGATCTGCTCGTTCACCGGGTTGACTTGCGGCAGGCCCAGAGTGGCGATGAAGGCGCCGATCAGCCGGTCGCCCGGCAGGTCTATGCCTTCGGCGAACGAGCCGCCCAGCACGGCAAAGCCAATGCCTGTGGACGCCGGCGTGAAGCGCGCCAGAAACGCATCGCGCGCGGCTTCCTCCATGCCGCGCGTCTGCTCCCACATGGGGATATGCGGGTAGCGTTGCCTGAACAGCGCAGCCAGTTTTTGCAGGTAATCGTAGCTGCTCAGAAACGCCAGGTAGTTGCCGGGCTGGCCCTCATATTGCCGCGCCATCAGGTCCACGATGGGTGACAGCGAATCGTTGCGGTGCTGGAAGCGCGTAGAGATATCGCTGACCGCCTTCACGGCCAGCTGTTCGGCCAGAAAGGGCGACTGCACATCCGTCCAGACCGTGCCGGCGGGCAGGCCCAGGGTGTCGGTGTAGTAGTTTTTCGGGCTCAGCGTGGCCGAAAACAGGGCCACCGACTGCGCCGCCGCAAAGCGGGGCGCCAGGAAGGGCGCCGGCACCACATTGCGAATGTTCAGCTGGGCAGTGTCCGGGCCCGCCTGCAGGGCATTTTGTTCGCCGGGTTCCTGGCGCAGCGTCACGTCAAACAGCGAGTGCTCGCCAAACGCATCGGCCATGCGCGAGAAGTGCAAGGCCTCGAAGTAAAAATCCTGCAGGGCGCCGTCCACGCGGGTTGGGTTGGCCAGCAAAAAGTCGGTGATGTGGGTGAGGGCCTGCTGCAGCACCTTGAGAAAGCTGGCGGGCAGCTCGGGGTAGACCTGGTAGCTCTCCTGCCGTGCCTGCTGCGCCTGGTGCAGGTCCTGCAGGCTTTTGTCCAGCCGCTGCAGCGAAGCCTTCACCGCTTTGGGCGCCAGCGCATGAACCTGCTGCAGCTGGGCCTGGTCCAGCAGGGCCGAGTACATTTTTCGCCCGCGCTCGACCATGTTGTGCGCTTCATCCACCAGCACGCTCACGCGCCACTGGTTGGTGCTGGCCAGACTGTGCAGGAGCGCGCTGGTGTCAAAGTAATAGTTGTAGTCGCCCACCACCACATCCGACCAGGTGACCAGCTCCTGGCTCAGGTAGTAGGGGCAGACCTGGTGCGCCAGCGCGACTGCGCGCAGGGCGCTCTTGTCCAGCACGCCGCGCGCTGCTGCATGGCCTATCGCGGCGCTGCGCGCTTGCGGCAGGCGGTCGTAAAACCCTTTGGCCAGGGGACATGAGTCGCCGTGGCAGGCCTTGTCGGGATGTTCGCAGGCCTTGTCGCGCGCCACCAGCTCCAACACGCGAAGGGGTAGGGGCAGAGGCGGGGGCTTAGCCTGTGTTTTCTCGGGTGCGGCGGTGCTGCTGGCCCGGATGCGTTCCAGTGCATCCAGTGCGAGCTTGCGGCCCGGGGTTTTGGCCGCCAGAAAAAACAGCTTGTCCAGTTGCTGCCCCGGGACCGCCTTGAGCAGCGGAAACACCGTGCCCATGGTCTTGCCGATGCCGGTGGGAGCCTGCGCCATCAGGCAGGTGCCGGCCTGGGCTGTTTTGTACACGGCCCCGGCCAGCGCGCGCTGCCCGGGCCGAAATTCGGGGTGCGGAAACTCCAGGGCCTTCAGGGCCGCATCGCGCGCTTTGCGGTGCGCCAGCTCCTGGCTGGCCCAGGCCAGAAAGCGTTCGCACTGCGTTTCAAAATACTGTTTCAGCGACGCGGCCGAAAATTGCTCGGTGAGCGGCGTTTCCTGCAGGCTGGCCACGTCAAAGTAGACCAGCGTCAGGTTGATGTCTGGAAGGTTTTTTTCGGCGCACAGCAGCCAGCCATAAATCTTCAGCTGCGCCCAGTGCAGCTGCCTGCGGTTCTCGGCCATCGCATGCAGATCGCCGCGAAAGGTCTTGACCTCTTCGAGCTGGTTGAGCGCCGGGTCATAGCCATCAGCCCGGCCTCGCACGGTCAGCGTCTTGTAGTCGCCCTGCAGGCTCACTTCCGCCTGGTAGGACTCGCCGCGCCGCGCTGCCACCAGCGCATGGCCGGCCATGCCTTCCTGCGCGGAGGGCGATGGCGTAAAGCGCAGGTCGAGGTCACCATGCTTGGCGGTGAACGCGCACAGGGCCCTGACGGCTACAAGGTATTTCAATCGGGGCTCGCTTGGGCGGGGGGATGCGTCATTTCAGAGGGGGTGGCTCATGGTAGTACAGTCGCGGCCCCCGTCACGCCCGGCGATTGTTCAGGGGCCGGCAATATTCAACGCTCCAGCCATTTACCCCCGCGTCCAGGCCGTCTACAGTCCGTTTTGGGGGATTTTTATGGGGCTTTATGCTCTTATGTCCTTATGTATCCTGATGGACGCCTGCGGTGTGGCCCGCAATGCCACGCCGAAACCCGCAACCTGACAGCATTGAATCCATGGAACAAATTATCCAGTGGCTGGAGCAATACGGCCTGGCCGCCGTCTTCCTGAACATCGTTCTGGAGCAGCTCGGCCTGCCCATTCCGGCCTATCCGGTGCTCATCCTGACGGGGGCACTGAGTGTTAACGGCCAGTACTCGGCAGGTGGCCTGCTTTTCATCGCCGTGCTGGCCTGCCTGATCGCCGACAGCGTCTGGTACTGGGCCGGCCACCACTTCGGCGGCCGTGTCCTGAAAACCCTGTGCCGCATTTCCCTCTCACCCGACTCCTGCGTGCGGCAGACCGAGTCAATCTTCACGCGCTGGGGTGCCAAGTCGCTCATCCTGGCCAAGTTTATTCCGGGCTTTGCCTCGCTCGCCACGGCATTGGCCGGCAGAACCGGCGTGCCCTTTGGCCGCTTCGTTTTCTTTGACGCGATCGGCTCCGTCCTGTACGCCAGCGGCGGGCTGGCCATTGGCCTGGTGTTTCACGATGCGGTGGCCGATGTACTGCTGGTCTTCGAGCAACTGGGGCGCATCGGGGTAGTGGTGCTGCTGATTTGCTTCGGCCTGTTTCTGGCGCACAAATGGTGGCAGCGCCAGCGCCTGTACCGGCAGCTGCGCATGGCCCGCATTTCGCCCCATCAGTTGCAGCAGTGGACACAGGACAACAAGCCCACCGTGATCCTGGATGTACGCACGGAGCTGAGCCGTGCCGGCGGCGGCATCATTCCCGGCGCGCTGGTCTGGTCGGACCTGGACCGCAAGATGGCCTCGCTCGATCTGCCCCACGATGCGCATGTGGTGGTTTACTGCGCCTGCCCCAACGATGCGTCTGCCGCCCAGGTCGCCAAGCGCCTGATGGCCGCGGGTTTCAGCAATGTGCGCCCGCTACACGGCGGCATCGATGCCTGGGAGGCGGCGGGATTTCCGCTGGAGTACCCCAGCCGGCTTGAGCCCGTCGACGCGGTGAGGACGAGTTGAGGCCGTGAAGTCTTGAATGTGAACTTGAACGTGAACGGGAGCGGGAGCGGGAACTTGAACGGGCAGACCCTACTGGGGCTTTCTGCCGTTCAGTGCGCTTTCGAATTCCTCGCTTGAAAGGAATCCGTCGCGGCTGGTGTCGGCTTCGTCAAAGTGCCTGGCCACGCCGCGAAAGCCGGCCGCTTCTTCGCGGCTGACCTTGCCATCCTTGTTGGCATCCATGTAGCTGAAGGCCCGAACCATGTCCTTGGCCGCGTATTTGGGTGCCGCCGCCGGGCTGGGGGCCGCTTGCGCGGGGGCTGCTGCGGCAGGCTCGGGCGTCTGGGCTTGCGCGCGCATGGCCAGCAGCGCGCCTGCAGCGGTCAGCGTCAGCATCATGACGCCGGCATAAAGCCAGGACCGGTGAGACGCATGAACGACGCGCGAAGACATTTGCCGTGAGATCTGTTTTGCGGTGAAGGGTTTGGCGGTAAGGGTCTTAAAGGTCTTAAGGGTCATGGGTTGGCTGCTGAATGTTTGATGTCTGGGATGTTTTGGATTTTTTGAATGTTGTTGGCCAGGTTCAGGTCGAGTCCTGATGAACATTGAACACCAATAAGTGCCCGCGGGCCAGTACGCTTGCAGGGTGTTTCGCCGCTTTACATTGGGGCGCGCGGCGGACACATATCTTTGCCTCATACCTCTCGTCATCCCGCCTCATTCGGCCCATGTTGCCACGAAGTCTTGTCCGCACCTGAAGTGTGGCCTTCTTGTGGCCCGCAGCTCAGATCGCAAATTTCAGGAAGATCGCACAGTGGTCCGAGGCCACGTTGCGGCTGGACACGTCCTTGAAGCGCTCAAACTGGAAATCAATCGACAGCGGATCGGGGTCGTCTTCGATGGCTTCCACCCGCACCTGCCTGGGCAGGTAGCCGCCGTCGACTTTCTTCGATTCAGCCCGAAAGCCGATGCCGCGCCGCTCGACGGTGATTCCGTTTTGCTTCAGCTTGCCGGCCAGGGCGGGGGACAGCAGCACATGGTCCAGTTGCGACACGCTGTTTTTGGCTTTCCAGTAATGCGTCCACCGTTCCTCCGGCTCCAGCATGGCCAGCGCATCCACCAGGCCCGACTTCAGGCAGAGCCGGGAGAGCTGGGGTGCCAGCGGCGTGTCGTTCAAATCACCGAGCACGGCGAAATAGTCGGACTGGAAGGCCGCGCCGGGAAACCGGGTCTTCAGCAGCTTGGCCACGGTGTCGGCCTGGAGCTGGCGCTTCTCATTGGCTGCGGCGCGCTCCCGGTTGCGGGCTTCTTCATTGGCGCCCAGCGCCAGCTTGGATTTGAAGTGGTTGATGAACAGGGTGACGAACGCGGTCTTTTTGACGCGCAGCCGCACCTCCAGGCAGTCGCGGCTGAAGATGTATTTGCCGGCGGCCGTGTCGTCCACATGGGTGGCCACACTGTCAAGCGGGTACTTCGACAAGATGCCCACATCAATCTGCCGCAAATCACGCGAGTCCAGCACCACGGCATACGGATAAGCCGCTGCCAGGAAGCGTTCATTGAACTCGCGCAACGCAATCAGGCTCTCCACTTCCTGTATGCACACAACGTCGGGCAGCACGGTATTGCCCTGGGTAATGGCCAGCGCTGCCAGCTTGCGCTGCTCGGCGTTGAAGATCTCGAAGGCGCCCTTCTGGTAGAGCGGCAAATAGCCCACATTGGGGTTGGTCACCCGGCTCTTGCCACCTTGGTCGCCCGGGAATGTCTTCCCGAACTTGTAGCGCACAAACAGGTTGTTGACGTTGAAGTTGCACAGTAGCATGACACGCCCCCTGGAGTGGATGACAGGCGCAGTTTATCCAGCGGGGCCGTGCGGCGCATCCTCCAATTGCAGCATGTCGGCGGGCAGACCGGCGGGGCGGCATTATTCCCCATCGACGAATACACATGGAAACAGATTTCTCCGCCTTGATGGGTTGACAAGCCGCGTCATCTGGCAAATACTTATCCATATGGTTAAGTATCAAGACAATGTAGACGATGTGCTCAACGCCGTGTTTGCCGCGCTGGCCGACCCGACGCGCCGCAAAGTGCTGCAAACCCTGGAGCAGGGAAGTCTCTCGGTGGGCCAGCTGGCCGAGCCGCATGGCATGTCCCTGCCCGGGTTCATGAAGCACCTGCGCGTGCTGGAAACCGCGGGGCTGGTGACCCGCGCCAAGGACGGGCGGGTCGTCAACCTGGCCCTGTTGCCGGAGCCCATGCAGGAGGCCGCCATGTGGCTGTCCCGTTACGAGAAATTCTGGTCCGATCGCCTCGATGCGTTGGGCCGCTACCTGTATCAGCAAGAGGAGTTAAACCCCCCATGGAAAACAGTAAAAACAGCGAAGACGGCCAAGGAAGTCAAGGCAGCCAAGGTAGTGAAGCCAGCAGCCCCCAGGAGCGGCCGTCCGTCAACTTCATCCGGCACTACAAGGCCCCGCCCGAAAAAGTCTGGCGGGCCTGGACCGACCCGCAAGCATTAGTCCGCTGGTTCGGGCCCGACCCCGAAAGTGTGGTTTCGGTGGCCGACCTCGATGTGCGCGTCGGCGGCAGGTACCACATCCGGTTTGGCGCGCCCGGCGGCGAGGTGCATGACGTGAGCGGCGTGTACCAGGAGGTGGTGCCCTCCGAGAAGCTGGTTTTCAGCTGGGCCTGGAAGAGCACGCCCGAGCGTGTGTCGCAGGTTACGGTGATGCTGCGGCCCTGGGACGGCGGCACCAAACTGATCTTTGTCCATGAAAAGTTCTTCGACCAGGCCGCGCGCGATAGCCACAACCAGGGCTGGACGGGGGCCTTCGCCAGACTCGACCTTCTTTTCACCTGATATGCCAATCTACAGGAGACCACCATGCTCGCAAACAGAAACGCCATGGCCACCATCGCCGTCAAGGACATTGACGTGGCCCACAAGTTCTACGGAGGCACGCTGGGCCTTCAGCCCCTGGAGAGTTCGGAAAAAGGCGTGCTCAGCTACCAGAGCGGCGGCGCTACCGTGATTGTGTATGCCTCGCAATACGCCGGTACCAACCAGGCCACGTCGGCTACCTGGAGCGTGGGCGACGAGTTCGACAGCGTCATGCGGGCGCTGAAGGCCAAGGGCGTGGTGTTTGAACACTACGACCTGCCCGGGTTGACGCGGCAGGGCGATGCCCATGTAGCCGGCAGCTTCAAGGGTGCCTGGTTCAAGGACCCGGACGGCAACATCCTTCACATCGTTAACCGCTAAACCCCGCCCGGCCTTTTCACGCCAGACCATCTTTCAAGGAGCGCGCCAGTGAACAAGACAGTCAACAAAACAGTGAGCGAAAACTCCGCCATCCATGCCGTCGTCTCACCCGAAGAATGGGTGGCCGCCCGCCAGCACCTGCTTGCCCGGGAAAAGGAGTTCACCGCTCAGCGCGACCTGTTGAACGCCGAGCGGCGCAGGCTGCCCTGGGTGAAGGTTGACAAACCCTACGTGTTTGAGGGGCCCCAGGGCAGGCAGACCCTGGCCGACCTGTTTGAAGGGCGCAGCCAGCTGATCATTTACCACTTCATGTTCGGCCCGGGCTGGAAGGAGGGCTGCCCCAGCTGTTCGTTGCTGGCCGACCATCTGGACGGCGTGTTGACGCACATAGCGCAGCGCGACATCACCGTGGCCGTGGTGTCGCGTGCGCCGCTGGCCGAGCTGGCCGCCTTCAGGCTGCGCATGGGCTGGCGCTTCAAGTGGCTGTCGTCATACGCCAGCGACTTCAACCACGACTACCACGTCTCCTTCACCAAAGAGGAACTGGCCCGCGGCAAGGTGTATTACAACTACCGCATGACGGAAGGCTTTGAGGAAGGCTTTGACGAACTGCCGGGCGCCAGCGTGTTTTGCAAAGACGACCAGGGCAACATCTTTCATACCTACTCCACCTACGCGCGCGGGCTCGAGCTGCTGCTGGGAACCTACAGCTGGATAGACCTCACACCCCAGGGTCGCAATGAAGACAGTTTGCCTTTCACCATGGCGTGGGTGCGCCACCACGACAAATATGACAACTATGAAGGGGCGCCCAAGCCGGCCGCGCAGGCTGCCCCAGCCTGCTGCCATGCGGACGCCAGCGCCGCATGAGTGATACCGCCGGGACACCCAGGGCCACACGGCGCGAGTGGATTGGGCTTGCCGTCATTGCGCTGCCGTGCCTGCTGTACTCCATGGACCTGACGGTCATGAACCTCGCGGTGCCGCACATCAGCGCAGATCTCAAGCCCACGGGCGCGCAACTGCTGTGGATGGTGGACATCTACGGCTTCATGATTGCCGGCTCGCTGATCACCATGGGCACGCTGGGCGACCGCATTGGCCGGCGCCGGCTGCTGCTGATGGGGGCTGCCGCGTTTGGCATTGCCTCGGTGCTGGCGGCGCTCTCGACCACTGCCGGGATGCTGATCGCCACGCGCGCGCTGCTCGGCCTTGCCGGGGCGACGCTGGCGCCTTCCACGCTTTCGCTGATCCGCAACATGTTTCCCAATCCGGAGCAGCGCACGGTCGCCATCGGCGTGTGGATCACTAGTTATTCGACCGGCGGTGCGATAGGCCCCCTGGTCGGCGGCCTGCTGCTGGAGCATTTTTGGTGGGGTTCAGTGTTCCTCGTCAGCGTGCCGGTGATGGTGTTGCTGCTGGTGCTGGGCCCCGCGCTGCTGCCCGAATACCGCGATGCCGACGCGGGGCCGCTTGACCTGCCGAGTGCTGTGCAGTCGCTCGCTGCCGTGCTGGCTGTGATCTACGGCCTCAAGCGCATCGCCGAGGACGGTGTGGGTTGGCTGCCCGCCGTGTGTATCCTGGCGGGGCTGGCCATTGGCGCGGCGTTCTTGCGCAGACAGCGCACGCTGACCAGCCCGCTGATCGACCTGGCGCTGTTCCGCGCGCCGGCTTTCAGTGCGGCCCTGGTCATCAACACCCTCTCTTTCTTCGGCGCGTTCGGGGCTTTTCTTTTTATCGCGCAGTATTTGCAACTGGTGATCGGGCTTTCGCCCCTGCAGGCGGGCCTGTGGTCGGTGCCTTCGGCGCTTGGTTTCATCGTCGGTTCCATGCTGGTGCCGCTGATCGTGCGACACATCTCTTCGGGCCTGGCGGTCGTGGCTGCCCTGGCGCTTTCGGTCGTCGGCTTCGGTGTGCTCACGCAGGTGGGCGGCGCCTCCGGGCTGACCATCCTGGTGACCGGTTCGGTTATCTTTTCGCTTGGTCTGGCGCCGGTGGTTACGCTGGGCACCGACCTGATTGTCGGCTCTGCGCCGCCCGGGCGCGCCGGCGCAGCAGCGGCGATTTCAGAGACCAGTTCCGAATTTGGCGGTGCACTGGGCATCGCAGTGCTGGGCAGCGTCGTAACGGCCGTGTACAGCCATGCCATGGCCGATACCGTTCTCAGCGGTGTACCACCCGCCGCCATGCAGACGGTGCGTAGCACGCTGGGCGGCGCCGTGGCCGTGGCCGCGGAGTTGCCCGGCACCAGCGGCGCAGCGCTGCTCGATACCTCGCGTGACGCGTTTGCCCAGGCATTTCAGGTAACGGCCACGATCAGCGCGGCCCTGCTGCTGGCAACTACCATTCTGGCTGCCGTCATGCTGCGGCAGACGCGCACCAGTGCAGTGGGCTAACGCCAATACGGTTCAGTCAAGCCCTTGCCCCTGGTTTGTCATCCGGACTTGATCCGGGATCCATGGATGGCGGGCCAAGCCCGCCATGACAAGCCAAGGTTTTGGTCATTCCGACATTCCGATTCAAGGTGAATAACTTAACTGAACAGTATTGGGGCTAATGCCGCATGCAGATCTGCCTTGCTTCCGGCAAGCTCAACTGATTCTTCAATTGATTCTTCAATTGATTCTTCAATTGATTCAATTCAGAACAGAAGGAAGGACAAAAATGCTGCTCACAGACAAGGTCTGCCGTCATCTGACGGCGCAGGCGCGCCCCGCTGAAGTTCCCGTACGTCGCTCAAAGTCTCGACCAGCCGGAATAGGTGACCAGATCAGGGTGCGGTGAATCGCCGAACAGTTCGCGCAGGGCGATACACAACTCGCTGAGGTCATGGGTCTTGCTCATCACCAGGGCTGCCCCCGCATCGTGAGCGCTGGCCCTCAGCGCGTCATCCACGTAGCCCGAAATGATGATCACCGGCAGGTCTGCGCGCAGCCGCTTGATCTGCTTGAGCAATTCAATACCAGAATAGCCTTGCAAGCGGTAGTCGGTGACCACCGCATCACATCCGGACGGATCCGCCTTAAGGGCCGGCAGGGCGTCCCGGCCACTTTCATAGCAGGTGACCCGAAAGCCGGCATCGGACAGTGCCTCGCTGACCAGGCCCCGCATGGCTTGATAGTCGTCCACATAGATGATGTGCCTGAGGTCGGCGCCCGACGAGTGGGCCGCCGGAGTTTCCCTGGGCAGTGCGGTGGGAAGGTAAATATCAAAAGCGGTTCCCCGGCCCGGCTCCGGCGACGCGGTGATCATGCCATGGTGCTGGGCGATGATCTTGCTGATCTCGACCAGCGGAAGCCGGCGCGCACTCGAAGGCCTGTCGTCAATCTGCGTGGGTGCGGGCATCAGCCTATGGGCAGGGCCCGCTGTCACCCGGCTGCTGTTGCTGACGACCAGCCGCGCATAACGCCTGGGCGGGAGCCCGCCCTGCAATTTTCCCGCATCGGGGTCCAGCACGACGTCGTCCAGCAGCACCTCGCTCATCTCCACCACGATTTGTGTTGCCAGGCCGACCATGGAGTGCCACGCCACGATGAAAACACTCACCAGCGCCTGCTCCAGCCGGTCTGCATGCGCGCGCACCTGGGGGTGTTCATGGACCAGCTCAACCGCAAGCTCGACCTCGCCCGGAAGCAGGGCGCGAAAGCGCTGCAGGGCGTGCGCCACGATGGGCTCAAGCCCTTGATTGACCGGCCCGGCGGATTGTAGAAGGTCAGGATGCACGGAAGCCTTTCCAATGACCATGCGAGGTGGTGTCTTTCTGCGGCGACCGCAAGTGCTGGCAGCTTATTTCGCCTCGTTCCGCCTCGCGCGCCAGAGTGACAGCGTAGAACTTTTGGCTGAAGGCGTCAATGATCGCCTACCCGCTCGCTTTGAGCGCACGCCAGTACAACAAACGCCAAAACCCAATACAACCAAAACCCCGAAAACGGAAAACGCCCTGGGTTCAATCAAAGCGTGCGGCGCAGCGCGTCAAAGAAAAGCTCCGATTGCAAACGCTCACCCATGGTTTCCCCGGCCACGCGCTCGACAATCGCCGCATCGACCGGCACGAGGGGCCGGCCGGTGGACTGTGCCAGCACCTGCACCATGCAGGCCCGCTCCAGGTAGTAGAGGTCGTCATACGCATGGTCCATGCGCGCGCCGCAAACCACCACGCCATGGTTGCCCAGAAACACCACGTCCGCCCCCTGCATCGCCTTGGCAATGCGCAGGCCCTCGGTGGCGTCCAGCGCCAGGCCGTTGTAGTCCGCGTCAATGGCCACCCGGCCGTGAAAGCGCATCGCGTTTTGCGACAGCGTGGTGTCCAGTCCGCGGTCGGCCGTGAGCGTCAGGGCCGTGGCGTAAGGCATGTGAGTGTGCAGCACGCAGGCCTTGCGGGCATGGCCATGAATCGCACCGTGGATAAACATGGCCGTGGGCTCCACCTCACGATGGCCCGCCAGCTTGTTGCCTTGCACGTCAATCATCACGATGTCGTCCGCGCCGATCTCGCTCCAGAGCAGGCCACGCGGGTTCAGCAGAAAGCGGCCCGAGCCGTCCGGCAACTCCACGCTGAAGTGGTTGCAGACACCTTCGGCCAGCCCATGCCGCGCGGCGGCGCGCAAGGCCAGGGCGAGGTCGCTGCGCAGCTGGTGCGCCGCCTCAAAATCTTTCTGGTGTGAAACGGCGTGTGGCATGAAGGGGGCCTTTCTCAAAAATCAAACGCAGGGCCCCTCTTTATAGCGCTGCGCAAGGCCACCGGGGCAGGGCGTCAGAAATGCGGCGGCAGCTCGTCGCGCAGGCTGCGGCCCACCACCACGTCACCGTCGCGCACCGGCTGCTGCTTGAGTTCGGCAATCTCGTGTATCAGGGCATCAATTTGCTGCTGCTGGCGCACGATGACCTTGTCGAGCTGGTCCAGCAGGTCTTCGGTAAACGATGCCTTGATCTCCAGATCGGTCAGGCGCTGGTCGGTGTTGCTGGTGCTGGTGTCGTTGGCTTGTTCCATAGCTGTATTGGACATGAAGCAGTGGGTGGGTTTTAGAGGATCCCAAAAAAATCCGCGGCGATGGATATTGTTAAGCGTGTTGCTAACCCTTATTCGACGGGCACAAGTCGCCATATTTGTGATAGCGACTGAAGCGTGCCGGGCTCAATTGGCAGCTGGTTTGCCGACCCACAGGCGCTGCGGGCCTGGCCCTTCCGCCGCCAGCTTGTCGAGCGGGTTGCGCAGCCGACACCGGTCAATCGACAGGCAACCACAGCCAATGCAGTCGTCCAGTGTGTCGCGCAGTTTCTTGAGTTGTGCCATGCGTTCATCCAGCTCGGCCCGCCAGGCGCTTGACAGCCGTTCCCAGTCTGCGCGGCTGGGCGCCGCCGTTGCGGGCAGGGTGGCCAGTGCCGCTTCGATGTCTGCCAGCGCAATGCCCACCCGCTGCGCCACGCGGACGAAGGCCACACGTCGCAACACATCGCGTGCATAACGGCGCTGGTTGCCCTGCGTGCGGCCGCTGCTGATCAGGCCCTTGGCTTCATAGAAGTGCAGGGTAGACACTGCCACCCCGCTGCGGCGTGCCACTTCGCCCACGGAGAGCGTGGGCGCGAATCCAGCCTGTTCAAGTGAAATATTCATTCAATACCCCTTGACCTCAACTTTACTTGAGGTTTTAGACTTCTGTTTCTGCGTGCGAATCGGCGCGTATTTTTAACTTCCAAGGAGTTTCCCAAGATGCCCAGCGAATCCCCAGCCAATGCCAGCGCTCCTGTGTTTCGGGTTGATAAATTCCAGGTGCCGGCCGAATCGTTGACGCCCTTTATTGACCAAATTCAACACGTCCAGCGCACGCTGGGTACATTGCCGGGGTGCCGCCAAAAACATGTGCTGACGCAAACAGGCGGCCCCAGCGAGTTCAATGTGGTCACCATCGTCGAGTGGGCCAATGCCCAGGCGCTGGCCGCGGCCCAGGCCGTCGTCCAGAAGCAGCTGGCAGAAGAAGGCTTTGATCTGGCTTCCTTCAGGCAGAAGCTGAACGTGCGCGGCGACTCGGGCTTTTACAGCCAGGTCTGAATTGCCGTACCGCCTTGTTGAATACCCCCTCCGGCTGCTTGGAATCCCCCTGGCGCTGAACCTGCGCCCGCTTTTTACCAACACAATCCTGCTCCATCATGACCCAACTCTCTGCCTTCCCCATCACCCGGAAATGGCCCGCCCAGTATCCCGACCGGATCCAGCTTTACTCCTTGCCCACGCCCAATGGCGTCAAGGCATCGATCATGCTCGAAGAGACCGGCCTGCCGTATGAGCCTCACCTCGTCAGCTTTGAAACCCGTGACCAGATGTCGCCGGAATTTCTATCGCTGAGTCCCAACAACAAGATTCCCGCCATCCTCGACCCGAACGGCCCCGGTGGCAAGCCGTTGGCATTGTTCGAATCGGGCGCCATATTGCTGTACCTGGCCGACAAGTCCGGTCAATTCATGCCGCAAGATGCCGCCGCCCGCCACGAGACGATCCAGTGGCTGATGTTCCAGATGGGCGGCATCGGCCCCATGTTCGGCCAGCTCGGTTTCTTTCACAAGTTCGCCGGCAAGGCGTACGAAGACAAGCGCCCGCGCGACCGCTATGTGGCCGAGTCAAAACGCCTGCTCGGCGTACTGGAGCAGCGGCTGGAAGGCCGCAGCTGGCTCATGGGCGATAGCTACTCTATCGCCGACATCGCCATCTTCCCCTGGGTGCGCAACCTCGTCGGGTTTTACGAGGCGGGTGAGCTGGTGGGGTTTGACGGCTTCCCGAATGTGAAGCGGGTGCTGGAAGCGTTTGTTGCGAGGCCGGCGGTTGCCAGGGGCCTGGCGATACCGAAACGGGGTTGACGGCTGCGCGGGTTGGTCGATAGCTGGCGAACGGTTGTCGCTCGTCAGGCTTGCGCACAAAGACTCGGTTGGGTCACCGCTTCGTGGCCCAGTCCATGGCTCCACTCGAACCAGCCGCCGTCATACACGCTGATGCGCTCCCAACCCATCAGCCATGCGTAGTAAAACGCCACTGATGCGCGCCAGCCCGTGCCGCAGTAAAACGCTGTTTGTAGGTCGGGGTGTATGCCCTCTTCCGCCCAGAACTGGCATATCTCGCGGGCAGGCCGCATGGTGCCGTCCGGCCATTGAAATGCGCTCATGTTGTTCACATCGGCGCCATGGCCAGCCCGGCCCCAGCGTGCCCCCGCAATGTCGCCCCGGGCTTTGATGTAGCTGTAGCCAGAGGTCTTGCCGGTGAACTCATCCCACGTGCGAATGCTGGCCAGCGCCCCATCAGGCTGCGATAAAAGCGACTTCGCCTGGTGCCTGTTGATCAGGTACTGCGGACACCCCGGAAAGGCCGCACCAAAGCTGGCCGCTGGCGGGTGGCGCTGCGGCGCGCCTTCCGCACAGGGCAGCGCCGCGCGCAACCAGGCGTCAAAACCGCCGTCCAGCAAGCGCACATCCTTCACACCCGCATAAAGCATCAGGTGAGCGGCACGCGCCGCGGCCGTTGTGTTTCGGCCGTACAGGATCACCGTCGTGTCATGACGAATACCCAGGCCCAACAACAGTTGCAGCAAGGCCGAGTCGGGCACCTTGTTCCAGAACGGCCCTTCTTCCAGGCAGAGGGTGTCCAGGTAGGCGGCGCCGGGTATGTGGCTTTTTAGGAATGCGGTGGGCGCGCCGCAATCGACTTCCAGCAAACGCCAGTTGTTCGCCGGCGCGGCGCTCACGCTGACGCCCGCCATCAGCCCGGCGAGCCAGGCTGGCGTGATGAGCTGTTGCCAGCGTGGCGAGGCGACGTGAAAGAAGGGCAAAGCGCGTGCGTATTTTTGGAGGCCAGGATTCAGGCGATGCCCGAGCCAGTGGATTGCAATGAAGGGATAGATTTTCTCACGTCACGGCCGGGCGAACCCGCGCCCGTGCGGCAAGACCCCAGACTGTTGATGGAGTGGGCTATGGACCCAGTGAATACCTGTGAGAGAAGCTATCGTTTTGAGAGTGACTAGCGGGAATCTCCGATTAAATCAAGCGGCGCTGCCAAGGCCATTTGCAGAGTAATTTCATTGCCCTGATTTGCCTTGAACCCCAAGAAGGCATAGAGTGATTTCTCTTACGAAGGACCAACATGGCAACCAGCAGTCTTTTCGGCGGCCTGCACGCTCCCGAACATGTCCGGGGCAAGGACACCAACGCACTTGGCCCCAGCGACAACTCCGACAGCGGCAGCGATGCCCAGGGCGCCTACGGTGACGACGAAATGTCCAGCGACAGCGACGCCGTGGGCACTGGCGAGCGCGCGTCGGCGGGCGCAGGCATGGACCCGTCGGACGCAGACATCCTGCCCGACCATATTGAAGGGGAAGACGACGACGAGTCCTCGTCCGATGTCGACTCCGACTTTGACGCCGCCGTAGCCGACGTGCATGACCTGGCGGTGGATGAGTCGGATGAGGAAGATGAAGACAAGGACGGCTAGCAAGGACGGCTAGGGCTGAATTCGCGTGCCTTCCTGATGCCGGCCTGCCGGGCTGGCCCGGTTTCTTCCGCAAGTTCGCCGGAAAAAACTACGAGGAAACGTGCACGCCACCTGCAAGTTTTGAATCCAGATGTCTGCCAAGCGTGTCGCGCCTGTGGCCCATTGGCAATGGCGCGCTCTACATTCCGTAGGCGGCGATCGACGCTCCGGGCAAGTCGGAATCGTGCGCGGTGCTGTGTTGATTCACCACCGTGTGATCGAGCCGTTCAAAGAAGAACCGTGCTGCGGTATCCCCGTCGTGGCTCGCTCGTTGATCTGATCGGCGTCTCCTTGCGCTTTCGCAGCGGCCTGATTTGCCGTGACCAACTCTTGCAGTTTGGATATTTCAGCTTCAAGGTTGGCGATGCCCTTGGCATAGCTTGCTGTCACGCCTGTGCTGTCATTCAGGGCACCGCGCGCCTGCCTGTCGGCCAGGGTTTGCTGCAGCTGCGCGAGCTTGGCTTTGGGCGTTTCATCCTTGCCCAAGTCGGCCATACCCTGCCAGGCCTTCCCACCGGCGCCCTTGACGGCATCCCAGAAGGCTTCAATCGACCCTTTGTTTTCCTTGGCCATGGCCGCAATGGCATCCATGGCTTCGGTGGCCCGGGTCTGTACCAGCACGTCCGCTTCCTGCTGTTTTCCCTGCTCGGCAAGCGCATGGGCTTGCTGGTAGGTGACGACGGAGTCCCCATACGCGGCGATGGACGCTCCGGGCAGGTCGGATTCGTGCGCGGTGCTGTGTTGATTCACAACCGAGTGATCGAGCCGTTCAAAGATAAAGTGTCTTTCCGCAACTGTTTTGGTCTGAGCACGGGTCGGCGCGGCCACGGCGGCGCCTGCGTCGGGCACGCTTGAACCGCAGGCAACGAGCAGTCCACCGAGAATCACGACGCCTATCAGGCCGCAAGCTCTCAGCGCGATGGAAGCGATAGGCGGGCGCTGCCGTCCGCGGCTGAAGGTCCGTCTGAGCCCTCGAAGCAGCGGTGCCACGATCAAGCGATCGATTTCCTTAGCCCGGGTTTCGCGGGCTTTACGCTCAACTTGCTCTCGCAGGTTCAGGTTGCGGTTGCGGTTGCGGCGGTAAGCTTCGTAGATGACGTTTCCCATGGTGGTTTCTCCGGCATTGGGTTTCTTTGTCATATGCAGCTCCTGGTGAGAAGTGTCGTGGTGAAGTCCATCGCGCCAAGTGAGTGCGACCTCGCCGCGATGCGCACAGTGCGTCCTGGTCAGGTTGTGAGCTTAGGCAATCACCCTGGCCGCCGCGTCATCGGAAGCGATGATGCAAGGAGGTCCCTGGCCAGAATCAGGGTTTCCCTGACCCCGGATCGGGGGCCTGCCCCGATGGCCCGCTCTGCGCGCGGGCGATAAGGTGGGCCTCAGGTTCACGGCCCAAGAGAGGTCACCCGGTTCGATAGGAAAAGGAAAAGGTTAAGGGCATGGCTTCTCGACATTCTTCGGATAGCAAGGTTTTACCGTGATCGGGCTGGAGGGAGTTTCCGCTCAGGAGCTGTCCGACCTGATAGGGGCGATCTATGACTGTGCGCTCGATCCGCAGCGCTGGCCGGCCACTTGCCGAAAGGTTGCAGATCTCTGTGAAAGCACAGCGGGCGGAATATGCGTTCATGATCTGCGGCACGTGCAAAATGACCAGCTGTTCGTCTTCGGGTATCAGCCAGAATTTCTGGGGAAGTTGGGAAGTCACTACGCGGAAAGTCCCATGGCCGCTGCGGATGTCGTCTCGGATATCGGCGACGTCAGCGCCCTCTCCATGGAGCGTTACCAGCTGCTCGAAAGCCGGTTCTTTCGAGAGGTGCTAAAGCCGTTTGGACTGCTGGACATGATCTGGTTTCCCGCGTTGCGGACCGGAGGGCGCATGGCTTCCATGCATGCCTCCCGGAGCGAGACGGCCCCGCATTTTCAGCAGCGTGATGTCAGTCTGTTCAAGCTTCTTTCTCCGCATGTATGCCGAGCACTCGCCATCTCCGATGTGCTCGATATCAGGGCGCTCAGGTCGGAGATGCTCGAAAAAACGCTGGATGGACTTGTTGCCGGTGTTTTCCTCACGGCGCGCGATGGTCACGTCGTTTACATGAACCAGGCTGCCGAGCGCCAGATCAAAACCGGCAATTCGATTCGTCTCGTCAACAATCGGCTTTCTCCCACCGATTCCGCGGCGCGCGCTGCACTGTCGAAGGCGATTGAAGAGGCGGCGCGCGACGACGCCGAAATGGGTATGAGCAAACATTCCGTGGCGATTCCAGACAGCCTCGGCGGCGGCTACGTTGCGACCCTCCTGCCGATTGAGAGCGGTCAGCGCCGCGGCATTCTTGCACCGTTTGCCGCATCGGTCGCAGTGTTCACGCAGGATCCCGTTCAGGCGCCACTCATGCCGGGTGAGGCCTTCGCCAGGCTGCATGGGCTCACCGGCGGCGAACTGCGCGTGCTGCTGGCGCTTTCCCAGGGGCTGGGCGGCATGGAGGTGGCCGACATGCTCGGCATCGGCGAGTCGACTATTCGCACCCACCTGCAGCACATGTTCTCCAAGACCGGCACGTCCAGGCAGGCCGACCTCCTGCGCCTGTTGCATAACTCGGCGCCGCCGATTCGTACCCTGTCAACGACTGCCCATTGAGTCCAGAGAGTCCAGGGAGGCTGACCTCAATGGGCTGCACAGTCGACCTGCGGCCCGGTTCAAGGCGACGTTACTTTCTTCCGAGATATCATCAAGTCAATGCGACGAGTGCTCTTCATCTGCAGCAGGAATAGGCTTCGCAGTCCCACTGCAGAACGTGTGTTTTCAGCCATGCCCGATATAGAAACGGATTCCGCTGGCTTGGCATCGGATGCAGATTGCCCGGTAAGTTCCGACCAGATTGAGTGGGCGGACGTCATCTTCGTCATGGAAAAACGGCATCGCGTGCAGCTTGCGCAGAGATTCACGCGGTATCTTGAAGGAAAGAAAGTCGTGTGCCTGGATATTCAAGACAACTACGAGTTCATGCAGCCTGAGCTCATCTCATTGCTGGAGAAGAGAGTGCCACCCCACTTGCGGTAAAGAAGCCATTTCTCCAACTGCTTTGCAGCGGGCCATCCTGGACTCCTGATGCTTGACGCATCAGCAGGCAGACAAATCACGCGCCAGGTCTGGCCTCATGGGCTAAAAATACAGCCTCAACGCCTGAATTAAACCGACCCGCGAAGCGGGTTCGGCTCGAATGAATTGTTGTACGGCAATTACCTGAGCTTCACAGAACTCGCCCGCGGTAGGACCTGTTCAGGCGCGAAATCCCTTAGGACTTCGCTTTCTTCGAAGGTTTCGACTTGCCGGAACTGTTGAGGGAGACCGCTTGGCGAACGAGCGCCTTGAAGGCGGACTCGTCAACTTCCTCTCCTTCGTGGATGTCGATCGCGCGGCGTACGTTTCCGTCGAGACTCGAGTTGAAGAGGCGGGCCGGATCCTTCAGAGACGCGCCCTTGGCGAAGGTAAGCTTCACCTTGTCCTTGTAGGATTCGCCAGTGCAGATGATGCCGTCGTGCGACCAAACCGGAGTGCCCATCCACTTCCACTCCTCGGCAACGTCCGGGTCTGCCTCCTGGATGAGCTGGCGCATTGTGCCGAGGGTTTCCCCACGCCAGTCCCCGAGTTCGGTGATTCTTTTCGAGATGAGCTCCGATGCCGACTGGCCTTGGCTCGCGTCCGATTTTTTCATGGGCTCATCCTGGAAGTTCCAGATACAGTTTATTTGCAAGACCGTCGGCTGGAACGCATTGTTGGGCTGCAAATTGGAAAAACAATGAGGCAAGGCTGGGGCTACTGTTACTTCGCCGCCGGTGCGTCCAGAAACGCGCTGATCGTCGGCACCAGCCACTCGGTGCGCGCCGTCACCTTCATGTGATCGGTGCCCGGGAGCACGGCCAGCTGCGCGTGTGGGAGTGCCCGGAACATCTCCACGGCGTGTTCGGGGCGTATGACGTCGGCGTCGCCGACGATAACGAGCGCCGGCGCGGTGATGCCGCGGATGGCGTCAGCCGGGATGTCCTTGAAGTCGCGCACGCGCTGGGCGGCCTTGTCGTGAAATAGTCGCAGGTTCTCGGGGTGCGGCGCGACCTTGAGATACTCCTCCTGCAATTCCTTCGGCATGTTCTCCAGCCTGGCCTTGGCCATCGCCTCCCAAAGCCAGGGATAGGCGCCCTCGCGCCTGGATAAGGCCGATGCCAATACGAGCTTGCGCACGACTTTCGGATGCCGGATCGCCACCTGCAACGCGATCGTGCCGCCATTGCTGAAACCGAAGAGATCGGCTTTTTCGATGTGCAGGTAGTCCAACAACGCGGCAGTGTCGTCCGCCGACTGCTCGAAGCTGAACGGCCGGTCGGCAATGTCCGCCGTGTGCCCGTAGCCCTGCTGCTCGAACGCGATGATCTGCCGGTCACGCGCAAGCTCCGGCAGGATGTGGCCGAAAGAGGTCTTGATTGTGTCGCCGCCGCCATGCAGCAGCACGATTGGCGGTCGCGCCGGGTTGGCAATGCCGTGGATCTCAAAGTAAATTCGCAGGCCGTTGACGGGAGCATAGCCGGTCTGAACAGGCTGTTTGACGACGCCACTGGCGAGACTACGACTGCCGCAGCCAGATAACACAGCGACACCAAGTAGCAGGATTGCCACGCCGAAAATCTTCATAGGTCTCCTTCTCTTTCGGTTCAACGAATGAAGGGACTTCCCCGTCCCAGGCGAGCCGCAATCCGTCAGGGTTGCGGTTTACGGCAACTGAGTGCCACGATGGAGAGATCAAACTTTTCATCAACTCACTTGAGAGGAGAAATCATGGCGATCGTAACCGTTGGAATTGACCTCGCCAAGAGCGTCTTTGCGGTGCATGGCGTGGATGAGTCCGGCAAGCCTGCGATGGTGACGATGACCGGCGACAGCGACGCCGCAGGCACCGGCGAGCGCACATCGGTAGGCGCAGGCATGGACCCGTCGCGCGCAGACATCCTGCCCGACCCTATTGAAGGGGAAGAAGACGACGATGAGTCCTCGTCCGATGTCGACTCCGACTCCGACTTTGACGCCGCCGTAGCCGACGTGCATGACCTGGCGGTGGATGAGTCGGATGATGAGGAAGACGAGGAGAAGGACGGCTCGGGCTGAATTCGAGTGCCTACTGATGCCTGCCTACTGGGCCAGCTTGGCTTCTTCCACAAGTTCACCGACAAAGGCTACGAAGACAAACCAAACGCCCACGCGACTACTACGTTGCCAAATCCAAAAATTCCTGCTCAGCGCGCCGCGGCTTAAAGGCTGTTCCTGGATCATGGACAACAGGGGCAAGGTCAGACTACCTGTTGATGAGGAACTCAGGGCGCTGCTTCGAATTTCAGTTATCGGCAATGTTCGATTGTCGATGGCCAGCCCAGCACAGCTTTTATCCTACCGTCGCATGGCTGGTTCTTCTTTGATTGTCATGACGAAATTTCTTGAGATATAGCTACCGCACTGCCTGCCGCGAGCGTTAGCCCGAGTGCACCATGCCCAACATTCAAGAACAGATTTTTGAACCTGGAGCGCCCTACGATTGGGACGGAGGTCGGCGTGGCAGGCCGTAAACCCGCCCAGGGGCGAGTGGACGACAAATCGCATAGGCCAGGAAAAACAGATTCAACCGACGCCACCATTTGCTTGATGCGGTCACCCGGAATGGAAAGATCATGGCCGCCGATCTCGGCCATCGCGGCCACTCTCAGGTTTTGTGCGAGGGGAGCAAAAACTGTCTTGAGAGAAAGATCCGTGACGCTGGCTTTTGGCGCCTGGCGCCCACCCTTGATCGGCAGCGTGATGCTGTAGCCCTTGAGGGGGTAAACAGGAAGGTAAATACCGAGTTTCGACGCATGAGCTGGGGCCGTCACGCCGGTGGCCAGCACGAAGGCGTCGGACCTCAGGTCGCCTTTGCTGGTGCGAACGGTATCCAGACGCTCACCCGAAGTGACAAAGTCATTCACCCTGGCATTGAACGAAACATTCGCACCCATGCGCACCAAGCTTCGGAGCAGCTCCTGGCAGAGCTTGTAAGGGTCGGCCACCCGCTCTTCGGCAGTCCACACGCCGCCGGCGAATTTCCCGGAGTAGCTTTGCAATGAGGGTTCTTTTTCAACGCATTCCCGCACGCCCAGAATTTTCTGATGGCATCCGAACTGGCTTTGGAATTTGATCTGCGCTTCCTGGCGTTTCAGGCAGTCCCGGGTGGGGCAAAGGACCAGCTTCCCGTTGATTTTGTAATCAAACGACCAATCCTCGCTTTCCATCCATCTCATCAGCGTGTCGCGGCTGAGCTGCGATAGCTGCAGCAGTGTTCGGGTCCCGCTTTCAACCTGTTTTGCGGTGCATGCCTTGAGAAACTGGAAGCCCCAGTACCACTGCCTCCAATCCAGCCTGGGCCGGAACCGAAGGGGCGACCCGCGTGAAAGCAACATGCCGGGAAGTCCGCCCAGGGTGTGCGGTGAGGCCAGTGGCTCCACATAGCTGTAGCTGAGCTGGGCCCCGTTGGCGTTGCTCGTTCCCAGGCCCGGACCGGCGGCCTCATCCACGAGGTGCACCTCATGCCCCATGCGGGCCAATTGATAGGCCGTCGAGCAGCCCACGATGCCGGCGCCGATAACGCAGACTTTCATGCGGCGAGCTCCTGCGCTGAAGCCTCACGGGCTTTTGGGGATAGGGTATAACGGGCATAGGCCAGATAGGCGCAGGCCACATCTGCAAGGCCAACACCCACCGACTTCGCGACAATGATGTCCTCGTCACTTCCACGCCATGGTATGGATTGGCGGTACAACTCCGGCAGATCCACGATCTTTCCACGCTCCCGGGCGTTTTTAGGGCGCCACAAGACGAGCTCACCTGCTTCGCGTTCGCTCTGCGGCATCCATTCCACAATGATCCGGCTTGCCCGCGACAGGGTTGCATCGTCAAGTTCACGCCCTTTAGGCGCACTGATTCCGATGGCGGATACCAACGCGCCGGGCTTGAGCCAGCTTCCGTCGAAAACGGGTTCCAGCGAACGCGTTGCCGTGACCACGATGTCAGCGTCGTGAACAGCGGCTTCCGCGCCGCACAGGTTAACGCGGCAGCCTGTCTGGAGCGCCAGGCGGCTGCACCAGCTATCGTCCCCCAGTGGGTCAACGACCGATATCTGTTCGAACTTGAAGATCTCGCAGAGCGCATGTGCCTGGGCGCGCCCCTGGAATCCCGCCCCGAACAGAGCCAGCTTTCGAACCTGTTTTGCGGCAGCTTTGGATGCGATCAGCGCCGTCAATCCGGCCGTGCGGAATTTGGTGATCTTGCCGCCGTCGAGGACGGCGATCGGCAGGTTGCTTTCCAGGTCGAACAAAGTGATCAGGAAAGAAAACTTCTCTTTGACAGTGGGATAGACCTTGACGCCGCCCACTTGGCGTGCGTTCCAGACGGCGCCCATGGTGCTCAGCCGGATACCGCAGCTGTCGGTTCGCTGCCGGGCATGGATCGCCGCGTTGCCGGCCGCGAGATCGGCGAAAGATTCGCCCAGGATGTCGGCCACGCTTTTGTAGTCAAGCAGGCTGGAGACTGTTTTGTCGTTGAGATAAGTAAGTTTCATATTTTTTTCTGGTGCGATTCCCGTGATTCACCGTCGGTCTGTGTGCTCAGGGAATGCCGTATTTGTTCGGGAAACGAATGTTTTCCTTCATGTAAGCATTCATGGGGACGCGAAGGCTTTCGGTGTCGAACCACTTCTTGTAGATGGCAAGAAGTTCGTCCATCCCAGCACGAAGGCGGGTATCAGCATCGATCTGACAAGGCTGGAGGACTTGATGTGCAACATGGGAAACCTCGTGGCAAATGACTTGCAAAAAAGACCTTCACATCGATCAGGCCGATGGCCGGAAATCGCCCACCGGGGCCAGACTCAGGACTTCAGTCAAGACCGGCGGGAAATGATTGGTTCCACGACGTTGCTTTCTCGAAGGCGAACGCCGCCCTCAATATCGTTGGCTCTGCAAACGGGCGCCCAATAACCTGGATGGAGACCGGGAGGCCGTTGGCGGAAAGTCCTGCAGGAATTGCAACCGAACACAAATCAAGTAGGTTCACAAAACGGCCAAATCTCGACAGCGGCGTGGCGAGTTCGTCGACCTCACTTACCGGAATTGCGGTGATCGCGTTGGTCGGAAATACGCAGACATCCACGCCGTCCATGGCTTCCAGCATCGCGGCCTTCGCGGACTCACGGTCCCGGAGAAGGTCGATGTATTGAGCGGCGCCGATATCGCGGCCCAGCATGATCCGCCGCTTGATGTTCGGGTCGAACTCCAGTTCGCTGCGCTCGAAAAGCGTGCCGAGATTCGCATAGCCTTCGGCGCTCATCAGGCTGCCCGCGATGCGCATGGATTGGGTGAGGCTTTGTGGAAGTGGCTTGTCCACCAGGGTCATGCCAAGCTCAAGGAATACAGAAAGGGACCTGTCGTAGGCCTTCAGGACTTCCGGGTCCACTTCCACGCGTTCAGCCTTGGGAAGGGTCCAAACCCTCATTCCCCTGACATCTTTCTCAAGCCCTTTCGAGACCGAACGCGAAGGAGAAAAGCGGGACGCTACGTCTTGCGGATCGGGCCCCGCCAGGACGTCAAGCAGCGTCGCGCAATCCCTCACGGTTCGTGTGATGGGGCCGACCGTGTCATGTGTGGGGCATAGGTCAATCAGGCCATATCTGCTGATCAGGCCATGCGTCGTCTTCAGCCCCACAAGCCCGCAGAGCCCGGCCGGGATGCGAACGGATCCACCGGTGTCCGTTCCAAGTGCGGCGCAGGCCATGCCCGCTGAGACCGCAACTGCGGAGCCGCTGCTGGAGCCGCCAGGAACGCGGTGGATCGCAAGGTCCCAGGGGTTCCAGGGCGTCCCCATGGAGGTGTTGGTTCCCCAGCCGCCAAAAGCGAATTCCACCGTGTGCGTCTTTCCCAGGACGATCGCGCCGGCCGCTCTCAAACGGTCGACCACCGTCGCCGTGATGGAGGAGGTTCGTGGCGGGAGCGATTTGGACCCCGCGGTGATGGCATGCCCCTTGATTTCAAAAAGGTCTTTGACGGCGATGGTCACACCGTGAAGCGGGCCGACCGTGAGGCCGGCTTGCCTGAGCTTGTCCAGTCCGCGGGCGGCCTGCAAGGCCTCTTCAGCATAGAGGTCTACGTAAGCGTGCAGCTTGACATCAAAGGTCTCTATGCGCGACAAGTGATTTTCGACCAATGCTTCGCTGTTGATCGCTCCGCTGGTCAAAGCTTCGAGGGTCTCCTCTATGGAGGCGTAAGTAAGAGATTTATCGGTCATGTCGAACCCATTACCCTTCGGCCACGCGAGAGGTGCTTCTCAAGCGCTCGCGAAACCATTGACAGGGGAAAAGCAATTGCAAAGTAGAAGGCGCCCACCAGCAGGAATATGTGCAGGGGCAGGAAGAACTCGCTGGACATGGCCCGTGCCGTGAGCATCAGCTCGTCCGTAGCAATCAGTGCGCAGAGTGAGCTGTCTTTTAAAAGCGCCACATAGGTGTTTAGCAACGGAGGAAGCATCACGCGCAGAGCCTGGGGAAACACCACATGCATAAAGACCTGGTGAGGCGCCAGGCCAACAGCCAGGGCTGCTTCGCGCTGCCCGCGGTGAATGGACTGCAGGCCCCCGCGCAAAATCTCGGCAACGTAAGCAGCGCCGTGGAGACCCAACCCGATAATCCCAGCCCAAAAGCCCGGCAGTGTGATCCCGAGCGGCGGCAGTGCAAAGTAGAGCGCCAGCAGCAGCGCGAGCAAGGGCACGGTGCGTACGAACTGGATGAAGAAGTTCGCTGCAAAGCGCAGGGCTGGCCGGCCGCTGCGGATCATGGCGACCAGGATCGCGCCCAGGAGCAAGGCAATCGCGAAGCCTGCGGATGACAACTTGGCAGTAACCTTTGCCGCTTCGGCGAGGCGAGGACCCCACTCGGGCCAGTATTGGTAGAACACTGAAAGAATGCTGTTCATCGCTTGTTCTCCATGCGGCTTTCGGTCTTGGCAAATCCCCAGCTGATCGGCAGCACCATGGCCGCATATAAAAGCATGGCAGCGAGGTAGATCAAGGTGGTCTCGAAGGTTGAGGTCACCAGGTTTCTGGCGAAAAACATGATTTCTGGCGCGGCAATCGCGGATGCGATCGACGTGTCTTTGAGCAGCTGGCTGGTGTAGTTTCCCAGTGAAGGCCAGGTCACCCGAAACATTTGCGGAAGGAGGATATGGGCCAAGGTCTGCCCTGGTGTCATCCCGACTGAAAGAGCGGCCTCACGCTGGCCGGCATGAATGCATTTGAGTCCGGCGACAAAAACATCGCACAGGACCGCCGCGCCAACGAGTCCCAGGCCCAGGATCGCGGCCACCAGCGGCGAGAGCCGGATGCCGACGGCTGCCAGCCCGAAATAGATCACGAAGAGGTGAGCCAGTGCCGGAACGTTGCGCATCCATTCGATGTAAGCGGCGATGACGAATTTGAGCAAGCGAAAGCGCGCGAATGTGACTGTCACCGCGAGCAGCATTCCGCCTGCCAGTGCAATGACGAAGGCACCCAGGGCCACCTCCGCGGCAGTGATCGCGCCGCCCATCAGTATGGCGAGGATGCCTCCGAAAATCCCAAGCTGTTCCATCACTTGGCCAGCCCTGGGTTGTCCGTCACCTGGCCGAGGAAGCAGCGGGTGCGTTCCAGCTGGGGGTTATTGATGACGTCAGCTGCGGGGCCCTGTTCAACGATGTGGCCGCCATCCATGAAGATCACGCGATCTGCGACGTCCCTCGCAAAGCGGATTTCATGCGTGACCAGGATCATCGACCGGCCTTCTTCGGCCAGCTCGCGAATGACCGTCAGCACCTCACCGACCAGCTCCGGGTCGAGCGCGGAGGTTGGCTCGTCAAAAAGAATGA
The DNA here is from genome assembly GCF_000013865.1 of Polaromonas sp. JS666. Classification (NCBI taxonomy): domain Bacteria; kingdom Pseudomonadati; phylum Pseudomonadota; class Betaproteobacteria; order Burkholderiales; family Comamonadaceae; genus Polaromonas; species Polaromonas sp. JS666. The sequence goes on from NC_007948.1 coordinate 1,426,853, forward strand.
GCTTGGGCTGCTGGGCCAATGCCCTCGCAATCGCAACACGCTGCTGCTGTCCTCCGGACAATCGTTCCGGGTACTCATCCGCCTTGTTGGAGAGGTGGACTTTCTCCAGCATTTCGTCGGCGAGCTCATACGCTTCAGGTTTCGACATTCCACCGGCTTTGATGGAGCCCAGGGCGACGTTGTCCCGAACGTTCAGGTGCGGCCACAAATAGAACAACTGGAAGACCATCCCGATCTCGCGGCGTTGGGGCGCGAGTTCACGATCGCTCATGAAACGAAAACCCCCATGACGGGCTGGAACCTGGCCGATCCGTTCGCCGTCAAGCACGATGGACCCCTCGCCCGGTTGCTCCAGAAAATTCAGACAGCGCAGGCACGTCGACTTTCCTGAACCGCTGGGCCCGATCAGCGAAAGGGTCTCGCCTTTACTCAAGTCAAAGGAAATCCCCTTGAGGACTTCAAGCGGGCCGTAGCTCTTCTTAAGCCCATCGACTCTTAACAGTGTGTTGTTCATTTGATTTAATTGTTTGAAACAGGCAAACGCGCAAGCGCCCGCCTGTATCCATGCTTCGATGGGATTACTTGCAGGCCGGCAATTTCCAGTCGGCGGGACGGTCTACGCTGGCACGGAAGTTCTGTCCCACAGGTACGTACCAGACGTCCTGCACCAAGCCATACTTGCCGCCAATCTTCTTCAGGTCGCAGTTCTGCCAGAGCCTGGCGATTTCAGCGTTTACTGCCTTGGCGAGTTCCGGGTTGTCCTTGTTCAGGCCAAATACCACCTGGCCGAGCCCGGTGAGGAGGGGGTAGTCCGGATTGTTGTCAACAAAGGCGTTGAACTTGAGCTTCCACTGCGGGTTGCGCGAAATGGCGTATTGCATGACAGGCGGATCGCCGATGACGGCATCGATGCGGCCGGCAAGCAGATCACGGACTGCCGCGTCGGATGTGTCATACATCGTCAGTTGCAGGCCGGTGATTTTCCGAAGCTCGGGGATGAAGGAGAAACCGGTGATCGTGCCGACCTTCTTGCCTTCCAGGTCCTTGAGGTGCGACCAGTTGGTCTTGCTCGACTGGGTGATGCCGTTTTTGAAGTAATGGATCGGGTCGCTCAAGGTCATGATCTTGGAGCGTTGCTCCGTCCAGCCCATGGTCCCGGCCATCACGTCGACACGTTTGGCCTGCACCGAAGCAATGGTGCCCGACCACTCCATGAGCGCGGGCTTGACCTTGAGCTTGACTGCCTCCGCCACGCGCTGAAGGATTTCACCGTCGTAGCCGATCATGGCGCCGTCCTGGTAGCCAGTCCCTGGCATATCCCCGGTGAACGCGATCGTCAAGGCGTCTTTTTCGACGGTTTGCAATGCCTGGGCGTTGGCGGCCGGCAGCATGACCCCCGTTGCTAGAAGCGCGCACAAAATGCGTGCAATGAATGTTTTCTTCATGAAGAACTCCTGGTGGTGGTTGACGAATCTCAAACTGACGGGTGGATGGTATGAAGCGTCATCAACTTGTCATAGGAGGCTTTGGCATGTAAATTGAACGTATGCGACATTCCGGGAAATTACCGACCAAGGGCAATTCCGCGCCCAAAACTGCAGCGTCAAAGCGCTCGCACAACGCACCAACCAGGACGGACGGGCATGCCGCTGCCGCACCAGACGAGGGCAACCAGCTGGTGGACAGGCTTGATGCAGCCAAAATTAAAACGGCTCCCAGAACGGGTGTGGAGCTGATGGTCGGTATTTTTCTTTGGCCGCGGTTTCCCCTTTTGTCACTGGCGGGTCTGTGCGATGCGCTGCGCCATGCGGCAGACCTTGGCGACCAGAGCCGCCAGGTTCGCTGCACGTGGACAGTGCTCAGCGCTACCGGCGAGCCAGTGGCCTCGAGCTGCGGCGTGGAGGTTCCCACGCTCGCTGCAGCGTCATCAGATTGCCGCTTTGACTACGTAGCTGTCATCGGTGGGTTGTTGCCGTTCATGAAAACGGCGGATGCCAGGGGGTTGAAGTTTTTGAACCAAGCCGCGAAGAGCGGGGTGCCGCTGATCGGCATTTGCACCGGCAGTTTTGCACTGGCAAAGCATGGGTTCATGGAAGGCAGGATGGCTTGCGTTCATCCCTTTCATGTCAATGACTGGAAAGAAGCCTTCCCCGAGTTGGCTTTCACGACCAACTGCGACTATGTCTTCGACGGCGATCGAATTACCTGCGCGGGGGGTATCTCGATCATCGAATTGGCCACTGAGCTGATTCGATTGCACTGCGGCCCGGACCGCGCCGCCAAGGTCGTACATCAGATGACGGTTACCCGGAAATCCGCGATTTCGCATGTCACGCGCAGGCGCGCGCTTGGCTACGCTTCTGCAGACAATGACAAACTACGGCAGGCGATTGTCTTGATGGAGAAAAACATAACTACACCGCTGGAAATTGCCGTCATTGCCAAAATTGTGGATTCCAGCAGCCGGCAACTTGAAAGGGTCTTCCTGGCGGAAACCGGAGCCTCGCCTTCGGAGTTCTACCGCAACTCCAGACTGAAGTACGGCCGGTGGCTGCTGACTTCAACGGATTCGCCGGTGAGCACCATCGCCTACGAATGCGGATTCGCGGATGCCTCGCACTTCATCCGGCATTTTCAGCAGCTTTACGGTGTCTCGCCGGGGCGACTGAGAAAGGCGCTCTCCGCTGCGGATGCGTGAACCAGGAACCTGTTCACGATTTAGGGGGAGCCGTGCGGCATGGCCTCAGGAATTTGTCGAACTCAGCGAAACACCCGTCATGGGCAGGCCGCCCGGATAGTCCGGGTCGCGAAAGAGCAGGGCGGTAGCGGACGGACCGGTCCCGCCCTGTAAAAAGCCATGCCATGCCATGCCAGGCCAGGCGAGGCGAGGCGAGGCGAGGCGAGGCGAGGCGAGGGCGGGCTTTGCCACACGCATACGCCACCCGGCGTATATCCCAATCCCCCTCCGGTCCCCAGAATGAGTCCATCGCTGCGTAAAAGCCTCACTTTCGGGCTTGCGCGCAGCGAAACGCGATTTACCACCTTACCGGAGAAGCACTCATGCAACGTCGTTTTACCCTCAAGGCGCTTACCGCTGCCGTCGCGCTGACGGGCCTTTCTGCCCTGTCAGCCCATGCCCAGACCACGGGCACGATCAAGGTTGGCATTCTGCACAGCCTGTCGGGCACCATGGCCATTTCCGAGACTGTGTTGAAAGACACCGTGCTGATGGCGATTGACGAGATCAATGCCAAAGGCGGCGTGATGGGCAAGAAGCTTGAGCCCGTGATTGTGGATCCGGCTTCCAACTGGCCGCTGTTTGCCGAAAAAACCAAGCAGCTGCTGGGCCAGGACAAGGTTTCGGTGATCTTCGGCTGCTGGACGTCGGTGTCCCGCAAGTCGGTGCTGCCAGTCGTTGAGGAAATGAACGGCCTGCTGTTCTACCCCGTGCAGTACGAGGGCGAAGAACTCTCCAAGAACGTGTTCTACACGGGTGCGGCACCTAACCAGCAGGCTATTCCTGCTGTGGACTACCTGATGAGCAAGGCCGGTGGCGGCGCCAAGCGCTGGGTGCTGCTGGGTACCGACTATGTGTACCCACGCACCACCAACAAGATTTTGCGCGCCTACCTGAAGAGCAAGGGCGTGAAAGACACCGACATCGACGAGAAGTACACCCCGTTTGGCCATTCCGACTACCAGACCATCGTGGCTGACGTGAAGAAATTCTCTGCCGGCGGCAAGACGGCTGTGGTGTCCACCATCAACGGTGACTCCAACGTGCCTTTCTACAAGGAACTGGGCAATGCCGGCCTGAAGGCCAAGGACGTGCCTGTGGTCGCTTTCTCGGTGGGTGAAGAAGAACTGCGCGGCGTGGACACGAAGCCGCTGGTCGGCCACCTGGCTGCCTGGAACTACTTCCAGTCGATCAAGAGCCCGGCCAACACCGAGTTCATCAAGAAGTGGTCTGACTACGCCAAGGCCAAGGGCATTGCTGGCCACAAAGACAAGCCTTTGACCAACGACCCGATGGAAGCCACCTACATCGGCATCAACATGTGGAAGCAGGCCGTCGAGAAGGCCAAGTCCACCGACACCGACAAGGTCATTGCCGCCATGGCTGGCCAGACCTTCAAGGCGCCGTCGGGCATCGTGTCGAAGATGGATGAGAAAAACCATCACCTGCACAAGTCCGTCTTCATCGGCGAGATCAAGGCCGACGGCCAGTTCAATGTGGTGTGGAAGACGCCTGGCCCGGTGAAGGCCAAGCCATGGAGCCCGTACATCGAAGGCAACGACAAGAAGCCAGACGAGCCGGCGAAAAGCGCGACAGTAGCAACCAAATAAGGTTGCCACCGCAAAGTCCGTTGGGCTAAGCGGTGCAAGCCGCACCTGGGTTGCAGAAAACAGGTGTGGTTTTTTTTACTGTCGGGGTCAAGGGCTCGGGTCATGGATCCCGGATCGAGTCCGGGATGACATGACAGGAACGCTGATGACATGGCAGGAACGCGGATGACAAGGCTCAGGATGCTTGTCATTGCGGGCCTGACCCGCAATCCATGACTTCGGTGCGTGGCCCGCTTTTTGAGCTATCCCGGTGCATGGTTTTCAAGGAAGTTGCAGTCTGGGCATGGCGATAGCGGGCATCGGCTGGCCGCTGTGCCAACCCCAGGTTCTTCTCATGATGATTCGCTTCTCATTTTTATTCGCTACGTTTTTAATAGCTGCCAGCGCCCATGCCTTGAGCCTGGACGAGGTCAAAGGCATGGCCATCGGGGAGACCGAAAGCCGTGTCGAAGCGCTGAACAAGGCGGCTGTGGCGGCGGACGAGAAAACCGCCGCCTTCATCCAGGCCATGGCCGACGATGCCGTCAAAACTGCCGGCGACAAGGTGTTTGTGATCAAGGACGACAAAGGCTTCGACCCGGTCACCGGCGCCGAGCTGGCCCTGCCGGCCGACGCCGAAGACGTGATTAACAACAACATGATGCGCGGCGAGCTGGACACGGCGTTGGCCGCGCTGAAGCTGTTCTCCAAAGAAGAGAACGTGCGCCGCGATGCCATCAAGACCCTTTCGGGCGGCAGCGACGAAGCCCGCTTGCCGCTGATTGAAAAAGCCTATGCGGCCGAAACTGTGCCGGCGCTGAAAAGCCAGCTGGAGCTGGTGCGCGCCGCCATCCTGCTGGGCAGCACGGACAGGGCCAAACGCCTGGAAGCCGCGGCGCAGCTTGCCACCAGCAACAACCCCAACACCAAGACCGTGCTGATCGAACGCCTGGGCAGCGAGGAAGATGCCGACGTCAAGGTGGCGCTGCAGGCCGCGCTGGCCAAGGTGGAGGCTTCACTGGCCTGGGGCGACAAGCTGGGCGCGATTTTCAGCGGCATCAGCCTGGGCAGCATTTTGCTGCTGGTGGCGCTGGGCCTGGCGATCACCTATGGCCTCATGGGCGTCATCAACATGGCGCACGGCGAGCTGATGATGATTGGCGCCTACGCCACCTACGTGGTGCAGGGCCTGTTCCAGAAGTATTTGCCCGGCGCGTTTGACTGGTACCTGCTGGCCGCCGTGCCGGTGGCCTTCCTGGCGTCGGCGCTGATGGGCGCGGCGCTGGAGCGCAGCGTGATCCGCTTCCTGTATGGCCGCCCGCTCGAAACATTGCTGGCCACCTGGGGTATCAGCCTGATGCTGCAGCAGCTGGTGCGCTCCATCTTCGGCGCGCAAAACGTCGGCGTGGAAAACCCGGTGTGGATGAGCGGCGGCGTGCAGGTGCTGGGCAATCTCTCGCTGCCCTACAACCGGCTGGTCATCATCGGCTTTGCCATTGCCGTGCTGCTGGGCATGGCCTGGCTGATCAGCAGGACGCGGCTGGGCCTGTTTGTGCGCGGCGTCACGCAAAACCGGCCCATTGCCTCGTGCATGGGCGTGAACACGGCACGGGTGGACACCTACGCGTTTGCGCTGGGATCGGGCATTGCCGGGCTGGCGGGCTGCGCGCTGAGCCAGGTCGGCAATGTGGGGCCGGACCTGGGGCAGGGCTATATCGTGGATTCGTTCATGGTGGTGGTGCTGGGCGGCGTGGGCCAGCTGGCCGGCACGGTGTATGCCGCGATGGGCCTGGGCATCCTGAATAAATTCCTCGAAGGCTGGACGGGCGCGGTGCTGGCCAAGATTGCCGTGCTGGTGTTCATCATCATCTTCATCCAGAAGCGGCCGCAGGGCATCTTTGCGATGAAGGGCCGGAGTGCCGAGGCATGAACATGAGAATGCCAATCCCCATGCCCACCATCGTGCACCTTCCGGCCAAAGGCCCTTTGCTTACCCGCGCCGGCTGGAGCGCTTTCATGATTGCGCTCATCGCCGTCTGCGCGGTGGCGCCGGTGCTGAACCTGTGGGTGCCGCAGGGCAGCATGTTCCACATGAGCACCTATGCCGTGGCGCTGCTGGGCAAGATCATGTGCTACGCCATCTGCGCGCTGGCCATGGACCTGATCTGGGGCTACACCGGCATTTTGTCGCTGGGCCACGGTGTGTTCTTTGCGCTGGGCGGCTACGCCATGGGCATGTACCTCATGCGCCAGATTGGGCGAGACGGCAACTACAAAAGCGACTTGCCCGACTTCATGGTCTTTCTCGACTGGAAGGTGCTGCCCTGGCACTGGACCTTCAGCGACAGCTTTGTCGCCACGCTGATTCTGATTGTGGCGGTGCCGGGCCTGGTGGCCTTTGTGTTCGGCTACTTTGCCTTCCGTTCGCGCATCAAGGGCGTTTACTTTTCCATCATCACGCAGGCCATGACCTTTGCCGCCATGCTGCTGTTCTTTCGCAATGAAACCGGCTTTGGCGGCAACAACGGTTTTACCGACTTCAAGCGGATTCTGAACATCCCGCTCGCCACGCCCTCCATGCGCATGGTGCTGTTCGTGCTGACGGGCCTGACCCTGCTGGGCTTCTTCCTGTTTGCCAAATGGCTGGTGGGCAGCAAGTTTGGCCGCGTGCTGCAGGCCATACGCGATGCCGAGACGCGCGTGATGTTCTCGGGCTACAACCCGCTGGGCTACAAGCTCACCATCTGGGTGATTTCGGCCGTCATGTGCGGCGTGGCGGGCGCGCTGTATGTGCCGCAGGTCGGCATCATCAACCCCGGTGAAATGAGCCCGGCCAACTCGATCGAGATTGCCATCTGGGCGGCGGTGGGGGGGCGCGCCAGCCTGATCGGGCCGATTGTGGGCGCCTTCATCGTCAACGGCGCCAAGAGCTGGCTCACTGTGGCGTATCCGGAGTTCTGGCTGTATTTTCTGGGCGCCTTGTTTATTGGCGTGACGCTGTTCCTGCCCAATGGTGTCGTCGGGCTCGTGAAGAAGCTCCGTAAGGGAGGTGAGAAATGACCCCCGATCTGCTTGAGCAAGGCGCTCGCCGCGTTGAGGAACACCTGGCGCTGCTGGCGGGCGGAAAAAACAGCACGGAATCGGGAGGGCGCAACGCCAGCACGGGCCGCATCGTTGAGTCCGGCGAAGTTGACACCACGCACGGCCGCATCCTCTACCTGGAAGATGTGAGCGTCAGCTTCGACGGCTTCAAGGCCATCAACAAGCTGTCGCTGGACATTGCCCCGGGCGAGCTGCGCTGCATCATCGGCCCCAACGGCGCCGGCAAGACGACCATGATGGACATCATCACCGGCAAGACCCGGCCCGATGAAGGCACGGTTTTCTTCGGCAGCACGATTGATTTGCTGCGCCACAAGGAAGCCGAAATTGCCCAGATGGGCATTGGCCGCAAGTTCCAGAAGCCCACGGTGTTTGAACAGCTCACCGTGTTTGAAAATCTGGAGCTGGCCCTGAAGACCAACAAGGGCGTGAAGTCCTCGATGTTTTTCAGGCTCGACTCGGCGCAAAGCGACCAGTTGGCCGAGACACTGGTGACGATTCACTTGGCCGACAGCGTGAACCGCATGGCGGGCAATCTGAGCCACGGACAAAAACAGTGGCTGGAAATCGGCATGCTGCTGATGCAGGACCCCAAGCTGCTGCTGCTGGACGAGCCGGTGGCAGGCATGACCGATGAGGAAACCGCGCGCACGGCCGAGCTGTTTCTGTCGCTCAAGGGCAAGCATTCGCTGATGGTGGTGGAGCATGACATGAGCTTCATCAAGACCATTTCGGAAATTGTGACGGTACTGTGTGATGGGGCTGTTCTCGCACAGGGGACGCTGGATCAGGTGCAGGCGGATGAGCGGGTGATTGAGGTGTATCTTGGGCGCTAGGTTGTTACCTGTTCGGGCTGAGCCTGTTGGAACCGGTTTTTGTTCTGGGCGGAGGGGTGCTTTTCTCAGAACTGCTGACCGGGGGTTGCCCGGCGGCAACTCACTTTCTTTTGCTTCGCCAAAAGAAAGTAAGCAAAGTTCACGCAGTGGGGATTCGCTCACTTCGCAAGGCGAAGTTACGCGAATACCAAAAGGCGACCCTGCTGTCTGCGACCCCTGCGCTTCGCTTCGGGGCAACCTGCGGTGCTCGGTTCAGGCGGGGTCTCGCTCGAACTCGCTACGTTGCACTTCGCTCAGACAATCGCGATCCCTGATCCGCCTGAACCTCCGCTCCTCGGCGCAGACAGAAGGGGTGGGAGCAGGAAATACTAACAACCAACAGCCGAATACAAAACCCGAATACCTGAAGAAACAAGGACACGCCCCGGCGTGTCCTTGTTCGTCCTGGTCTTCTTTGTCTTGGGGTTCGGTATTTGCTATTCGGACTGCCCCGTCCTGGCTGGGCCGAGGAGCGCAGAGGCAAGCGGATCAGGGCTCGCGATTGTCTGAGCCGAAGGCGAGTTCGAGCGAGACCCCGCTTGCCTCGAGCACCGCAGGTTGCCCCGTAGCGCAGCGTAGGGGACCCAGACTGCGGGTCGCCTTTCTTTTGGGCACTTTTTTTGGCGAAGCAAAGAAAAGTGCCTCGCCCGCCGGGGCGAGACCCGGCCTCTCCCCTCAATAGGACACAGGGAGTTCAGAACATGCTGACAGTCAAAAACATCAACCAATACTACGGCGGCTCCCACATCCTGCGCGATGTGAGCATGGACTCTCACCTCGGCAAGGTCACGGTGCTGCTGGGCCGCAACGGCGTAGGCAAGACCACGCTGCTCAAGTCGCTCATGGGCCTGGTGCCGATCAAGACCGGCACCATTGAATTTGACGGCAAGCAGATCCAGGGCGCGACACCGTATGAACGCGCAAGGGCCGGCATAGGCTTCGTCCCCCAGGGCCGCGAAATCTTTGCGCGCCTGACGGTGGAAGAAAACCTGCGCATGGGTCTGGCTTACAAAAGCGCGGGCACACCGATTCCTGCCGAACTGTATGAACTGTTCCCCGTGCTCAAGCAGATGCTGAACCGCCGTGGCGGCGACCTCTCGGGCGGGCAGCAGCAGCAGTTGGCGATTGCACGCGCGCTGGCCGCTAGCCCCAAGCTGCTGATCCTGGACGAGCCGACCGAGGGCATACAGCCGAGCATCATCAAGGACATCGGCCGCGTGATCCGCATGCTGGCCGACCGGGGCGGCATGGCGATTCTGTTGGTGGAACAGTACTACGACTTTGCGCAGGACCTGGCTGACGACTACCTGGTGATGGAGCGCGGCGAGTTCATCGCGCGCGGCCAGGGCAAGGACATGGAAGCCAACGGTGTGCGGCAGCTGGTGGCGATATGAGCGCCGTTGGTGCCGGGCCCGCACGAACTCGACGGGTTGGGCGCCCGTGCGACTGAACTCGCGCGACCGTTCCGCTATTTGTCGGTCGTGGGTGAGGATGCCGGTGAAGAGGCGGGTGAACCGCCTACCTTGCCGGCAACGCGGCTAGCCGCGCTTGCAGTTGCCTTCGCGCCATGCTCGACTCCGCGGGCCGTTGCCTTGGCTCCACGTTCGATGCCGCTGGCAGCGGCCTTCGCTCCGCGCTCGACCCCGCCAGCTGCTGCCTTCACCCCACGCTCGACGCCGCTGGCAGCGGCTTTTGCGCCTCGCGCGACCGCATTTCCCACCTTGTCAACTACGCCAGGCGCGGCGCTCGTGGTTGACTCCGCCGGCTCCTCTGAGGCGGCCTCGGCGTGGCCCAGCAGAATGAACACTGAGGTAAGCGCTACTGCAGTCTTGAGAATCGTATTCATGGAAGTTCTCGCCTCTCTGGTCTCTGCTATCGCACCATGATACTCCCCCAAACAATTTAAATCAGCTTGGCATGAGGTGCGTATTCCGGTGTAGTTGACCAGCGGAGCCGGTTTCCGCTGACCACTTGGCGCCAATATTCCGCCTTAAATTTGAACAGGAGAGAACGTGCGGGACACGCTCCATCAACCAGAGGACAGGTTTCGGCCCAGCCGTGCCGTCTCTATCGCGGCGATGTCGATCTTTTTCATGGTCATCATCGCGTCGAATGCGCGCTTGGCCGCCGCGCGATCGGGGTCGGATACAGCCGCGGTGAGGGCGCGCGGGGTGATCTGCCATGACAATCCCCACCGGTCCTTGCACCAGCCGCACGCGCTTTCCTGGCCGCCGTTGCCGACGACCGCGTTCCACAAGCGGTCGGTTTCGGCCTGGTCGTCGGTCGCGATCTGAAAAGAGAAGGCCTCGTTGTGCTTGAAATGCGGGCCGCCGTTCAGCCCGATGCAGGGGATGCCGGCGACGGTGAACTCGACCGTCAGGACATCGCCCTGCTTGCCGTCGGGATAGTCGCCCGGTGCGCGGAGGATGGCGCCGACAGCGCTGTCGGGGAATGTTTGGGCATAGAAGTTTGCGGCGTCAGCGGCGTCGCCGTCGTACCACAGACAGATCGTGTTCTTGCTGGTCATTTCGTGTCTCCTGAAGAGTTGAGCACCCGGCATCCATCACCGTCCAAACAACTCAAATCGTACTCATCGCGGGATCTCGGTCTGTCGGATGGGACTGATGCCGCTGTAGGGATCCGCCGATGCCGCACACTCTCCCAAGGCGTTCAGGGTTCCGGTTTCGCCAGCTCTGCGGGCGGGCTGTCGCTGTCGGTCCCGGGTCAGGCCTTCTACCCCGCACCCGCTCCCGTCAACCTTGGGGCTGGGCGAACGCCGCGGCATGTCCCGGTTTGCGCAGCATCTTGTCCACGTCCCCGGCATGCAGTTCTTCCAGTTGGATCATCTGGCGAGCGTATTCTTCCAGCGCGACGGAGCGATGCTCCACCAGTGTCAATAGCTCGCGGTACAGCTTCAAGGCACCCGTCTCGGCTTCCAGTGACTCGCGCAGGATCGCGGCGATATCAAAGGTGTGGCTGTCCAGCAGCTTGCCGATCGCAAGCGACGGATAGGCGCCGAGCGTGGTGATCCATTCCCCGGCTTGCTGGGCATGCAACAGCGATTCAGTGGCCTGTTCGCGCAACCAGGCAACAACCGGAATACGGCCGAACCCGAATACCAGAAATGAGTAGTGGGTGTAGCGGACGACGCCGGCGAGCTCGGCCTCAAGTATCCGGTTCAGCACGCCAACGACCTGGTCTTTTTCAATATCCGACATGACGCGTCCCTCCTAAAGCTCTTTCAATACGGACAGGAAACTCAACCATCTCAGGCGAAGTCTCCACACGATCCAGACGCTCGCGGCCCAGGATCGGTCTGCGCGAAGCGAGCCAAACTCAGAGCTGAAGCTTTATGGATCGTTGATGGTTTCGTGTGCAGCGGGGATGAGGATCTCGAGGAGTTCGCAGTCGTCCGACCAGCCGACGACCGTGTGGCGGATGCCGGGTGGCTGGACCCAGCACGACCCGGCGGCCAGCCGCTGTGGTCCGATGCCCTCGAAGTCTGTCTGGAACCAGCCCTTCAGGCAGTAGACCAGCTGGAAGTGCACATTGTGGTGATGTCGCACGCTGAGTTCGGTGCGGAACGGCGCGATCATGCGGATCACATGCGCTTTAGCCAATCCATTGGTCGCAGCCGCGACGCCCAGATCGCGGTAAGCGGAGTAGTCCCGCAGGCCACCGGTCTTGAAGTCGGCCTCGTTGTGATGGCTGATGACAAAGCGCTGCGGCGCCTCGCGAGAAGGACGTTCCATCTGATTCTCCGAAAAGATCGTCAGACCGCAATTTAACCTCCGAATTCAGAGGGACGCAAGCGCACGGAAACGCCTGCGCCGTCAGGCTGTCAGGCTGTCAGCCGACACTGGTGCGGGGCTAACAGCAGCGAAGATCCGGGCTCGTCGCCCTTCGACGAGCGGCGCAACCATCTCGCGACCGTGCGGTGCAGGTCGGGACGCAACGGGATCGGGGTGCGATCAATCCGGTTCTTGCGCTGCATTGATCACCCGGCGCAGTCAGCCTGCGGACGCTGGCGATTGCCTGCTCCTGGCCGGCACCACCAGTTCGGCGGTCCCAACGGGAGGTCCGATTTCGCTGCAATGCGGGTGCGCGGCATGCTCCATAGCCGACTTTGGAGTTGACAGTCAGCTTTTGGCGGCGGTGCGATGTTGGCCCAGATTCTCGCAAACGCTTCAGTCAGTTGTCCCCGCTGCCTGTGGCCTACGCTGTGGATAACTTTTTGGATAAGTCCCCAAAGCAGCGCCAGCACTGGGTTGGCGGATCATGCTAAAAAATTAGGCAACATGGATGTTCGCCCGAGCCATAAAAACCGGGCAACGCCTTATGCTGTGCAGAACAACAGTTGCTAATTATCTGCATGTATCTGCATGTCGCTCGTCCCTTTCGATCTCGCCACCCCCACCTCTGAAGGTCGCCACCATGTCAACCCGTCGCCACGTCATGCCCATCGAACCTCTCAGCGCGGGAGCGTTTCGCCGCTACGGCGATGTCATTGAGGCCAGTGATTCGGCCGAGCAGTTCACGGTCAACCAGGGCAACGCGACGCGGTACCACGATCTGGCAACGGTGGACGTGGCTGCCGAGCATGGCCATCCGGTCATTAGCATTTTCCGCGCGCAGCCATGCAACTTGCCCCTGCGTCTGCGGCTGCTCGAGCGCCACCCGATCGGCAGCCAAGCGTTCATTCCGATGGGAAACCACCCCTATCTGGTGATTGTGGCCGCGGCCGACACGCCGCTGGGCGCACAGCACATCCACTGCTTTCGGGCGTCCCCTGGCCAAGGTGTCAATTTTGCACGCGGGACATGGCATCCCCCGGTGCTGCCCCTGCACTCGGTTTGCGATTTTCTCGTGATCGACCGGGGTGGGCCGTCGAAGCTCCCCAATTGCGAGGAACTCGCGCTGGATGAATTGGAACTGTGGATCGAAGCTTGAGCGGAACGCCAGCACACCAAGGGTTCTCTTGGGGAATGCGTCCAGCCGATCGAGCAGTGCGCGCCTGCGGACCATGAGACCGATGCGATCAGAGATACCAGCCGTCGCACAAGCCCAACGCGGCCAGTGCCTCGTCCACTCATCCATGCCGGATCAGTTTGGCCGACAGGACCCGCCAGCCGCGTCTATTCAAGACTGGCTCGCAGTCACACCGGCCAACCCGACCAGGCCGCCCGCGCTTCGGCGATCAGTTCAGCCGAGCGTCTTGCGTAGCGTGGCGAGTAGTGGAATGGCACGATGGCCCTGGCGCCGACACGGCGCGCAATATCGCCGGCCTGGCGGGCCGTCAGGTGATTCTTGCGTGCCGCATGCGCCTGATCCTCCTCCAGGAATACGCTTTCGATGAAGAGCAGGTCCACATCTGCAAGCAGTTGCGCGAGCGTCTCGATGTTGGCGTCGGTGTATCGGAGGTCGGTGACATAGCCAATGCGCCGACCCGGAACGACATCGAGGACCAGATGGCGCAACTCGGCGAGCTGGCGTTCCATGGCGTGCTCGCCTTGCCGATCACGCCACTGCACCTGAATCGGCGTGTCATCCGGTGCTCCCGTCAGAACCGCATGCTTGAGTTCGCGCAACCACGGTCCCGTCGTTACGCCGAGCGCCGCCAGGCGATCCGTCGCCACCCTGAGCTGGGCTTTCTCCTCGATCACATAGGCCAGGCAGGGGATAGCGTGATCGACGAAGCGGCCGCGAACGCGAAAGAGCGCTTCCTCGTGCAGCACGTCGTCGGGCAGCTCGAAAGAGGCGCCAGCCTCGCGCGCAAACCCACGCCGACTCGAAAAGCGGGACCACTGCCCGCGCCGGTCCACCCCGACTTCACAGACATCGATCACCAGCTCGACCTCGTAGCGGTGCACGATATTCCAGGTGTAGGCCAGCAGCTTGTGTTCGACCTGCGCCACGAAGTCGGGCCCGCCGAACAGGACCAGGCTCGCCTTGCGTCCCAGAACGACGCGCAGCAGGTGATCGAAACCCGAAAAGTGGTCCATGTGCGCGTGGGTGACAAACACATGCGACAGCCGCAACAGCTTGCGCGGCGGCAGCACGGAGAGGTTGCCGAGATCGAACAACAGCGAGCGCCGTTCGTCACGGAACTCGACATACAGGGCCGGGTCGCCGAATGGGTCGTTGACGAGACGGGGTTCGAACAGGGAAGGCATGGAAGTTCAGCGTGTGGTTCGCGGCCGTGTGGCATCGGCGTCACATGATTCTCGCTCCAAGCGGGTTTGCGGGCAGCCAAATTTTGACGGGCTTGTTTAAAGTCGTAAACGCGCCTGTCACTGTGAGATTCCGAGCGACTGCCAAGGGCCAAAGCGGAGACCGGATCAGACGGACTGCCAATATAGGGTTATTCAAGCTGCTCGCGCCATACCCGACGTTGACATCGGCGGGTTGGGTGTCGGCAATGTGGCGCCGATTTCGATGATTGCTGCACCCGGACCCGGCCAGCAGCAGACAGTCGTCTTGATTCACCACGCTTCGCCGTCCTCAACGCTCATCGGCTTGCAAGCTCAGCCTGAGCCCTTTCCTGCATCGCTCCTCAGGATTTCAGAGGGCTCGAAGAAAACTCATCGTATTTCCAATGAGAGATGCTCAGGACAGAGCGATGCCAGGAAGTCCCGCGCGTCAAATGCCTCTCCAGCGGTAAAGACGCCAGCTGTTTTGACCTGGCCGCTGACGACTCGCGCCATCGCCTCCACGACGAGAGGAGCGCTGAATGCATAAATGTCTCGCCCGCTGGCAACTGCCCGGCGCTCCTCGCCTCCTCGGCGTACAAGCACTTCAACCAGAAAAGTTTGTGATGATCGGCCGCTTTCGTCGCTTGCCGTCGGCGCCAGCTGATTCGGATCGGTCAGGTCCTTGACTGCTGCGACCGTCATGTACGAGCGAATCTCGGGCGTCTTCAGGTGACGCGAAATCGTCACGGTGTCGGCCATGGTGAACTCTGCGATGACCGGCTGCTTTCCCATTGGCGCGGGAAACGTCCATTCGACGACCGGCGCTGCCCCCGTGACATACGATATTTTTCCGTTAGCGAAGACAACCCGGCGGCCGTCCCGACGCTGCTTCGAAACTTGCCCCGCGACCAATGTCCCGGGCGTCGGCCTCCAGCTGTCAAGTCCGTAGGCGATGGAAATTTCATCAGCCGACGTCCAGTCGCCCATCGCCGCGGTCGCCAACAGATCACCCAGCCCGCCGTAGAACGCCATGGCGTGCACCACCACGATGCCTCCTTCGCGTGCGCGATCAGCGAACAGCTCGAAGGTGTCAATGTTGGCTTCTATTTCCGCCGCAACGTCCAGATAGGGAATCCGGGCACGCAATGCGGCTTCGATCAGGGGTGCGGAGGTGCTGGCAAAGGGGCCGGCACAGTTGATGACCGCCACGGCGCCCATCAGCGCACGATCGAGCGAGGCAGGCTCATCGACCGATGCGGGCCGCACCTCGAGCCCGGGGTGTTCCGCCCCGACGGCGCTCAGCTTCCCGGGATCGCGTCCGGAGAGGATGGGCGTCCAGCCACGCCTGCGCAACTCCGAAACCACGAATCGCCCGGTGTGCCCATAGGCGCCATACACGGTCACAGCTTGTTTTTTTGATGTCATCACTGAATCCCTTCGATGGAGAGCCATCTGCCGCAAGACGCTACAGATCTGTACTCTTTTAATGAGTGTAGAGTACAGATCTGTAGCGTGTCAAGGGTATAGAGGAAATGCAATGAAAAAGCGTACGGCGGAGACCAGCAAAGTGAGTGATGAGCAGGGTGTCCTGAGCGTGCGGGAACGCCTCCTTGAGACCGCGGCGAGGCTGTTCTACCAGGAAGGCGTCAGAGCCGTCGGCGTCGATCTTGTGGTCGAACGATCCGGCGTCGCCAAGACCAGCCTCTACCGCCACTTCGCCACCAAGGACGATCTCGTGGTTGCATTTCTCGAGCGCGAGGACGCCGAGTATTGGAGTGACTGGGAAAGTGCTGCGGCGCAAGGCAAGGATGATGCCGAAGCGGAACTTCAGGCGCTTCTGCGCTGGATCGCCGAGCATATCGCCGGGCCGAAGTACCGCGGCTGCCCGTTTCTCAATGTGGCGACCGAGTTCCCGGCCCCAGCCCATCCCGCCCGCGCAGTCGCCAGAAGGAACAAGGTGGAGCTGCATCGCCGTCTCGGCGTGCTGGCCAGGAAATTGGGGGCTCGCAAGCCTGACGAGCTGGCCGACCAGCTTGTGCTTCTCATCGATGGTGCCTATATGAACGGTCCGCTTCTCGGCAAGAAGGGGCCGGCGCACTCGTTCGTGGCGGCGGGACTGGCTTTGATCCTTGCTGCTCAACGTCGCTGATGTTCGAGGCAACGACCGAATACTAGAAACTGTTTAACAGCACACTTGGGGAGGGCACTGGGGGGCGATCCGGGGGAGATAAAGCGAAAGCATGTCGTCAAGGCGCAGGGCCGGCGGGTTTTTGGCTCACGTCGGCGTTGGCGATATGTGCGTCGTACTCGCCCGTGAGACACATCGAAGAGTTGTGGATGGCTTCACAACATCAACATGGAGTTGTCTGTCGGGAGGCGAACCGTCAGCGGCTGGACCGGCGTCGGCGCTCTGTCGATTGGTGGATTGCCGCCGCCAACGCAACAGGCTGGATCCTTGGCTCGACCCGGCAACGGTCGCGGGAACGGACCTACAATGATACCGAGGCAGGGGGGGATGTGAACACCACAACACAATCCCGCGGTTCCGGCCCGGAAACTCGGAGTCGACACTCATCAAGCTGCTGATCGGTTTGTTATCGACACAGGCGGGGGCGACAGCGGACTTTCAGAGCTGGACCGCAACCAGAGGAGCCATATGCCGAGTGACACGAGCGGGGTCGGTGGCAAACGGCCGACGCGGTTACAGGTCCGACTTCTTGGTGCAGTCGAGATCATCTTGGACGGCCGGCGTCTTCGCGCCTTCAACTCTCTTCGCTTGCAACGGTTCCTGGGGTTGATCGCGTTACGGAGAGACCCGCAGCACCGCTCACGACTCGCGTTCGAGCTCTGGCCCGACTCCGACGAACATCAGGCGCGCACCAACCTCAGAAAGCTGCTCCACGACTTCCGTCATTCCCTTCCTGACATCGGTGAGTTCGTCGAGATCGACAACGAGACTGTGCAGTGGATGCCGAGTGGGTCGAGCGAGGTCGACGTGCTGAAGTTCCAGGATGCCATGGCGGCCGGTGATTTCGAGCTCGCCGCGCGCCTCTATTCGGGCGATCTCCTTCCGGCTTGTTATGACGACTGGGTCCTGAATGAGCGAGCGAAACTTCGAGCTGATGCGTATGGGGCCCTCGTGCGGCTGACAGGAGAGGCTGCGAGGCGCGACGACCACAAAGCCGCGATCAGGCATGCCCAACGCATTGTCGACCTGGAGCCGACCGACGAAGCGGCCGTTCGAATTCAGATGCAAGCACATCTCGCGCTTGGCGATAGAGCCGCGGCGCTGCGCTCCTACCACCGGTACGCGGAGGTGCTCGAGCGCGACCTCGCGGTGGCACCAGGCGAGGCGATCAGGGCCATGTACCAACAGCTCCGGGCTGGCACACTCAACCGCGACGAAGTGCAGGGCAAGGACCTACCCGTCGCCGAATCGCCTTTCGTCGGCCGCGACCGCGAGTGGAACCAGCTCATCGAGGCATGGAACACCGCGCGGGAGACGGGGGCACATCTCTTGTTGGTGACCGGGGAACCGGGGATCGGAAAGTCCCGTCTCGCATTGGAACTCGGCCGCCGCGTTCGATCAGAGGGACACGTGGTGGCATCGGCTCGTGCATACGAGGCTGCGGGCCGACTGCCGTGGGGTCCCGTCGTGGACCTGCTCCGATCGGACGCGCTGCGAAACCACATCGACACGCTCGACACGGTCTGGAGGGCCGAGCTTGCTCGTCTCCTGCCCGAGCTCCTCGACGCTTCCCGGTCATCTGAATGGAGCCAGGCGGGCGACTCGGCTCAGCGCCATCGGTTGTTCGATGCTGTGAACCGAGCCATCGTCGTCGGCGACCGCCCGCGCTTGCTGATCATTGACGATCTGCAGTGGTGTGACGCCGAGACCATTGAGTTAATCGGTTTCGTTGTCCGTTCCGGAAAGACGGCACCAGTCCTCATCGTCGGTACTGTCCGCTGGGAGGAGATCCCACAGCATCATCCCCTCGTTGGACTCGTAGACGCCTTGGGCCACGACCAGGCGGTGACTATCGTGCCACTCGACCGACTCGACGAAGCCACCACTGCGACGCTCGCTGCCCGGCTACGCGATGAAGACACGATTGATCCGGAACTGGCGGCACGACTCTGGCGCGAGACAGAAGGCAATCCGCTCTTTGTCATCGAAACTCTTCGAGCCGGGATCTCCTCTGGTGGAAGCCAGGCAGTCCTCACACCGACGATGCGGGCGGTGCTGCGCGCCCGACTGGGCCAACTCACTGACGGTGCTCGGCGACTAGCCGAAGTGGCGGCCGTCATCGGTCGGCCCTTCTCGATCGGTCTGATGGTCTCGGCCACTAAGGCCGATGAGCGCGAGCTCGTCGAGCATGTCGACGAACTCTGGCGTCGCCGGATCATTCGCGAACAGGGGCTCACGTACGATTTCAGTCACGACAAGCTTCGGGCGGTTGCCCTGGAGATGGTCAGTCCGGCTCGTCGACGTCAACTTCACCGGGCCGTCGCCGAGGCGATTGCGGTCGAGCTCCACAGCGACATCGACGCGGCCAGCCCGCAGCTGGCCGCACACTACGACCAGGCCGGCATGGCCGAGCCGGCCATCGATGCCTACCGGGTGGCGGGGGCCCGAGCGGCGGCCGTGTCGGCCTTGGAAGAAGCGGTCACCATGTTTCAGCGAGCGCTCGCACTGCTCGCCGATCTGCCACCGTCACCCGACCGCGATGCACTCGAACTCTATATCCGGATCGCCCTCGGATCCCCGCTTGTTGCCCTCGACGGTTACGGCTCCAAGGGTGCGCACCAACTCTACGAGCGAGCCCTTTCGCTTTGCCGCAAGCTTCACAGACCCGTGGACCCGCCGATCCTCCGTGGCCTCGGCCTTGCCCGGCTGCAGGGCTGCCGCTTCGACGATTGCGATGAACTCGCCCACGTCCTTCTCGACGATGATAGTCATGATCCGATCGCCGGGACAGAGGGCCGATATCTCCTCGGCGTGAGCGCGTTCTGGCGGGGCGATCTGGCCAGAGCCCGCCCCTATCTCGATGGCGCTATCGAAGCCTATCGCGTGTCCCATCGCGACGAGCATCTGAGCTTGTACGCCCAGGACCCGAAGGCGGTTTGCCTCGTACGGCTGGCCTGGGTCGAGCTGTGGGCCGGAGATGCTGGCCGGGCCGACGAGACAGCCCGATCTGCTCTTGAGATCGCCGTCGATCTCGATCATCTGATGACCTTGGGGTACGTGATCACTTACGCGGCGATCATCGCGGCCGAATCCGAAGATCTCGCCCGCCTCGCCGAGCTGCTCGGGGATGCCGACCGTCTATGGAAGCGTTTTTCGGACCGTTACCTCATGGTTGTCCTGCAGGCCCTTCGGGGCTGGCTGGACGTGTGCGGGGGATCGGCTGATGGCATCGAGAAGATCGTGCGGTCGGTAGCGCGCTCGCGTACCGAAGGGGAGACCCTTCATCTGACCTACACCCTTCTTCTCCTCGCCCGGGCTCGCGGCATGCTCGGCGAGCTCCGCCAGGGACGAGCCGCCGCATGCGAGGGGCTCTCGTGGTCACACCGCTGCAACCAGCGCTATCTCGAGGCCGAGCTGTGGCGAGTCGACGGTGAGCTGGCTTATCGCAGCGGGGAAACCGAAGCCGCCGCCGCTTCTCTGCGCAGTGCCGTCGAGATCGCCGGCGCTCAAGGGGCGGGCTGGCTGGAGCTTCGGGCGCTCCACTCCTTGGCCAGTCGATTTCCCGATGAGGCATTGCGCGAACAGCTTGGGGAGCTCCTCGAGACCATTCCGTCGGGCCATGATCTCCCGGCGTTCCGGGCCGCGATCGGTTTTCTGAGCGATTCCGGCTGAGAGGGAACGCTTCGGGAACGCCCGAGGGCGCATCCTTCGCGCATCCTTGGTAAAACGGATGCAAAGGAGCCCCCCATGAGCGACACGATCAAGGCATTGACCGAAGCGGTACGCGGCCGCGTCATCACCCCTTCGGATTCCGACTACGACGACGCTCGCGCTGTCTACAACGCCATGCACGACCGCAGACCCCGCGGCGTCATCCGGTGCGTGGATTCGGCCGACGTGATGGCTGTGGTCACGGCCGGCCGCGACGCCGGGCTCGACCTGGCAATTCGTGGTGGGGGTCACAGCGTTCCCGGATTCGGCACGGTGGACGGCGGCCTGGTCATCGACCTGTCGAGGATGAACGGCGTGCGGGTCGACCCGGTCAAGAAGATCGCCCGGGTTGGGGGCGGCGCGACGTGGGGTGATGTCGATCATGCGACCTACCCGTTCGGCCTGGCGGCTCCCGGCGGGATCATCTCGACGACTGGGGTGGGTGGCCTGACGCTGGGGGGCGGCATTGGCTACTTGACCCGCGGCGTCGGCCTCTCCATCGACAACCTGCTGGCGGCCGATGTCGTTCTTGCCGATGGCCGGCAGGTCACTGCGAGCGATTACCAGAACGAAGACTTGTTCTGGGCCTTGCGCGGCGGCGGCGGAAATTTCGGTGTCGTCACCAGCTTTGTGTTTCAGCTCCACGAGGTCGGTGACATCGTGGGCGGCCCGCTGTTCTACGAGTTCGACGATGCCGCGGCGGTCCTGGCGTGTTACCGCGAATACATTGCGGATGCGCCCGAACAGCTCGGATGCTTTTTCGGCTGGCAGATCGCTCCTCCTCTGCCGTTCATCCCCGAGGACCGGGTCGGGGATTTGTTCTGCGTACTGGTCACGTGCTGGAACGGTCCACACGAGGAGGCTGAGCGAGTACTTAAGCCACTACGCGCCGCTGCCGAAGTGAAGGCGGAGCAGGTCGGCGTCATGCCGTTCCCGGCCCTGCAAAGCGCCTTCGACGGCTTGGTCCCGAAGGGCATGCAGCATTACTGGAAAGCGGACTTCATCACCGGGCTCACCGACGCGGCGATCGCTGCTCATGTGGAGCATGGCAAAAGGACACCGCACATCAGCTCGAGCATGCATCTCCATCCGATCAACGGTGCGGCGCAACGGGTCGGTGCCAACGAGACCGCGTTCGGTCACCGGAACAAGAGCTTTGCCCCGGTGATCGTGGGAATCTGGTCGGACCCTGCCGACAACGAGGCCAACATCAAGTGGGTGAAGGACTACTACGCCGCTATTCACCCCCACTCGGGCGGCGATGGGGGCTACGTCAACTTCATGTCCGGCGATGACGATCACCGTGCGCCCGCAAACTATGGCGCCAACTACGAGCGGCTCGCGGCAGTGAAGGCGACCTATGACCCGGGCAACCTCTTCCACATCAACCAGAACATCGCTCCGGCGAACGGGAGCTGAGCATCATGGCTTTCATCCAGTCAACGCAAGTCTCGACCGACGATCGGGACGTGGCTCATCAATGGTTATTCAAGAGCGAAACTTATGACAACTGCAATTGCGCTGTGAATTGCGGTTGCCAATTCAACTTGCCGAGTACCCATGGATTTTGTCAGTCGGCCTTCGTCGGCACAATCGTTGAAGGCCATTTCAACGATACGCCGCTCGCGGGGCTGAATTGGGCGGCGCTGTACAAGTGGCCTGGCGAGATCAAGGACGGAAACGGAAAACGCCAGATCGTTATCGACGAAGGTGCGGATGAAGCTCAACGGGTAGCGCTTGAAACAATTATCTCAGGTGGGGCATGCGAGCCGTTGAGCAATTTATTCTCCGTATTTGCGTCCACATGCTCTAAATTTTGCAGGACATTGTTCCTGCCGATTCATCTCGAAGCGAACTTGGAACTCAGAACAGCAAGAGTTGATATACCGGGCGTCATGAAGAGCAGTGGCAGACCGATCATCAACGAGTTCAATGGTGAACCGTTCCATATTGCGCTGGCACGTCCGAGCGGCAGTTTTGAGTTCACCTACGCAGAGATCGGGCTGGGGACGACGTCGGTGACGGGTGATATGGAGATGGCGTTCGAAGATTCATGGGCCCATTTTTGTGTTCACCACTTCAATCAAGATGGGCTGGTCCGCGAAAGATCAAGGCTCACAGCATGGCTTGGCGCGTGACCTCCTGATCGGGTGAAAAGGGGATGACGGTGCCCGTTGACGCCACACTTGAGGCAGTGCTCAGGCGCGATCGCCTGGTCGTCGTTACCGCGCTTACTGCGGTTATCGCTCTATCGTGGGCGTATCTGCTGGTCGGCGCCGGCATGGGCATGTCGGCGTTCGAGATGACCCGCATGTCGCAGCTCGGGATAGCAAGGGGCATGTCCGAATGGGGCATGGCCGGCATGGCGATGATGACGCGCGCGGTCTGGACGCCCGACTATGCAGTCCTGATGTTCTTCATGTGGTGGGTCATGATGGTCGCGATGATGTTGCCTGGCGTGCCCCCGATGATCCTGTTGTTTGCGACGGTCAATCGCAAGCAGCGCGACACCGGCCATCCCTACGTCGCGACGAGCATTTTCGCGTTTGGCTATCTCGCCGCCGGCGTTTACCAGCTCACCCCGATAAAGCATGCCTGTCTTCGCCACTGCCGATCGCCGCTTGGATTCCTTAGTACCCATTGGCGGCGGGGCGCCCGTGGCGCGCTACGCATGGGTCTTTTGCACGGCGCCTTCTGCGTCGGCTGCTGCTGGGCTCCTGATGGGGCTGATGTTTTTTGGCGGCGTGATGAATCTCTACTGGATTGCGGGCCTCGCGCTGTTCGTACTGTGCGAAAAAACTGTCCCTGCGGGGCACCTGCGGGGCACTGGCTCGGCTACGCGACCGGCGTCGCTCTGCTCGTCTGGGGTGCCGGGATGCTGGCGCTCGCGTTTTAAGAAGGGGCGTACAGGCATCACGCGGCCTGTTGGATCACGGGAGAGCAGTTCGATAGTTGAATGACTGCTTTGCTGAAAACTGCCGATCGGGAAAAGTGTCTGAGCGTAAGCTGACAGGCAGAAACTGGCCGTTGGACTAAACCGCTACGCGGTAGGCCCTACGGCGAAGCTGCGGTCATTCGAGGAACAAGTCATGACCGACCGCTCGGGGGGTAATACCACGCAGTCGCACCGTCCACAATTACTGCCAATACGACAAAGTTGCTGCAACGGCCAAGGTGGATTCATCGCGGTTTCTTTTGGAGGCCTGATAAGCTCAGTGCATGCCAGATCAGTTGACAGGCATCGCCGTCGGTTACGATGGCGGTGGGCCGGCCTCATTGCCGGCCACGTCGCTCGGACGGTTCCGGGCGCTTACGTGAAAGTTTTTTATGTCCGCTTCCTCTTCAGGCAAGCGCCGCTTTGCGCGCATTGATCGACTTCCTCCCTACGTCTTCAACATCACGGCCGAGCTCAAGCTCGCGGCGCGCCGGCGCGGTGAAGACATCATCGACATGAGCATGGGCAACCCAGATGGCGCCACCCCGGCGCACATCGTCGCCAAGCTCACCGAGGTTGCGCAGCGGCCCGACACGCACGGCTACTCGGCCAGCAAGGGCATCCCGCGCCTGCGCCGCGCCATCGCGCACTGGTACCAGAGCCGCTACCAGGTGGCGATAGACCCCGACACCGAGGCCATCGTCACCATCGGCTCCAAGGAAGGCCTGGCGCACCTGATGCTGGCCACGCTGGACCGTGGCGACACCGTGCTGGTGCCGGATCCGAGCTATCCGATCCACATCTACGGCGCGGTGATCGCTGGGGCCGACATCCGCTCCGTGCCGCTGACGCCCGACACGGATTTTTTTGCCGAGCTGGAGAAGGCGATTCGCGGCAGCTACCCCAAACCCAAGATGATGGTGCTGGGTTTTCCGTCCAACCCGACGGCCCAGTGCGTGGAGCTGGAGTTCTTCGAGAAGGTGATTGCGCTGGCGCGCAAGCACGACATTTTTGTGGTGCACGATCTGGCCTATGCCGACATTGTGTTCGACGGCTGGAAGGCACCGTCCATCATGCAGGTGCCGGGTGCCAAGGACATTGCGGTCGAGTTCTTCACGCTGTCCAAGAGCTACAACATGGCGGGCTGGCGCGTGGGCTTCATGGTGGGCAACCCCGACCTGGTGGCCGCGCTGGCCCGCATCAAGAGCTACCACGACTACGGCACCTTCACCCCGCTGCAGGTGGCAGCCATCGCCGCGCTGGAAGGCGACCAGAGTTGCGTGAAAGAGATCGCCGCGCAGTACCAGAGCCGGCGCGATGTGCTGTACAAGGGTTTGATCGAAGCGGGTTGGCAGGTGGACTGCCCCAAGGCCTCGATGTACATCTGGGCCCGCATCCCCGAGGCCTATCGCAAGCTCGGTTCGCTGGAGTTTGCCAAACAGCTGCTTGAAAAAGCCAGGGTGTGCGTGTCGCCCGGCATCGGCTTTGGCGACCATGGCGACGACCATGTGCGCTTTGCGCTGATCGAAAACGAGGCCCGCATCCGCCAGGCCGTGCGCGGCATCAAGGCCATGTTCAAGGCCGACGGGCTGGTCAGGCCCTAGCCTGAAGTTTCCCCGGGCTCGGAGCGCGTTTTCCCTTGCAAGACATCTGTCTGCAGGGGAAGTTACTGGATCAGCTCAAGGGCGCGCTGGTGTTTTGCGATGGGCGTGGCGAGAACTGTGAGCGTCGGTGCATCGGACCCGGCCTTGGGCCAGCCGCAGGGCCGCGAAATCTGCCAGGCAAGGACATGGAAGCCAACGGCGTGCGCTCTTGGTAGCCATCTGACCTGGCCGCCCATCGATCCGCTCGGTTCACCGGTCGGATCGCGCAGGCCCCTCAGATCTCTCAGATCGCCTGGGTCGCTTGAATCGCTCATTTCGAGCGGAAGATGAGTTCCTTCATGCGCTGGAGTTTGGGCGACACCACAGGCACCGTCAGCATGGTGCTGCCAATGGCCATCAGCAGCAGGGCGGTGAAGGTCTCGCTGGTGATGATTCCCTTGTCCAGCAGGATATTGACAAAGATGATCATGATGAGCGCCTTGGTCTGCAGCAGCCAGCCGATGATGGAGCTTTCTCCGGGCGCCCATTTCAGTATTTTCCCGGCGAGGTGAGTGCCGAGAAGCTTGCCCACGACCGAGGCCACCAGCAGCGCACCGGCGGCAATAAAGACGGCTTCGCCGCCAATAGTCCAGTTTGTCCGCAGGCCCGTGCTGAGAAAGAACACCGGCATCATCACCAGCAGCACGTGATGCCGCAACAGGTCCATGTGCTCCTGGTTGAACCACTCGCCGTCCATGATGGCGCCGGCTAAAAATGCGCCCACCATGAAGTGCAAACCTGACCAGTCGGCGCCAAGGCTGCACACCAGCAGCCACATCAGGCCGACGTACCACCGGTCGCGTTCGGGCAGCCTGACCATGAGTTTTCGGAAGGCGTAGCCCAGGACCGAGAAGGCCGCGAGGAACGCTGCCTGTTTGCCGACGCGCTGCCAGTCCATGAGGATGAGTGCGAGCACGCCCCAGATGGCGATGTCGTCCAGGCTGGCGTAGCGCAGGATACGCTGGCCTATCGGTTGCCGCAGGATTGCCAGCTTTTCCATCAGCAGGATCAGGATGGGCAGCGCTGTCACGGCGCAGGCCATGCCCACGCCCATGATAAATTGCCAGGGCGTGGCGGTGGGCCCGATCCAACCGCTTTGCATCAGCATGGCGACGGCGGCGACGCAGCCAAAGAGCAGCGGCGTTCCGAGGGCCAGGCCGGCGGTAATGCTGCTTTCGCGTTTATGGGCCCAGGCCATTTTCAGGTCCAGCTCAATGCCGGCAATCCATACAAAGATCATCACCGCCCACCAGGCGACGCCGTTGAGCGCCTGCACCACCGGGGCGCTGAATACAAACGCGTAGTAGTCGGGAAAGAGCTTGCCCAGGATGCCGGGGCCCAGAAGAATGCCGGCAATGATCTGCACGACCACCAGCGGTGCGTAGTACTCCGTTCGTCCCACGCGCCAGATCAGGTACGGCACAGAAAAGATGATCCCCATGGCGATCAGGTAGATCTCGGTCGTTGTCATGGCCGTATGCATGGCTCCTTTGTGATGGAATGGCCCTGTAATGGGCCGGTGATCGAGCACTGGATGGTAGTTCATCCAGCTCTGCGTTCACGCGAGCCGGTCGACTGGCGCGCAATCCGCGCATGAGCCCGCGTAAGCCCACGAATGCGCAATAACGCCAGGGTGCCGGTACGGGTTAGAAAGTCGGGTAGAGAACAGGGTAGAAAACAGGGTAGAGAACGGGGTGGAAAGTCTCCGCCCAAAAAGAAGTGGGCCGCATTGAGCGGCCCACTTTGCTTCTACCCCATCCGGTGAATTCATCAAACCCCGGCGGAGCGAGTGGCAACCTGGTTAACTTTATTGCGTAGCAGGCACTGTTATTTCTGCTTCGCGCAGCACACCACCACCGGCGACACTGCCCTGGGCTTTGCCGCTGCCCGCAATGCGCTCCTGGCAGGCGATCTGGTCGTCGCCTTTAAAGACCTCGCACCGCTTCAGGGCATTGGCGGAAAACTGGCCGTCACCGTTTTCAAGCTTGCCTGCGCGCTTGGCTGCGTTGGCATTTTTCACCTCGGTGATGCAGGTAGCCTTGTCTTGCTGGGTTTTACCGCTGTTACAGGCGGCCATTTCGCTTTTTGCGTCACCGGTTGCATCAATGCCGGTCGTGCCGGGTGCAATTTGCGCGGAGGCGATCTGAGCGGTGGTGGCAGTCATGGCCAGCAGCACAGCCAGTCCGAAATAAGCCACGCCTTTGCCCAAGCGGTTAAGCCGGACGCGGTGGTCGTGGCGGATAGGCATTGATAAGTGCATGGTCAAACTCCTTGTTCCAATTTCGGTTCATGTAGTTTGGCGCAGCGGCTCTGTATGGCATGAAAGGAAATCGCCAGCAAGACCGCGTCCCGAGCCGAATTCGGCTGTAGGACAGGTCTTTCAAGGGTTTTCCTCCCGGCTCAGGCACCGCAGGAACTGGAGCGAATCAGCCTGCGAAAGGCTGCCCCGCTTTACATCGACCAGATGCGCGGGCTGGAGGCGGCCTGCTGCCAGAAATGACTGCGCCAGGCCAGCCACACCTGCCTGAGCAGCGCCATGGCGGGCTCGACCACCGGCGCCAGCACCCTGACCACCACCACCTGCCCATCGGGGCTGGTGGCGCCCGCCGTTGCAGACAGCGGGTGCGCTTCGATGATCTGGCGCGCCGTGTCCAGCGCCTGCTGGCGGCGGTGGCGGTCGAGCTTGCTGCCCGCCACAAAAAACAGCGAGGCAACGCAGCGGTGCCCCGCCATGCCCAGTGGGCTGCTCATCAGCAGGGTGTCGCTGGCCTGTATGCGCGCCCGCTCCAGCCACACGCCGGGCACTTCAATATGCTGGCAAAAGCTGCCGTGTGCAAAGGGCAGGCTGGCAGCGGGCAGGCCCAGCGCGGTGATGTCCCAGCCGATCAGCTCGGCACCCGGGGCCAGCGTCATGGTCAGGTGGTTTTCAGCGAGGCAGCCGCTGTAGCAGATGGCCTCCAGCGGCAGCCACTCCATGCGCGCACCGGCCTCGAGCGTCAGATGGGTGCGCTGCAGCGCGGGCTCTCCGGTGGAGCGGTAAAAGCGTGTGGCGCCGGGCGTGGTGATGAGGCCGTGTGCGCCGGCGCTCGCGCTGAATTGCAGGTCCAGGGTGTCGCCGCCCACCAGCCCGCCGGGCGGGTGCACGATCACGTTGTGGCAGATGGCATCGCCCTCGGGATAGAGGCTCTGCAAAATACGCAGCGGCCCGCTGTGGCGAAAGTGGGCAACCGTCTTGCCGGCTTGCCGTGTGTAGTCGAGTGCGAGCGTCGCGTTCCAGGTCATGGGCCGAGTTTAACGTGCCTGACGACCTGGCTTGCTATGAAGTTCATAGCTGCCAGCTCGCTTTCCTGAAGGGCTACGGCCACTTTTTACCGTTGATTCCGGGGTTTCCTGAAATGCGGCCTGAACTGTTGCCAGGGCGGCAATCCGGAATGTGCTTCAGGCTGCGACGGTCTGGTCTTTGGCTTCCTTCACGCGCAGCGCCAGGTGGTCCAGCGCTTCCTGCACCTGGTCCACCAGCACCAGGCACAGGTCGCCCGGCTGCAGGCGCCCAAGCGCCGTGTCAATGGCCAGGAATTCACCGCGGATTTCATCGATCCGGCTGGTGCGGCTGGCCTTGTTCAGCCCTTCCAGGCCTTCGCGCAGCAGCCCCATCACTTCGCCGTCGGCACGGCCGCGCTGGGCGGCGTCCTGGTACAGGATGACGTCGTCAAAGGCGGCGCCCAGGATCACGGTCTGGTCGCGGATGTCGCTGTCGCGTCGGTCGCCGGCGCCGCTGATCACCACGCTGCGACGCTGCCCGGCAGCGGCGGCCATGGCGTCGACCGCCGCCACCAGGGCGCGCATGGCATCCGGGTTGTGGCCGTAGTCGGCAATGACGGTGGCACCGCGGTAGTCCATCACGTTGAAGCGGCCCGGTGCATTGTGTGCATCGTTGACAAAGCTGGCCAGCCCGCTTTTGATGGTGTCCCAGTTCAGGCCCGCCGCCCAGGCTGCGGCTACCGCGGCCATGGCGTTTTCGACCTGAAAGCCAATGCTGCCGCCGCGCGTCACGGGAATGCCGGCCAGCGGGATGCGCTCGACCCACGCGCCTTCGGCGGCCACCAGCACCGGGCCGTCCACGTACACGGTGCGCTTGCCCTGCGCGCGGTGCGTGGCCATCAGCGGGTGGTGGCGGTCCGCCGCGAAATAAATCACCTTGCCGGGGCAGGTGGCTGCCATCTCGGCCACGATGGGGTCTGCCGCATTGAGCACCGCATAGCCGGTGGGTGCGACGTTCTGCACAATCACGCGCTTGAGCACCGCCAGGTCTTCCACGGTGGTGATGTAGTTGAGCCCCAGGTGGTCGCCGCTGCCGATGTTGGTGACGACGGCCACTTCGCAGCGGTCAAAGCCCAGGCCCTCACGCAGCACACCGCCGCGCGCGATTTCAAAGACGGCGGCGTCCACGTCGGGATGCATCAGCACATTGCGGGCGCTCTTGGGGCCGCTGCAATCACCGCTGTCGGTCTGCCGGCCATTGATCCAGACGCCGTCGGTGTTGGTCATGCCGGTGCGCAGGCCATGGGCCGTCATCAGGTGGGCAATCAGGCGCGTGGTGGTGGTCTTGCCGTTGGTGCCGGTCACGGCAATCACCGGTATGCGGCCGTTATTCACGTCATTTCCGCCGGCCGGGAACAGCTCGTTGATCATGGCCACGCCCACGGCGCGGCCCTTGCCGTAGGAGGGCGACAGATGCATGCGCAGGCCGGGCGCGGCATTGACCTCGACCACGCCACCGCTTTGCGATTCGAGCGGGCGCAGCATGCTTTCGCAGACCACGTCGACGCCGCAAATGTGCAGGCCCACCATCTTCGCCGCGGCCACGGCGCGTGCCGCCACGGCGGGATGCACATCGTCCGTCACGTCGGTGGCGGTGCCGCCGGTGCTCAGGTTGGCGTTGTTGCGCAGAATGACGCGGCGTCCCTTGGCGGGAATCGATTCGGGCGTGAGATCCTGTGCCTCGAGCCGGCCCACGGCGATATCGTCAAAGCGGATCTTGGTGAGCGAGGTGGCATGGCCTTCGCCGCGCCGCGGGTCCTGGTTGACGATGTCGACCAGTTCGCGCACGGTGTGCAGGCCATCGCCCACCACCTGCGGCGGGTCGCGCCGCGAGGCCGCCACCAGCTTGTCGCCCACCACCAGCAGGCGGAAGTCGCTGCCGGGCAGGAATTTCTCGACCATGACCTCGCCATACTCTGCCGCGGCGAGGTAGGCGGCTTCAAGCTGTTCACGGCTGCTGATGTTGACGCTGACGCCCTTGCCCTGGTTGCCGTCCTGCGGTTTGACGGCAACCGGCAGGCCAATCTGCTGGGCCACGGTCCAGGCGTCTGCCGCGTCACTGACCGGCCGGCCCAGCGGCACCGGCACGCCGGCCGCACGCAGCAGTTTCTTGGTGAGGTCCTTGTCCTGGGCAATCGATTCGGCCACCGCGCTGGTGGCGTCGATTTCGGCCGCCTGGATGCGGCGCTGTTTGGAGCCCCAGCCGAACTGCACCATGCTGCCCTTGGTCAGGCGCCGGTAGGGAATGCCGCGCGCCACGGCCGCATCGACAATGGCGCCGGTGCTGGGCCCCAGGCGCTCGTCTTCGTCCAGATCGCGCAATTGGGTGATGGCGGCGTCGAGGTCAAACGCGGTGTCGCGCAGGGCAGCGTGGACCAGGGCCTGCGCCAGTTCAAGCGCCAGCCGGCCCACCGCCTCTTCGCTGTACTCGACAACCACCTGGTAGGTGCCGGGTTCCACGGTGACGGCCGTCTGGCTGAAGGTGACCGGGCAGCCGGCTGCTGCCTGCAGCGCCAGTGCCGCGGCTTCCAGCACATGCGCCAGTGAGACGGGGCCGCCATGGTCGGTCTGGCGCAGCTCGCCCATGCCGGGAAACAGCGAGCGCACGCGCGGCTCCAGGCCGGGGAGGCTGTCGATAGACCGTTCGGCCGCCGTGCAGGCGACGATGGCTTCCAGCGCCGTGTGCCGGCTCCAGAGGTTGGGCCCGCGCAGGGCCCGAATGCGGGACACTTCCATTACTCTGCACTCCCGGCAGTTTTAGGGGTGGTTTCAAAGGCTTCCAGGCCTGCGCCGATCAGATTGAGCGGTATGCCCAATGCCCAGGCGGCGCCGACGGCGGCCAGCAGCGTGCTGTCGTTCAGGTCGCGCCGCGCGCGCCAGGCCGACAGCTTGCCTAGGCCGGGCAGAAAGGCTTCGGTGGTGCCGGTGGCCAGCACGATCTGGTCTTGCCGCACATACAGGGCGCGGCCGCCTTGGGCGCAATGCCTGGCAATGGCGGCCGCCTTGGGGTCGGTGCTGTAGAAGATGACTTCGCCGTCGCACAGGTCATGCATGTCGACGACGCGCTCATGGGCGGCATTGAGCACCGCTGCGCCGCCGGGCAGCACCACGTCGACCTGCGAGCGCATGACGCGGAACATCTGCTCGTCTTCGGTGATGTCGAATTCGGCCAGGCCGGCGGCGCCGCCGAGGTCGGTGACCACGCCCACCTGGCAGCGGTCGTAGGCCAGGCCGCTGCGCAAGATGGTTTCGGCGCCGTTTTCAAACACGGCGGCCTGCACGGTGCGGTTGATCAGCAGGCGCTGGCCGGCCTCCCAGTGGGCGCTGTCGGAGGCATCGACGCAGCGCTGGTCGAGGAACAGGCCGTCGCGGCAGGCCAGGCCGGTGTAGCGGCCCGACAGGTGCAGCAGCCAGGCCACCAGGCGGGCTACGCGCTGGGTGCCCTCGGAGCCGGCAATGCCGACGATGGGAATGCGGCCGCAGGGGCTGCTGTTCAGGCCGTCCTGTTGAGCGTGATCCGGCGAGTCGGGAAACAGGTGGTCGCAGATGGCGCGGCCCACCGGCCGTGGCGAACCCTCGGCGGGCTTGAGGTGCATCAGCAGCCCGGGGCCGGCATTGACTTCAACGATGGCGCCGCCCTGTGCGTGCAGCGGGCGCGAGATGTCCTGCGCCACCACATCCACGCCGGCGATGTCCAGGCCCACCACGCGCGCGGCGAGCGACACGATGTGGTCGACTTCGGGGTGGACTTCGTCGGTGCAGTCGATGGCGACATTGCCGTTGCGCTGGATCAGCACCTGCCGGCCAGCGGCCGGAATGGCGTGGGGCGTCAGGCCCTGGCGCTGCAGGTCCAGCACAATGGCTTCGTCCTTGTCGGTTTCGATGCGGCTGAGGGGAAAGTCTTCTTCCAGGCCGCGCCGCGGGTCAGTGTTGAGCTGGGCGTCCACCAGCTGCATCACGGTCGAGTGGCCGTCGCCGGTGACGGTGGCGGTCTCGCCCCGCGCTGCGGCCACCACGCGGCCGCCCACCACCAGCAGGCGGTGTTCATGGCCGCGTATGAAGCGCTCCACCATCACCTCGCTGCCATGCGGCTCGGCCACGCGGAAAGCCGCTTCCACTTCTTCCCGGGTATTGAGGTCCAGTGACACGCCGCGGCCGTGGTTGCCGTCGGAGGGCTTGACGACCACGGGCAGGCCGATATCTTGCGCAGCTTCCCAGGCCCGCTCCGCGGTGCTGACGATTTCGCCGTCCGGCACGGGCACGCCGCAGGTGGCCAGCAGGCTTTTGGTCAGGTCCTTGTCGTGGGCAATGCCTTCGGCAATGGCGCTGGTGAGGTCGGTCTCGGCGGTCCAGATGCGGCGCTGGCTGGCGCCGTAGCCGAGCTGGACCAGGTTGCCGTCGTTCAGGCGAATGTGCGGAATGCGGCGGTCGGTGGCGGCCGCCACGATGGACGCGGTGCTGGGGCCAAGGTAGCAGTCATCGACCTTGGCGCGGATTTTCTCCACCGCAACCTGTACGTCGGCCGGGCCGAAGGCTTCGTCGTTGATGGCGGCCATCAGCAGCCGGTGGCCTTCGGCCAGCGCCGTGCGGGCCACCTGTTCGTCGCGCGCCCGGAACACCATGCGGTAGACGCCGCGTTTCGATGTGCTGCGCGTCTGGCCAAAGCCGGTCGGCATGTCGGCCAGGTTCAGCAGTTCAATGACTACATGCTCCAGCACATGGCCGGCCCAGGTGCCTTCGCGCAGGCGCTGGATAAAGCCGCCGCGCTCGCCGACACCGCAGTGGTGCTCCAGCAGGGCGGGCAGCAGGGCGACCAGCCGGTCGTTGAAGCCGGGCAGCAGATGGGAGGGGCAGTCTTCCAGGCCCCCCAGATCCAGCCAGACTTCAAGCACGGGCCGGTAAGTCCAGATATTCGGGCCACGCAGGTAGTTGATGCGCAGTAGCTTGATGTCGTCCTGTTTGCTCATGTTTTGCAAAATTGTCGGCACGTTAGCGTATTTTTCCGTCCTGCCCACGCAGGCCGCCGGTTCGTGCCGATAGATTTCAGTTCGAGGCCTTGGAAGGTCTCAGGGGGTCCTGCCTGTGTCTCGTTATTGACTTGTTGGTTTACTTGCAGCGTTGGCAGACTGCCAGGGGGCTGATTTTGCAGGCTTTTCTCATTTTCGGGTCAGGAATGGGTAAACATCGGTGCAGGGGCCCGCATTCGGCGAAAATCCCTGCTTCGGGGCCAATCCGCGCGTATCCGAACACCCCGCGCCAGATGCCGGACTCCAGGAATTCACAACACAATGCAACATAACCAACCGGTGGACGACTCCAGCCATACCGACCCCGCGCTGACGGCGCTCCGTTTACAACTCGCAACCAAAGAAAACGTGCTGGCCACCCTGGTGGTTGACCTGGACCCGCAACTTCGTTTTGCCCAGGGCCTGCTGGCCCTGACCGACCGCCGCCTGCTGGCCCGCGGCCCGCAGGGCGACTGGCACGCCTGGTCCCTGCCAAGCGCCGCGGGTGCGCGCGAGCAGGGCTTGCAATTGCGCCATTTCGACCATGCCGGCGTGGGCACGCTGGAGCTGCATGATGCCCACAGCCGGCTGGCGAGCTGGCGGTTTACCCTGGGGGGCAATGTGCAGGCGCTGCGCCTGGTGCGGCTGTTTGCCCAGCAAGGCGCCGTGACGGCGGATGTGGCGGGTGCGGCCAGCGTGGCCGACGAAGCCGCCCTGTGCCCCGAATGCGATTTGCCGCTGCCGCCGGACAGCGAGGAATGCCCGGCCTGCGCCCGCGAGCTGCACACGCCGCCCTCCACCTGGGTGCTGCTGCGCCTGTGGCGTTTTGCCCATCCTTACCGCCACCAGCTGCTGGCCGGTTTTTTGCTGACGCTGGCCTCCACGGCGGCCACGCTGGTGCCGCCCTACCTGACCATTCCGCTGATGGACGACATCCTGATTCCGTTCCAGAACGGCCAGCAGATCGAAACCTGGAAAGTCGCGGCCATTTTGGGCGGCCTGCTGGGCGCAGCGGTGCTGGGCTGGGCGCTGAACTGGGCGCGCACCTATTTGCTGGCGCTGGTGTCCGAGCGCATTGGCGCGGACCTGCGCACCGCCACGTTTGACCACCTGCTGGAGCTGTCGCTCGACTATTTTGGCGGCAAGCGCACCGGTGACCTGATGTCCCGGATAGGCTCCGAAACCGACCGCATCTGTGTGTTCCTGTCGCTGCATGCGCTGGACTTTGCCACCGATGTGCTGATGATCCTCATGACCGCGGTCATTTTGTTTTCAATCAATCCGTGGCTGGCGCTGGTGACCCTGCTGCCCCTGCCGTTTATCGGCTGGATGATCCATGTGGTGCGGGACAAGCTGCGCACCGGCTTTGAAAAAATCGACCGGGTCTGGTCCGACGTGACCAACGTGCTGGCCGACACCATTCCCGGCATCCGCGTGGTCAAGGCCTTTGCCCAGGAAAAGCGCGAGGCCCAGCGCTTCCGGGAAGTCAACCAGCACAACCTGGCGGTCAACGACAAACTCAACAAGACCTGGTCGCTGTTCACGCCCACGGTGTCACTGCTGACCGAGATTGGCCTGCTGGTGGTCTGGGCCTTCGGCATCTGGCTGGTGTCCAGGCAGCAGATCACGGTGGGGGTGCTGACGGCGTTTATTGCCTACATCGGGCGCTTTTACACCCGGCTGGATTCCATGAGCCGCATCGTGTCGGTGACGCAAAAGGCGGCGGCCGGTGCCAAGCGGATCTTCGACATCCTGGACCATGTCTCCAACGTGCCTGAGACAGCCAACCCGGTCAAGATAGGCGCGCTGCAGGGCCGCATCGAGATGAAGGGTCTGGGTTTCCGTTATGGCAACCGCTCCGTCATTCGCGGCCTGGACCTGCAGATCGAGCCGGGCGAGATGATTGGCCTGGTCGGCCACAGCGGCTCGGGCAAGAGCACGCTGGTCAACCTGATCTGCCGTTTTTACGATGTGAGCGACGGCGCTATTCAAGTAGACGGCACCGACATCCGGCGCTTTGGCGTGGCCGACTACCGCCGCCACATCGGCCTGGTGCTGCAGGAGCCCTTCCTCTTTTTCGGCACGATCGCGGAAAACATCGCCTATGGCAAGCCCGGCGCCACGCGCGCCGAGATCGTGGCGGCCGCGCGCGCCGCCCATGCGCATGAGTTCATCCTGCGCCTGGCCCAGGGCTATGACTCGCTGGTGGGCGAGCGCGGCCAGGGCCTGTCGGGCGGGGAGCGCCAGCGCATCTCGATTGCACGCGCCCTGCTGATCAACCCGCGCATCCTGATCCTGGACGAGGCCACCTCGTCGGTGGACACCGAGACCGAAAAGGAAATCCAGCGCGCGCTGGACAACCTGGTGCAGGGCCGCACGACGATTGCCATTGCCCACCGCCTTTCCACCCTGCGCAAGGCCGATCGGCTGGTGGTGATGGACCGCGGCCAGGTGGTGGAAGTTGGCCCGCACGATGAACTGATGGCCAAGCAGGGCGCTTACTGGCGGCTGTATGAAGCGCAGGCGCGCCAGGTGGACAGCGAGGAGGGCGGGCAGGACGGCGAGGAGAGCAGGATAGCCCTGGCCACCTCGCAGCTGGCCCATACCGCACAACATGCGGGCAATCCATGAGTGAGAACCTGAGCATGACAAATTCCCCCTCGACACTATCGACACCCTCGACACCCTCGACACCCTCGACATCATCTGCAGCTTCCCCGGCTTTC
This sequence comes from Polaromonas sp. JS666, assembly GCF_000013865.1. NCBI lineage: Bacteria > Pseudomonadati > Pseudomonadota > Betaproteobacteria > Burkholderiales > Comamonadaceae > Polaromonas > Polaromonas sp. JS666. Next base: position 1,462,877 of record NC_007948.1, read on the forward strand.
CAGCTGGTGCGCCAGCCCTCCGGCCGGCTGCTGTTCATTGGCGCCAACGGCGAACAGCATGCCGGCGTGGTGCCCGTGCGGGCGTTCCCGCTGGCTGCGCCCGATGAAGGCATCTCGCTGGTCAGCACCGAGGGCCATGAGCTCGCCTGGGTGGAGCAGTTGCAGGCGCTGCCGCCCGCGCTGCGCACGCTGCTGCAGGAAGAGTTGGCCCTGCGCGACTTTGTGCCCGAGATACGGCGCCTGAAAAGCGTTTCGACCTTTGCCACGCCCAGCATCTGGACGGTGGAGACCGATCGGGGCGACACGTCTTTTGTGCTCAAGGGCGAGGAAGACATACGCCGGCTGGGGCGTGCGGCCTTGCTCATTTCGGGCAGCCAGGGCGTGCAGTACAGCGTGCCCGATATGGCGGCGCTGGACCGCGCCTCGCGCCGCCTGCTGGAGCGGTTTCTATAAGGGCTGGGGGGCAGGTGACCGGTCAACCGGTTAGCGGCTTGGCTCCAATAGGGTTCAGCTCAGAACCCGTGAAGCTCCCTCCCCTTCCGGGGGAGGGTTGGGGTGGGGGCCAGCGGCGACGAGTTCAGCACGGCGGCCCGATGCCCGCGCCGTGAGCCCCCATCCCGGCCTTTCCCCATCGGGGGAAGGAGATGAGCGGCACTGCACGCGGTGTGTGCTCACTGAACCGTATTGGGGTTAGCCGCGGCGCATAGCCGGTCTTCTTGATGGCGGGGCGTGTCAGCCCACCCGGCGCAGGGCAGGCCGCTCGACCGGCGAGAGCGCCGCGCGCAGTTTTTCACTGCTGGAGGCGTCGGGCGCCGACGAGCCCAGTGCCGCTTCGACGCTGCCGATGTGATCCAGCATGCGCTGCCGGGCCAGCTCCAGCTGGCCCTTTTCGAGTGCGGCCACGATGCCCGCATGCTCGGCGCAGGACTGCCCCGCGTCATGCTTGGACTGGTATAGCGAGGCCGCCAGCGTGGTGCGCGCGGTCAGGTCGCGCAGCACATCGCACAGCAGCCGTTGCCCCAGGCATTCAGCCAGGCAGACATGGAAGTCGGCCAGCAGGAAGGAGCGGGTGGCGGCGTCGGCGTCGTCAATCGCCTGTTGCTCCTGGGCGATGTGCTGCCGCAGCTTGCGCACCACCGACTGCAGCGGCCGGCCGGCTTCGCGCAGGATGCCGGTCTCGATGATGCGCCGGGCCGAGAACGCATCGCGCGCCTCTTCGACCGAAGGCTCCACCACATACCAGCCCTTGCGTGTGCGCACTTCCACGAAGCCGCGTGCCTGCAGCTGCATCAGCGCTTCACGCACCAGCGTGCGGCTCACGCCGAACAGCTCGGCGAGCTCCTGCTCGCCCAGGCGCTCGCCGGGGGCGAGCTTCTGCGCGAGGATGGATTCGACCACCTGCTGGGAAATCTGGTTCTGGCTGCTCATGGCATGGACTTTAGCGGACTGGCGCGGCCAACGGCACGGACGCCGGCGCGGGCTCCTCGTCCTCGATGTCGAACACCGCATGGGGTTCACCATTGAGAACGGCATGCGCCCGCTCGCGGTCGATGTCGCCCTCCCAGGCGGCCACCGCGACCGTGGCCACGCAGTTGCCGATCAGGTTGCCCAGGGCGCGGGCGATGCCCATGAACCAGTCCACCGACAGCACCAGCACCAGGCCGATGGCGGGTATGGCCGGAATCGCCTGCAGGGTGGCCGCCAGCACCACGATCGCCGAGCCCGGCACACCATGGGCGCCCTTGGAGGTGACCAGCGAGATCGCCAGGATGGTCAGCAGGTCGGCCATCGAGATTGGTGTGTTCGTGGCCTGGGCAATGAAGACGGCCGCCAGCGTGATGTAGATCGAGAATGCGTCGAGGTTGAACGAATAGCCGGTAGGAATGACCAGGCCGACCGTGGAGTCGCGTATGCCCATGTGCTTGAGCTTGGCCATGATCTGCGGCAGCACGCTGTCGGACGAGGTGGTGGCAAACACCACCATCAGTTCCTCGCGCAGGTAGCGCAGCAGCTTGAACAGGTTGAAGCCCGACAGGCGCATGATGGCGCCGAGCACGACCACCACGAAGATGATCACCGCGCCATAGAACAGCACCACCAGCATGCCCAGCTGCTTGAGCGAGCCGATGCCGTACTTGCCCACGGTGAACGCGATGGCTCCCAGCACGCCCAGGGGCGCCAGCTTGATGATGATGCCCATGGTCTTGAACAGCACATGGGACAGGTCTTCGATGAAACTGCTGACATGCTTGCCGCGCTCGCCCAGCATGGCCAGCGCGCAGCCGAACAGCACAGCGAACAGCAGCACCTGCAGCACATCGCCATTGGCAAAGGCGCTCACCGCCGTGGTCGGGATCAGCTTCATCAGGAAGTCGACGGTGCCGCCGCCGGTCAGCTTGCTCGCGTTGGTGGCGTAGGCGCTCATGGCGCTGGCGTCGAGCGTCTTGGGGTCGACATTCATGCCCACGCCGGGCTGGAACACGAAGGCCAGCAGCAGGCCCAGCGCCAGCGCGACGGTGGTGACGACCTCAAAGTAGATCAGCGACTTGACGCCGACCCGGCCGACCCGCTTGAGGTCGCCGGTGCCGGCGATGCCGTGCACCACCACGCAGAACACGATCAGCGGGATCAGCATCTTGATGAGCTTGATGAAGCCGTCGCCGAGCGGCTTGAGCTGCACGGCCGTGTCAGGCCAGACAAAACCGAGGACGACGCCGACGATCAGCGCCAGCAGCACCTGACCGAACAGGGAGCGGAAAAACTTGGGCATGGCAGTCTCCGAAAGAGGGTTTCTGAACAGCAAGGCCGATTGCTCACAAGTCTTGCATACAAGTAATGTAGGCAAACTGGAGAAATAACATTTCAGGGTTATCCCGAGTCATCCCTGCCGGGAAAGTAAAAACTGATTCGCCCATTTCACCGGCTCACCCGGGCGGTGCAGACAGCGCCTCCGGAAAGCAAAACTCCCGCCGCAGCGGGAGTTTTGAGGGGGAAGGCTCCGGATGGTGCATGTCACTGCTCCAGGACTGGTGCCGGGGCGCGTGTCAGCGCCGCGCTGCCGCGCTGGCCACGGCCAGTGCCGTCATGTTCACCACGCGCCGCACGGTGGCCGAGGTGGTCAGGATGTGGGCCGAGGCGGCCGTGCCGAGCAGAATGGGGCCGACGGTGACGCCCTGGCCGCCCGTCATCTTGAGCACGTTGAAGAGGATGTTGGCGGAATCCAGATTCGGGCAAATCAGGATGTTGGCTTCCCCGCTCATATTGCTTTCCATCAGGGACGCCCGCCGCACCTCTTCCGACAGCGCCGCATCGCCATGCAGCTCGCCATCGGACTCCACGTCGGGCGCCATCCTGGCGAACAGCTCGTGGGCCAGCCGCATCTTGCGCGCCGACGCACGGTTGGACGAGCCGTAGTTGGAGTGCGACAGAAAGGCCACCTTGGGCGGGATGCCGAAGCGCCGCACCTCGTCGACCGCCATCAGCGCAATGCTGGCCAGCTGCTCGGCGCTGGGGTCTTCGTTGACAAAGGTGTCGGCGATGAACAGGGTGCGTTTGTCCAGCATCAGTGCGTTGAGCGCCGCAAACCCGGACGCATCCTCTTTGAGCCCGATGATGTCGCGTACATGCTCAAGATGTCCGTCGTAGCGGCCCACCATGCCGCACAGCATGGCATCGGCGTCGCCGAGTTTGACCATCAGCGCGGCGATGGTGGTGGTGGAGCGGCGCACCGCCGCCTTGGCGGCTTCGGGCGTCACGCCGTGGCGGCCCATGATCCGGTGGTAGGTTTCCCAGTAATGGCGAAAGCGCGGGTCGTCCTCGGGATTGACGCATTCCACATCGTCGCCGAGCCGCAGCCGCAGTCCGGCCTTGGCGATGCGGGTCTCGATCACGGCAGGGCGGCCGATGAGGATGGGGCGGGCCAGGCCTTCGTCAAGCACCAGCTGCGCCGCGCGCAGCACCCGGTCGTCCTCCCCTTCGGCGAAGGCCACGCGTTTGTGCGCGTCCGGGATGGCGCGAGCCGCATTGAACACCGGTTGCATGAGCATGCCGGTCGAGTACACGAAACGCGACAGTTCCTGCCGGTAAGCGGCCATGTCCGTGATGGGCCGGGTCGCCACGCCGGAGTCCTCGGCGGCCTGCGCCACCGCCGGTGCGATCCTGAGAATCAGGCGCGAGTCAAAAGGCTTGGGAATGATGTAGTCGGGGCCAAACACCAGCTCCTGCCCGATATAGGCCCGGGCGACTTCCTCGCTGATGTCCGCCTTGGTCAGGTCGGCAATCTGCCGCACGCAGGCGAGCTTCATTTCCTCGGTGATCTTGGTGGCGCCGCAATCGAGCGCGCCGCGAAAGATGTAGGGGAAACACAGGACATTGTTGACCTGGTTCGGGTAGTCCGAACGGCCCGTGGCAATGATGCAGTCCGGCCGCACCGCCTTGGCCAGCTCGGGCCGGATTTCCGGTTCGGGGTTGGCCAGCGCCAGAATGATCGGGCTGGGGGCCATGGTCCTGACCATGTCCTGCGTCAGCACGCCGGGCGCCGAGCACCCCAGAAACACGTCCGCACCGTTGACCGCGTCGGCCAGTGTGCGCAGGGCCGTTTCCTGGGCAAAGCGGTTCTTGGACTCGTCAAAACCACCGGGGCGGCCGTGGTAGATCACGCCTTTGGAGTCGCAGACATAGACATTTTCACGGCGCACCCCCAGGCCCACCATCACGTCCAGGCAGGCCAGTGCGGCCGCTCCGGCCCCCGAGACCGCGATCCTGACGTCTTCAATCCGCTTGCCCACCAGCTCCAGGCCGTTGAGCACGGCCGCCGATGAGATGATGGCGGTGCCGTGCTGGTCGTCATGGAACACCGGGATGTTCATGCGCTCGCGCAGCTTGCGCTCGATGTAAAAGCACTCCGGCGCCTTGATGTCCTCGAGGTTGATGCCGCCCAGCGTGGGCTCCATGGCGGCGATGATGTCAATCAGCTTGTCGGGGTCGTGCTCGGCCAGTTCGATGTCAAACACGTCGATACCGGCGAATTTCTTGAACAGGCAACCCTTGCCTTCCATCACCGGCTTGGCTGCCAGCGGGCCGATGTCGCCCAGTCCCAGGACGGCCGTGCCATTGGTGATGACCCCCACGAGGTTGCCGCGCGAGGTGTATTCGGCCGCCAGCGAGGGGTCGGCCTCGATGTCAAGGCAGGGGTAGGCCACGCCGGGCGAATACGCCAGGGACAGGTCCCGCTGGTTCGACAGCGGTTTGGTCGGCGTGATGGATATCTTGCCGCGCACCGGGCTGCGGTGGTATTCACGGGCGGCGTCGCGCAGTGCTTCTTCAGCGGGTGAAAGAGGAGTAGCCATTGAGTGTCTCCTTGTTTTCCTGATGGCTGGAAGACTGGCGACCAGCACTATTTTCTGGTATTCATGCGGTCGAGCGCCGGCTTTCCGGTTCATGCGCACGAAGATGAATATTACCCCCGTGACGGCTCTCTTTCAGGAGTAAGTGACGAGTAAGTGACCCTCGCACCGCACGGATTCGCAGGGTCGGCGAAATGCCTGGAAAATCGCCCGGCACGGCACCGGGATCACAGAGCGGCCCGCGCATGACCAGGTGCGCAGGTGTCGGTGAATGGCGTGCGCGCCAGTCTTTGGCAAGGTGACACGGCACCGGAAGCAGTCGGTCGGCTGCCCGCAGTTTGCGCGCACCATGACGATTCTGCGGGCGCCGGGCAACTCACCGTCCCCGGCTGTCCCGGCCTTTCGGGGGTTTTGCCAGCCAGGTCAGGCCAGCAAATCCACCAGCGTGCGGGCTATCACCTTGGTGGCACGGCGCAGGTCTTCCAGCTCCAGCCGCTCGTCGGCGCGCTTGGCGTGCGATTCGAGCACGGTGCGCGGCCCGGCGCCGTAGATCACACCCGGCACGCCGGCCTCGGCGTACAGGCGCACATCGGTATACAGCGGCGTGCCCATGGCCGGGATCTTCTGGCCGAACAGCGCCTCGCCATGCTTCTGGATCGCGTCCACCAGAGGCATGTTGCCCGCCAGCGGCTTCATCGAGTTGGCCAGCAGCAGCCGCTTGATGTTCACGGTGATGCCCGCACAGCCGGCAGCGGCGTCGGCAATCACCTGGCGGATGGTGGCTTCGACTTCGACCGGGTTTTCTTCCGGGATCATGCGGCGGTCCAGCTTGAAGGTCACCTTGCCGGGCACGACGTTGGTGTTGGTCCCGCCCTCGATGCGGCCGACGTTCAGGTAGGGATGGCTGATGCCCGCGACCCCGGAGGTGACCTTGCGGTATAGCGCGTTTTGCGCATACAGGGCATTGAGGATATGCACCGCGCCCTGCAGCGCGTCAACGCCGGTGTCGGGAATGGCTGCGTGGGCCATCTTGCCGTGCACGGTGACTTCCATCTGCAGGCAGCCATTGTGGGCGGTCACGACTTCATACGAAAAGCCCGCCGCGATCATCAGGTCGGGGTGGGTCAGGCCCTGGCGCAGCAGCCAGCCCGGCCCCATTTCGCCGCCAAACTCTTCGTCATAGGTGAAGTGCAGCTCGACACCGCCTTTCAGTGGCGCGCCCAGTGCCTCAAGTGCCCGCACGGCAAAGGTGAAGCTGGCGAAATCGCATTTGCTGACGGCCGCGGCGCGCCCGTAAATCCTGCCGTCTTCGATCTCGCCGCCATACGGGTCTTTGGTCCAGCCCTCGCCGGGCGGCACCACATCGCCGTGGGCATTGAGTGCAATCGTCCGTCCTTCGCCGGGTTTCGAATACCGGCGGCGCACGATCAGGTTGGTGATGGACTCAAGTCCATAGGCCCGGACATCGGCCTCGGGCACGGGGTGCTTTTCAGCCTCAAAGCCAAAGGCCTGGAGCAGCTCGGCGGTGCGCTCGGCGTGTGGCGCGTTGTTGCCCGGCGGCGTGTCGGTGGGTACGCGTATGAGTTCCTGAAGGAATCGCACTTCCTCGTCGAAGTGGTCGTCGATCCAGCGGTCAAGCTGCTTGTAGGCGGTGTCGGAGTTCGTGTTGGTATCGGTGTTGGTGTTGGTGGTCATGGGGTTTCCAAAGCCAGGTTGGCCAGCAGGCGCTGGAAGGCGTCCGCGGCGAGCTGAATGTCGTCGCTGGTGGTGCTCTCCAGCGGGTTGTGGCTGATGCCGGAATTCTCGCCGCGCACAAACAGCATCGCCTGCGGCATCACCTTGTGCAGTTTCATGGCGTCGTGGCCGGCGCCGCTGGGCATGCGGTAAAGCGGAACGCCCATGGGATCCACGGCAGCTTCCCAGCGTCGCTGCCATTCGGGTGCGCTGGGCGCGGCGGCCGCGCGCTCGGTCAGCTCCAGCGTGTAGTGCACGCCGCGGCGCTCGCAAATGGTTTTGAGCTGCGCCAGCACATCGGCGACCAATGCATCGCGCTGCGCATCCACGGGTGCGCGCATGTCGAGCGAAAACAGGCACCGGCCCGGCACCACATTGATGGAGCCGTTCGGCACCTGCAGCATGCCGACGGTGCCGACCGAATCGCCGTCCTCGGCGGCCCGATTTTCTACATGGAGCGCGAGCTCGGCCACGGCGGTGGCTGCGTCGCGGCGGCGGTTCATCGGTGTGGTGCCGGCGTGGCTGGCCATTCCGATAATTTCGCCCAGGTAACGCACACTGCCGTTGATCGAGGTGACGATGCCCAGCGGAAGGTCCAGCTCATTGAGCACCGGCCCCTGCTCAATGTGGACTTCGACAAAGCCGAGGTAGTTGCCTGCCTGCCGCTTGATCTTCACGATGTCCGCGGGTTGTAGTCCGGCGTTGTGCATGGCTTCGCGCATGGTGATGCCGTCAGCGTCCTTCTGGTCCAGCCACTCGGGCTTGAAGTCGCCGATCAGCGCGCCCGACCCCAGGAAGGTGGCCTTGTAACGCTGGCCTTCCTCTTCTGCAAAGCCGATCACTTCCAGGTTGAAGGGAAGTCGCTTGCCCTGGCGGTGCAGTTCGCGCACGCAGGCCATGGGCACAAAAATGCCGAGCCGGCCGTCGTACTTGCCGCCGTTGCGTACCGTGTCGTAATGGCTGCCCGTCAGCAGGGTTTTCGCGTCGGGGGTGGCGGCCTTGTAAACGCCCACCACATTGCCCACGGCATCGATGCCCACCTCGTCAAAGCCGCAGTCCCGCATGGTCTTGCTGATGAACTGTGCGCAGGCGCGGTGTGCGTCGGTGAGGTAGGTCACCGTCAGCTGGCCTTTTTCGGCGTAGCCCGGGTCGCTGTATTGGGCCAGTTGCTCATGCCAGTCCCAGACGTCGTTGCCCAGCGCTGGCTCTGCCGCGAACTTGTCATTGAGCCGGAGTTCGACCACGCGGTGGATATTGCGCAGGCATTCCTGTAATTCGAAGTCGGGGTGGTTTTGCAGGCGCCTGGCAAAGGTCTCGATGATCTGCTGCCTGTTCAGCCCGTTGCCGCGCGGGCCGCGCACCGCGAGGATGAAGGGAAAGCCGAATTTGGCGTTGTAGTCCGTGTTGAGCTGCTGCAGGGTTTCAAACTCCTGCTGCGTGCAGTGCGTGAGGCCTGCCTTGCCCTGTTCGTGGGCTGATTCGGCCGTGAGGCTCTGGCTGACCATGGCCTTGCCGGCCAGTTCAGGGTGAGCCTGGATGAGGCGGATCTGCGCGTCCTTGTCGGCGTCGTGCAGCACGCGGGTCATCGCGTGTTTCAGGTGTGCCAGCGAGTGGAAAGGGCGCGCGTCCAGTGCTTTTTCGGCGACCCACGGCGAGTGTTCGTACAGGCCGTCCAGCAGCACCATCGCTTCGGCGCGGGAGGCGCGATTGACTTGTTCCAGGGTGATGGCCATGGCTGGGTTCCCTTTCATGCTGGATACGGATGGGTCTGCTGCCAGTGCCGGGCAATATCAATGCGGCGGCATACCCAGACGCGGTCGTGCTGCTGCACATGGTCCAGAAAGCGCTGCAGCGCAACGATGCGCCCGGGGCGCCCAAGCAGCCGGCAATGCATGCCGATGCTGAGCATCTTCGGTGCCTCGTCGCCTTCGGCGTAGAGCGCGTCAAAGCTGTCCTTCAGGTAGGTGAAGAAATCGTTGCCCTGCGAAAACCCCTGGGGCAGGGAAAATCGCATGTCGTTAGTGTCCAGCGTGTAGGGCACCACCAGGCGTGGCACTACCGTGCCGTCGGTGCGCGCTACCTTCATCCAGAAGGGCAGGTCGTCGCCGTAGTAGTCGCTGTCGTAGGCCAGCTGGCCGTCATCGGCGACCAGGCGGCGCGTGCGCGGGCTGTCGCGGCCGGTGTACCAGCCCAAAGGGCGGGTGCCGGTGAGTTGTTCGATGGCCTCCAGCCCCAGGCGCATGTGCTCGCGCTCGGTGGCTTCGTCCACATTCTGGTAGCTGATCCAGCGCCAGCCGTGGCAGGCGATTTCATGGCCCAGCTCAACGAAGGCCGCGGTCAGTTCAGGGTGGCGCTGCAGCGCCATGCCGACGCCAAACACGGTCAGCGGCAGCTTGCGCTTTTCAAATTCGCGCAGGATGCGCCACACGCCCACACGCGAGCCATATTCGTAAATACCTTCCATGCTCAGGTGGCGGTCGGCAAAGCTGGCCGGGTTGAACATTTCGGAGAGGAACTGCTCGGAGCCTGGATCGCCATGCAGCACGGCGTTTTCGCCGCCTTCCTCGTAGTTCAGGACAAACTGCACGGCAATGCGCGCCTGGCCTGGCCACCGGGCATGCGGCGGGTTGCGGCCGTAACCGACCAAATCACGGGGATAGGGTGCAGTGGAATCGTAGGTGTTCATGACAGTGCCATCGAAATATCGTTGGTGGGTACCTTGCGGTCAAAGGCCAGGTTTTGCTCGACGTGCAGCAAATGCTCGGTCATCAGGCGCACGGCAAGCGCTTCGTCTTTAGCCGCCAGGGCCTTGACGATTTCGGCGTGTTCGTCGTTGGAGTGTTCGGCGGCGCTGGCCGTCTGGTACATCAGGGTAATGAGCGCGCAGCGCGAAATCAGCTCGCCGAGTATTTGAGCCAGAACCTCGTTGCCCATGAGTTCGGCCATGCGCACATGGAAGTCACCCAGCAGTTCGGTGCGGCCGGGCACATCATTGCGCTCAACGGCCGATTTTTCCTGGTTGACATGGTCCTTGAGCGCCTTGATCTTGGCGGGCGTGACATCGCGAACAAAGGCTCGCGTCATTTCAGCCTCCAGCATGCGCCGCACCGCAAATACCTGCCGGGCTTCGGGCACCGAGGGTGCGGCCACGAATGCGCCGCGGGCGGGCTCCAGGCGGATCAGGCGGTTTTGGGACAGCTGGAACAGTGCCTGCCGCACCAGCGTGCGCGACACGCCGAAATGATCGGCCAGTTTTTGTTCGGCCAGCTTGGTGCCCGGGTGCAGCCGGTGCTCCACAATGGCCTTGGTCAGGGCTTCGACGATGGCATGGGTGGTGGATGATTCCATGCGGACATCATAGCCCCAAATCCAAAAACTGTATACAATTTTGGTAAACCATTTTTCTCAGCCTTTCACAACCCAACCCTGAAGGAATGCCATGGGCCTGAGCACACATGTACTGGACACCATGCACGGCACGCCGGCGGGCGGCATGCGGGTGGCACTGTTCACCACACGCAGCGGTCAGGCCACGCTGGTGAAAAGCTTCGACCTTGATGATGACGGCCGCTATCCGGGCGGTCTGCTGTACGACAGCACCACGCTGCAAGCCGGCACCTACCGGCTGGTGTTTGATGTGGCGGCGTATTTCAGGGCAAAGGGGGCGGTGCTGCCCGAGCCGCCCTTTCTGGATCAGGTCACACTGGATTTCGGCGTGGCCGATCCCAGCCAGCACTACCACGTGCCCCTGCTGGTCAGCCCCTGGAGCTACTCGACCTACCGCGGGAGCTGAGCGAGGCGCACGGCGGCTGTCACGCCGCTGTCATGCTGCCGTCATGGGCGGCGACGACAATCCGCCGGTTGCCACTTTTTTGGGTTCTACATGAATGACACGTCCACGGGCGCCCTGAGCCGCCGCCAAGCCCTGCTGTTATCTGCAGGTACTGCCGCCAGTCTGGTGCTTCCCGCAGCGCGGGCGCAAGGCCCTTCCGCCTATCCCGACCGCGCCGTCAAGATCGTGGTGCCTTTTGCACCGGGCGCCGGTACCGACGCCATGGCGCGCCTGGTCGCACAAAAGCTTGGCGAAGTCATGAACGCCACCTTTGTGGTGGACAACAAGGCCGGCGCGTCCGGCGCGATTGGCACGCAGTATGTGGCCCAGGCTCCGGCCGATGGCTACACCCTGCTGCTGGTGGCCTCGCCGTTCACCACGGTGGCGGCATCGCTGCCCAGCGCCAACTACGACCCGCTGCGCCAATTCACGCCGGTCGGCATGATCGCCAGCGGCCCGCTGGTCTGGGCGGCCAACGCCCAGTTGCCGGTCAGCAACATGAAAGAGCTGGTCAAACTGGCCCGGCAGCGGCCGGGTGCCCTCAACTACGGCTCGGCCGGCGCGGGGGGCGTCAACCACCTGGTGCTGGAACTGCTGAAGGCGCGCACCGGCACCTTCATCACGCATATTCCTTACCGCGGCGTGGCACCCGCCACCATGGACATGATTGGTGGGCAAATCCAGCTTGTCACCGGCACCATTCCCGCCCTGTTGCCTTTCATCAGGAATGGCAGCATCAAGCCCCTGGCCGTCACGAGCGCCAAGCGTTCCAGTGCGTTGCCCGATGTGCCCAGCATGACCGAGGCCGGCATGCCCGGTATCGATGTGGTGAACTATTTCGCGTTGATGGCGCCCATGGGCACGCCCGTGCCCATCGTCAATGCCCTGAACGCCGCCATCAACAAGGTGGTGGCGCTGCCCGACGTGCTCGCCCGCTTCAAGGCCGACGCCGTGGAGCCCGCACCCGGCTCGCCCGCGCTGCTGGGCCACTTCATCGAAGCCGACTACCGCGCCTGGCGCAACGTCGTGAAGACGCAAAACCTCAAAATAGAGTGACCCCCACGCTTGCTCACTTCGTGTAGCCGCTGCCCCCTGAGGGGGCCGCCCGCCTGCGGCCCGGCAAAGCCGGTTCCGCGGCTCAGGCTAGGTTGAAGATCCCTCTTTGTCGCTCTTTCATATCCGGTCCTCCTGGCTTGTCGAAGGATGGCCCCAGGGCGCTCCAAGCGCGATGCGCAGCGAGCCGTCCAATACCAGCAGGGGCCGCGGGACTGGCTTTGCCAGACCGCAGGCGCAGCGGCCCCCTCGGGGGGCAGGGAGCTACACGCAGTGAGCGACCGTGGGGGCTCTAGCGTGGGGGCTCTAGTTCTGCCCTTCGGTCAGCGTATCCAGCTGAAACTTGCCGCTTTTATGCCACAGCCAGGTGTCGGTATAAACCACCTTGCCCAGCCGGGTGGGCGCGGGGAAGGGTGAGGCCTCCTTGATGGTGCGCTCGATTTCCGCGACCACCTCCGGCGCATGGCGCGGCGCACGCATCCAGTCCAGGCGGGTCACGCGGCCGGCGCGGTCTATCTCCACGTTCAGCACACCGATGGCGTAGAGCAGCGGCGGCATTCTGCCCTTGTAAATACGGTCGGCATTGAGGCCGTAGATATGCGTGGCGCCGTCTTCCCGGTAGGCGCGCGGCGAGCTTGCCGAAGAGCTTCGGGCCGAGCCTTTCCGGGCGGCAACAGGACCGGTCACCGGCGTGTCGGGCTCCTTCGGTGGAGCGGGAGGAGGAGTCACTTCAGGGGCGGTTTTGCAGGCATTGAGCAGCGCAGCCACTGAAGCGGCGAGGAGTGCCAGCAGCCAGTGGCGGCGCAGTGTGGGGTCGGGCGTGTCGTGTCTCATGATGTGCAGGTCAGCTATTGCTATCGTTATTTTCAGGGCTCTTGTCCGGACAGGTCCTGGGAGCGGGCGGCGTCTTTGGCTATTACCGCAGTACCCGGTCGTGCCAGGTGGTGCTAAGGTAGGGGTTCAGCCTGTGGCTGGGTGCGGTGTGCCGGATGGTTCCTTGAGTTCATGCAGTTGCTGTTTCGCTGACTATTTTGCCCACTATTTGATCAACTGACCTGGCCAACTCGTCACCAATGGTTTCCAGCAACACAAGCCCACTCATCGACATCTTCCTGGCCCGGCTGGCCCATGAGCCGGCGGTGCTGGTGCGGGTGGCCTCGACCCAGGGCTCCGTTCCGCGCGAGGCCGGCACCTGGATGGCCGTGTTTGCCGATACCCTGGTGGGCACGATAGGCGGCGGTCACCTGGAGTACGAAGCCATCGCCAAGGCGCGTGCGCAATTGCGGGGCGAGGGCGTGCAAGGGAAATCGGCGAAAGAGGCCGCCAGCCCGGAACCCCCGGTGCGCTTTGCGCTGGGGCCGGCGCTGGGCCAGTGCTGCGGCGGCGTGGTGCATCTTCGTTTCGAGAGGGTCGGCGCGCATGATGTGCCCGCGCTGGCGCGAGGCCTGGCCGATGAACTGGCCGGCCGGCTGGTGCCGGTGGCGCTGTTTGGCGGCGGCCATGTGGGCCATGCGCTGGTGCGAGTGCTGGCGCCGCTGCCATTTCGGCTCACCTGGATCGACAGCCGCGACGAGGTCTTCCCCGACGAGGTACCGGAACGCGTCGTGTGCGAGTATTCCGGGCCGGTGCAGGCGGCCGTTCCCGGACTGGCGCCGCAGTCGCGCGTGCTCATCATGAGTTTCAGCCACGCGGAGGACCTGGATGTGGTGGCGGCCTGCCTGAAGCGCCAGCGCGAGAAGGCTGACTTGCCTTTCATCGGCCTGATCGGCAGCAAAACCAAGTGGGCGGTGTTTCAACATCGACTGGAGGCGCGGGGCTTCACGCCGGCCGAGCTGGCACAGGTGACCTGCCCGATCGGCGTGCCCGGTATCAGCGGCAAGGAGCCGGAAGTGATCGCGGTCGCCGTGGCGGCCCAGCTGTTGCAAACCGTCAACGCGGCCTGAGAGAGTGAGAGTTTTTCGATTTCACTCCCTCTCCCTCTGGGAGAGGGCGGGGGTGAGGGCCGGCGAGTGGCCACAACACTGGAGCACAGCCCCTCACCCCAACCCTCTCCCCAAAGGGGCGAGGGAGGAAATGCCGTCGCTTCGAATAACTCTCAGCCTCTGAGCCGGTGCCGCTCGAACTTTGCGACGGCCGGCAAACCCGATAAACTAGCGCTATCAGGCCGCAGCGGAGCCGGGAAACGACTGTTTCTTTTGTTCGCGGCCTAATTTCTGCTTACAGCGCCCGCAGTGGTGAGCAGGTTTGCATAGGTTGAGAGATATGGAAAACTACCTTCTCGACTGGGCCAACCTGCTGCTGCGCTGGGTCCATGTCATCACCGCCATCGCCTGGGTCGGTTCCTCGTTTTATTTTGTCTTTCTCGATTCCAGCCTGACGCCGCCGGAAGACGAAGACCTGAAGCGACAGGGTGTCAGCGGCGAGCTCTGGGCGGTGCACGGCGGCGGGTTTTATCACCCGGTCAAGTTCGCGGTCAAACCGCCGCAGTTGCCGGCGCACCTGCACTGGTTTTACTGGGAAAGCTACAGCACCTGGTTGTCGGGTTTTGCGCTCTTCACCATCTCCTACCTCTGGAACGCCGGCACCTACCTGATCGACAAGTCCCTGATGAACTGGTCGACGGGTGCGGCTGTCGGTGTGGCGCTGTCTTTCCTGGTGGTGTTCTGGATGCTGTATGACGGCATCTGCCAGCTGTGGGGCCAGCGCAAAAATGGCGATGCCGTGGTGGGGGCGCTGGTTGCGCTGCTGGTGGTCATCGCGTCCTGGCTCGCCTGCCACTGGTTTGCCGGGCGCGCGGCTTTCCTGCTGGTGGGCGCCATGGTGGCCACGGCCATGAGCGCCAATGTCTTTTTCTGGATCATCCCGGGCCAGCGCAAGGTGATTGCAAGCATCAAGGCCGGTGAGCCGGTGGACCCGGTGCACGGCCTGCGCGGCAAGCAGCGCAGCGTGCACAACACCTACTTCACGCTGCCGGTGCTGTTTGCCATGCTGAGCAACCACTACAGTTTTACCTGGAGTCATCCGCAGAACTGGCTGGTGCTCATCCTGATGATGCTGGCCGGCGCCGCCATCCGCCAGTTCTTTGTGCTGCGCCATGGCTACAAGCTGGGCCGCAACCGCCACCCGCTGCCTTATGCGCTGACCGGGGTGGCGGTAATCATCGGCGCGATCGTCTGGATGAATCCGGTTGCCACTGGATCGATGGCGACTGGCCAAAGTGGTGCGGGGGCTGACGGCGCCGGCAGTTATGCAGCGGTGCAGAAGGTGCTGGCCCAGCGCTGCTACCAGTGCCATGGCGAGCAGGTGCAGATGAAAAACGTGCGGCTGGACTCGCCGGAGCAGCTCAGCCGGCATGCGCAAGCCGTGTACCAGCAGGTCGTGGTGAGCAAGGCCATGCCCATGAACAATGCCACTGGCATGACCGACGCGGAGCGCGAGCTGCTCCGGCGGTGGTTTGAGGCGGGTGCCCGGACGCCCTGATCCGCTGATCGGCCACCACAACTGTCGCGCAGCAAGGCGCGGCGCATCTGCGTAATTTCACGTACCGGCATCGCCGGATCCCGTGCTTCAATTCGTGGCGGTTGCAGCCCCACGGCTACGGCCCGACGGTTGTAGCCGGCAGCGACCGTTCCCTATATCCCAAAGCAAAAAAAACCGGTGGTCACTGCGGCCTGTTCAGTCCGCCCGGCTGGCCACGCCCCCATGAGGAGGAGAAATCCATGATGCGTTTGCAGTTCCTGATTCATAGCCTTCGTAGCCTGGCTGTTGCCGGTGCCCTGGCCGCGCCGCTGGCAGCCCATGCCGTCCAGATCGTTGTCGGGCAGGTGGCCCCCTTGTCCGGTCTCGAGGGCACGCAGGCCCGTGCCTATTCAACCGGCATCCAGCTGGCCCTGAACAAGGCCAACAAGGCGGGCGGCGTGAATGGCCACACCTTCAGCCTGGTCCGCAAGAACGATTCGGGCAGCCCCGCTGAAAACATGGCCGCCACCCGGCAGTTGCTCGGAGAGAACCGTCCACTCGTACTGGCCGGTTATTTCGGCGACCATGTGATTGGCGAACTGGTCAGCTCCGGCCTGCTCGAAAAGGAAAATATCCCGCTGGTGGGCTACCGCGTGAACGAGATCAGGGCCGAGGCGCCCCTGCTTTATAGCGTCCGTGCGAATCTGCGCGATGAGATCAACAAGATCACCGAACATCTGGTCACGGTCGGTATCACCCGCATTGGCCTCTTTTACCAGGATGGCCCCGGCGCCGCCTCGTTGATGGCCGCGACCGACGAGGTGATGAAGAGCAAGGGCGCCCACATCACGGCCAGGGGCGCTTACGCGGCCGGCACGGCCAAGGTCCCGAATGCGGTGCTTGACACCTTCATTGCCGCGGCGCCGCAGGCGATCATCATCGTCGCCAGCGGCTCCGCGGCGGCCGCCTTTATTGAAAAATACCAGGGAGGTGGCGGCACGGCGCGCCTGTTTGCCCACTCCGGCGCAGACATAGAGCAGATCTCCAAGCGTCTGGGCGAGGCCCAGCTCAAGGGGCTGGCCATCACCCAGGTCACGCCCAACCCCTACAAGATTTCAGGCCGGTTGAACAAGGAGTTCATCGACCTGGCGGGCGGCACCCCTGACCTGGAAGTACCGGTGAGCTACGCCATGATGGAGGGCTACATTGCCGGCACGGTGATTGTGGAGGCCGTGCGGCGCATGGGGGCCCGTGTCTCCCGCGACGGGTTGGTCAAAGCGCTCGACGGTCTGGACAACTTCGACCTGGGCGGCTACAAGGTCGGCTTCAAGCCCGGCGTGCGTTCCGGCTCGCGGTTTGTGGAGCTGACCATCGTCACCGAGGCCGGACGTATCCGGCAGTGATCTGGCCGGCATGACCGCCTCAGCGCGGTCTGTCGCTGCGTGCCGGGCTGTTTTTCGTGGAGACCCGCCGCCCGCTGATGGCGGCGTTGACCAGGGGAACCCCCGCCTGAGGTCGCCAAAACGGAACTCAATGATTGTTAACTTGAAGGAAATAATGAGATAACCTGAAATGTTTTACATGCGATGGGCAATCGTTAAAGTTGTCGGCAGGACAACTCCCAACAGCCCAGGACATTTCATGAAAACGTACAAGATCGCGTGCATCCCCGGTGACGGCATCGGCAAGGAAGTGGTACCGGCCGGCCAGACCGTGCTCGAAGCACTGGCCGCCACGCAGAACAAATTCAAATTCGAGTTCACCTCGTTTGACTGGGGCGGCGACTATTTCCGCCAGCACGGCGTGATGATGCCGGAGGACGGCCTGGATGCGCTGCGCGACAAGGACGCAATCCTGTTCGGCTCCGCCGGCGACCCGCACATCCCGGACCACATCACGCTGTGGGGCCTGCGCCTGAAGATCTGCCAGGGCTTTGACCAGTACGCCAACGTGCGCCCCACGCGCATCCTGCCCGGCATCGACGGCCCCCTGAAGCGCTGCAAGCCTGAAGACCTGAACTGGGTCATCGTGCGCGAAAACTCCGAGGGCGAGTATTCGGGCGTCGGTGGCCGCGCCCACCAGGGCCATCCGATCGAGGTGGCCACTGATGTCTCGATGATGACCCGTGCCGGTGTGGAGCGCATCATGCGTTTTGCCTTCAAGCTGGCGCAATTACGCCCCCGCAAGCTGCTGACCGTGATCACCAAGTCCAATGCCCAGCGCCACGCCATGGTGATGTGGGACGAGATCGCCCTGCAGATCTCCAAAGAGTTCCCGGACGTCAAATGGGACAAGGAACTGGTGGATGCCTCGACGGCGCG
This sequence comes from Polaromonas sp. JS666, assembly GCF_000013865.1. Classification (NCBI taxonomy): domain Bacteria; kingdom Pseudomonadati; phylum Pseudomonadota; class Betaproteobacteria; order Burkholderiales; family Comamonadaceae; genus Polaromonas; species Polaromonas sp. JS666. The sequence goes on from NC_007948.1 coordinate 1,480,621, forward strand.
CATGATCAACCGCCCGGCCTCGCTCGACACCATTGTGGCAACCAACCTGCACGCCGACATCCTGAGCGACCTGGCCGCCGCGCTGGCCGGCAGCCTGGGCATTGCGCCCACCGGCAACATTGACCCCGAACGCCGCTATCCGTCGATGTTCGAGCCCATCCATGGCTCGGCCTTCGACATCATGGGCAAGGGCCTGGCCAACCCGGTCGGCACCTTCTGGTCCTGCGTGATGATGCTTGAACACCTCGGTGAGCCTGAGGCCGCCAGGGTGTTGATGGATGCCGTGGAGGCCATCACCGCCGACCCGGCGCTGCATACCGGCGACCTGGGCGGCAAGGCCACGATGGCACAGGTCACCGAAGCCGTCTGCGCGCTTTTTGCCGCGGCCCCGGTGCGCCAGGCGGCGTGACAGGCCTGACAGACCAGACGGTAAGGGCCTGACTGGCCTGATGGATGACGAGATGGCAACAATCAACAGGAGACAAACCATGAAACAGCTTTTAAGTGCAATCGGCCTGGCCTTGCTGGCCCCGCTGGCCCTGGCGCAAGGCGCTCCGGCGACCGCGGGGCCCGGTTGCCTCGACAAGAATGTGCTGTACTGGCAGGCCTTTCCGCCTGGCGGCGAGTCCGACCTGTCGGCGCGGCATCAACAGGTTGTGCTGAAGAAAAAATGCCCCGCGATCGACACCATCATCCAGTACAAGGCCGGCGCGGGCGGCGGGCTGATGTGGGGCCAGATGAACCAGTTGCCGGGTGACGGGCTGAACGTGGTCGGCATCAACCTGCCGCATATCGTGTTCCAGCCGCTGGAGGGACAGGTGCAGTACAAGACGCAGGACATCACGCCGGTGTTCTGGTTCCACTACACGCCCGACATCCTCGTGGTGCCCGAGTCCAGCCCGATCAAGACTTTTGCCGATTTCCTCAGTGCGGCCAAGGCCAAGCCCGGCCAGCTCAGCCTGGGCGGCTCGGGCCTGAACTCGGCCAACCACGCGGCGCACGAGCGACTGAATGCGGCTTTCGGCGTCAAGACCAACTACATCCCCTACAAAGGCACGGGCGACATGGCCACGGCGGTGATCGGTTCCCAGATCGACGGTGCCATGACCTACACGCCGTTTGCCATCAGCAACAAGACCCGCCTGCGGCCGCTCGCCGTGGCCATGGAAAAACGCCACCCGCTGATGCCCGAGGTGCCCACCTTCAAGGAGCTCGGTGTGGACTGGGTCGACGGCGCCTACCGCGGCATTGGTGTGCCCAAATCCACCCCGCCCGAAGCACGCAAGCGCCTCTCGGACCTCTGGGCCGCCATGAACAACGACCCTGAAATGAAGGAGCTTGCGGCCAGGAGCGGGTTCGAGCTGGTCAATGTCGGCGCCGATCAGATGGACGCTTTCATGAAAGACAAGGTGCGGCTGTACACCGACGGCGCGCAGCGGCTGGGTCTGGGCAAGAAGTAGGCTGGGCTGCTGGCATCGGCCCCTCGGTGGGCGATTTTTCTGGAGGGATGGCTCGGCGCGGGGTAATTCACTTTTAACCGTGGCGGGGTGTTACAGGCGAGTTACGGCGGCACAATGACGGTCTGGGCGGGACAGCGGGCAGTGCCAGAAGCAGCGCTGTTCCATAAACTGCCTTCCAATAACCCGCAAGAGACATCCGAATGACCGCACCCAACCCCGCCTCCCAGCCGCGCCAGTTTCTGGAGCATCTCTACCACGCGGCAGTGCAACGCGCGCTGCCTTTGCACAACACGGCGGCGTATTTACCCAAACCACCCAAGGGCCGAACCATCGTCCTGGGTGCCGGCAAGGCCGGGGGTTCCATGGTGCAGGCGGTCGAGGCCCTCTGGCCCGCTGACGCGCCGCTGGAGGGGCTGGTGGTCACGCGCTATCACCATATTCCACCGCGGCCTGCGGGTTTGAAGCAACGCATAGAACTGGTCGAGGCGGCGCACCCGGTGCCGGATGCGGCGGGCCTGGCGGCTGCGCAGCGCATCCTCGCCATGACGCAGGGCCTGACTGCCGACGACCTGGTGCTGTGCCTGATTTCCGGTGGCGGCTCGTCTCTCCTGACATTGCCCGCCGAGGGCCTCACGCTGGAAGACAAGCAGCGCATCAACAAGGACCTGCTGAACAGCGGCGCCAACATTGGCGAGATGAATTGCGTGCGCAAGCACCTGTCGCGCATCAAGGGCGGGCGGCTGGCCGCGGCCTGTGCGCCGGCGCGCGTGATCACGCTCACCATCAGCGACGTGCCCGGCGATGACCCCTCCATCATTGCCAGCGGCCCGACCGTGCCCGATGCCAGCACCTGCGCCGAGGCTGTGGCCATCCTCGCGCGCTACGGCATCGCGATCCCGGGCGGGCTCATGAGCCTGCTGGAGCAGGGCGCGCTCGAAACGCCCAAGCCCGGCGATGCGGCCTTCAACGGCCATGAGGTCCACATGATTGCCACACCGCAGCAAAGCCTCGAAGCCGCCGCCGCCGTTGCCAGGGATGCGGGGCTGACGGCCTACATCCTCAGCGATGAGATGGAAGGCGAGTCGCGCGAAGTCGGCAAGGTGCATGCGGCACTGGCCCGCGCGGTGGCGCTCAAGGGCCAGCCTTTCCAGAAACCTTGCGTGATTCTGAGCGGTGGCGAAACCACGGTCACCATCAAAAAGCAGCCCGATGGCACCCCCAAAGGCAGGGGCGGGCGGGCCGGCGAATTCTGCATGGGGCTGGCGCTGGGGCTGCAGGGGCAGGCGGGCGTCTACGCGCTGGCCGCAGACACCGATGGCATTGACGGTGTGGAAGACAACGCGGGCGCGTTCGTCGCCCCCGACACGCTGGAACGGGCGCTGGCCAAGGGCATGAAGCTGAACCGCTACCTGGACCGCAACGATGCTTATGGCTACTTTGAGCCTCTGGGGGATCTGGTCATCACGGGGCCGACGAACACCAATGTCAATGATTTCCGGGCGATCCTGGTGCTGTAGCCCCGTGCAGCGGGGCTTCCTGGCCGGTGCCGAGCCGCCTCAAAGCGGCGAGCCTTGCAGGCCGCGCTACTGCGAGACGCAGTGGCTCTTCGTGCCGTCCAAGCCTGCGCAGGCAGGCTTGGAGCCGCGGCACTCAGCCCCCTCGGGGGCCATAAAGTCTGCGTCATGGACGCGTTAAAGTTCAGGCTGGTTGCATAAGGAGTCTGCATGTCCAACGGTAAAAACACATCGCCACCGGCTGGCGCCCACGATAAGGCTTCGATCGCGAGCGCGATCGACAAGGTCAACCGGCAGGTCAAGGCGCTGCGGACTTTCGATGTCTCGGTCGCGAAGAATGGATGGGACTCGACCATGGATGCCTTGCAAAAGAAAGTCAACGCCATCCTCGCCGACAGCCTCGGCATGGGCACGCCTGAGTACAGGCAATATGCCGTGGCGACGCAGGACTTCCTGCTGGATACGACTTTTGGTGACCGCTACACGGTCGACGAGCGCAAGCAAAGAGTCAAGCATGGGGTCGATCGGGCCATCGCCAACCTGAATGCGACCAAGAAGCTGTTGACGGACCGCCTGGAGGGCCGCGCCGCTGCCGCGCCGAAGGCTGCCCCGGCTGCTGAGGTGAAGCCGCCGCCAGCGCCGGCACCGGCAGCAGCGCCAGCACCAGCACCAGCACCAGCACCAGCACCAGCACCAGCACCAGCACCAGCGCCAGCGCCAGCACCAGCGCCAGCACCAGCACCAGCACCAGCACCAGCACCAGCACCAGCACCAGCACCAGCACCAGCACCAGCACCAGCACCAGCACCGGCACCAGCACCGGCACCAGCACCAGCGCCAGCACCGGCACCGGCACCAGCGCCAGCACCGGCACCAGCACCAGCACCAGCGCCAGCGCCAGCACCAGCACCAGCACCAGCGCCAGCACCAGCACCAGCACCAGCACCAGCGCCAGCACCGGCACCGGCACCGGCACCAGCGCCAGCACCAGCGCCAGCGCCGGCACCGGCACCGCCGCCGGCCCCGGCACCGACGCCGGCCCCGGCACCGACGCCTTCAGTTCCCCCTGTTACCATGATGCCCATGTCCAAGGCCGATCCCTCATCCATCACAGCCCAGCAAGCCGTTCCCGGCACACGCGTGGCCGTCCTTGGCTGGGGCGGCGACGCTGCGGGCCAGGCGTGCGAGTTCATGGAGCAGCTGGGGCTGGAGGCGGCGGTACTCGACACCGTCTCTGTCGATCAACTTGATGCTTTGCGCAATGTGGCGTTCCTGCTGCTCCTGCCGGGGGAAGAGCCCGAGGCACCGGCAGCCATGCTGGCCATCGGATTCATGCTTGCCGTACTCGGCCGCAGTCGCATCGTCTGCCTGCTGTCCGACCAGGAGGCATTGCCGGACGCCTTGAAGGGCGCAACACGTATCACGGTCGATGAGGCGGGCTTGTGGCGGCTGCTGCTGGCGCGCGAGATGAAGCGGGCAGGCCTGGACGTGGACCTGAACCGCGCCATCTAAGAAATAAGTTGCACATTTTGCTCGCCAGCTTCGGGCGCGCTGCGTTGTTGCGACTCGCTTGTGTGGCTTGGCCACACGGCGCTCCCCGCGCCTGGCAGCGCATCCCGACTCCGACGGCCAAATGCACAACCTATTCCCGAACGAGCCCTAAGCGTTGCGGCAGGGCTCTAGCCTGGATATTTCACCAGTCGCTCGACGAAGGCGGTTCGAGGTGAGTTGTGGTTGTTTGGACGGCTGGGGTGCGGCTTGAGCACCCCGTTGGGACGGTTTTCTGCCGCGCTGGGCGCACCCCCCTTACCCCCGTTGTTTGTCAACGGGCCGGGGACAGCACTGGATGGGTTCTACGGGGCGAGTGCCTGGGCTGCGGTGAGGAACACATGCTTGAGCGGGTGGCTCGAGCCCAGCAGCAGGCGCACGCGCCGGGTATTGCGCACGATGGCCGCGCCGATCTTGAGCAGCTTCGTGCGGATCGTGTCCGTGCAGGCGCGCTCCAGCTCGGTGCCCTTGAGCGCCAGGCGGCGCAGGGTGACCATCAACGTGTAAGCCAGTGCGGCAGCCAGCAGCAAGCGCAGCTGGTTGGCCGCAAACTTGTGGCAACTCGCGCGTCGGCCGAACAGGTCGATCTGCGCCTCTTTGATGCGGTTCTCCGCCTCGCCCTGCAGGCTGGTCACCACGAAGCGTGGGTTGGCTTCGCGCGCATCGTGTTCAAGCCGCGCGATCACGCGCCGCTCGCAGTCCCAGCTAGACCACGGTTTGTTTCGGGCTGTCCGTGCGTCGAATCGATTCGGCGCGTTCCCAGGTTTTTGGATCACGGCAGAACCCTTCCGCCTCGAGCTGCGTAGCTCTTGAAAACTGCTGCACTGGCCTTGTATATCTGACCATGCGCGCTTGAACGATGGAACCGCCGAGTTAGCTTGAATGCCTGTGACCTATTCCCTTGCCGGACTTCTCCCTCGTCGCCACCTCATGGTAAGTTGTCCCTTGCTTTCCTGGTTTAGAAGCTGGGGGCCGAGTAAGTGACTCCTGAGTCCTTTTCCGAGCATCGTCAAGAATCCCTAAACGCCGCCGTCGGTCATTCGGTACCATCCGATTACCGCCGAGACGTACAGGCGCCTCAACCCGTACAGCGGAAATGGCTTGATCGTCGATGGCGCGACGGGCAGTGCCTGTTTGTCGCCGGTGGCGATGTACTCGGCCAGTGCCTGCCCCATGCGCGTCTGCAGGCCGACGCCGCGCCCCTGGCAGCCGATGTCGATCAGCAAGCCCGGCGCGGGCTCATGCAGGTGCGGCAGGTAGTCGCGCGTGATGGCGACATGCCCGCACCAGCGGTAAGCAATCGGCATCCCGGCCGCCTGCGGGAACAGCTTGCCGATCACGTTCTGCAGATGCGACCAGTTGCCGGGCAGGGCTGGATCGGGCTCCCTAAAGGTTCCGCGTCCTCCCATCAACAAACGGCCGCTGTGGTCAATTCGGTAATAGAGCAAGAGGTTGCGTGCATCGGAAGAGACATGTCCTTCAGGCAGGATGCTCCTGCGGACAGCTTCGGGAAGCGGCTCGGTCGCGACCTGGAACGAGTTGGCGTTGATGATCGATTTGCTAAGCTGCGGCCATAACCCATCGGTGTAACCGTTGGTGCAGAGCACCACGCGCTCGGCGCTGACCCTGGCGCCGCCTGCGGTCACGACCTGCCACTGGCCCTGGTCTTGCAGCAGTTGCGCCGCGGGGCTGTCAGTTTGAATGACCACGCCCGCTGCGATCGCAGCGCGCGCCAGGCCGCGCACGTAGCTCAGCGGCTGTACACCGCCGCCGCGTGGGTCCATCCAGCCGCCCAGGTATTTGTCGGTGCCCAGCAGGCGGGCCGTCTCAGCCCGGTCCAGCAACTGCGCGGCGACACCCTGCGCACCCCAATCGCGCACGCGCCGCTCGGCCATTTTGAGCGCGGCCGGCGTGTGCGAGCCCTGAATCCAGCCACGGCGCACATGCGGCACGTCCATGCGGTGCTTGTCGATCAGGTTGAACACCGCATCGACCGTGCTGGCGGCAAAATCGACCAGGTGCTGCCCTTTCTCGCGTCCGAACATTTTCATCAGCTCGCTCGGGTCGAACTTCATGCCCGGAATCACCTGTCCGCCGTTGCGGCCAGAGCCGCCGAAGCCGATGTCGCGCGCTTCGAGCACCACGACGCGCACGCCGCGCTCGGCCAGGTGCAGTGCCGTGCTCAAGCCGCAGTAGCCCGCGCCGATGACGACCACATCGGCTTTCGCATCGCTTTGCAGCGGGGTGGTTTCGGGCGCGGGCGCCGCCGTGGCGGCCCACAGGGACGGACTGAGGGGAAAGAATTCCTGTGACATGTTTGGCGCTTTACATGGGGTAGAGAACACGTCGCAGGAAGTCCTGCGTGCGCGGGTTTTGAGGATTGTTCAGAACCTCCCTGGACGGTCCCTGCTCGACGATCACGCCGCCGTCGATGAACATCACGCGATCGGCCACTTCGCGGGCAAACTGCATCTCGTGCGTGACGACCACCATGGTCATGCCTGACTCCGCCAGCTTGCGCATCACGCCCAGCACTTCACCCACGAGTTCAGGGTCCAGCGCGGAAGTCGGCTCGTCGAACAAAATGGCCTCGGGCTGCATGGCAAGCGCGCGCGCAATGGCAACCCGCTGCTGCTGGCCGCCCGACAGCTGCGGCGGATGGGCGTTTTCCTTTTCGGCAAGCCCCACGCTGGCGAGCAGCTGCCTGGCCCGCTCGATCACGGCCTCGCGCTTTTCACCCTTGACGTAGATCGGCCCCTCGATCACGTTCTCCAGCACGGTGCGGTGCGGAAAAAGGTTGAAGCGCTGGAACACCATCGCCACCTCGGTGCGAATGGCCTTGATGGACGGCAGGGTGTTGTCAACCCGCTGGCGGTGGATCTCGATGCTGCCGCCGTTGTAGCTTTCGAGCCCGTTGATGCAGCGCAGGATGGTGGACTTTCCCGAACCTGAAGGGCCGATGATGCACACCACCTCGCCTTTGGAAACGGTGGCGTTGATGCCTTTGAGAACGTGGTGCGTTCCGTAGGACTTCTGCAAGTCGCGTATTTCAATCATTTTTTGCCCCGCTTCTCAAGATGGCGCACCAGCAGAATCAGCGGCACGCACATGACCAGGTAAATCAGCGCGACCAGCGTGAAAACGGTCGCGTTCTGGAAGGTGGACGTGGCGATCATCTTGCCCTGCAGCGCCAGTTCGGCGACGGTGATGGTCGAGGCCTGCGACGAATCCTTGAGCATCATGATCATGATGTTGCCGTAGGGCGGCAGCACGATCTTGACGGCCTGCGGCAGCACCACGCGGCGCATCATCAGCCCCCAGCTCATGCCCATGGCACGGGCCGCCTCGACCTGGCCATGGTCCACCGCTTCGATGCCGGCGCGGAAATTCTCGGCCTGGTAGGCCGAATAGGCGATGCCCAGGCCGAGGATGCCGGCCTGCAGCGCCGACAGCGAAATGCCGACATCAGGCATCACGAAATACAGGAAAAACAAGATCACGATGATCGGGATACCGCGCAGCAGGTTGATGACGGCGGCACTTGCATTGGCCAGCAGCGGGATGCCCGACACGCGCATGACGGCCCACACCAGGCCCAGCATGGTGGACAGCAGCAAGGAGCCCAGCGTCACGAGGATGGTGAGCCAGGCCCCCTGGAGCAGGATGGGCATGAACTCCCGTGCATGGTGCAGAAACTGGATCATGGGTATTCGTTTTTCAGTAGATTGCTGAGTGGGTCGGGGTCAGGCTCACAGGCCCCACTTTTTCAGGATGGCGTCAATGGTGCCGTTGGCCTTGAGCTTGGTCACGGCGACATTCACCTTGCCCATCAGCTCGGTGTCGCCTTTTCGGGTGGCCATGCCGATGCTGTTGACCATGGTCGGCTTGAAGCTGGTGACCATGCGCAGGTTGGGAAACTGTCCCTTGGCCACGGCGAAGGCGGCAATCGGGTAGTCCAGCACGCCCGCGTCGATGCGCCCGGCGTTGGCGTCGCGCATCAGGTCGGGCGTGGTTTCGTAGAGCTTGACCTCTGAAAACATCCCGCTCTTTTGCAACGGTTCCACGAAGGCCGTGCCGACCTGCACCCCGACCCGCTTGCCTTTCATGTCGGCGAAGCTCTGGTAGGCGACCGTGTCCTGCTTCAACACAACCACGCCTTCGCCGTAGCTGTAGATCGGCAGCGAAAAGTCCACGACTTCCTGGCGCGTCGGCGTGATGAACATCGCCGCCGAGATCAAATCGATGCGCTTGGAAGTCAGCGAGGAGATCAGCGCCGAGAACTGCATGGGTTCGATCTGTACCCCGAAGCCCGATTCCTTGGCCACCGCATTGACGATGTCGACCATCACGCCGTCAATGGTGTTGGTCTTGGTGTCCAGGAAAGTGAAAGGGCTGCCGGTCGGCGTGGATCCGACCTTCAGCACCGTCTGCGCCGAAGCCGGGCCTGACAGCGATAGTGCAAAGGTGACGGCAAGAGAAGTTGCAAGCGTTGCGAATTTCATGGTGAGTTTCCGTTCTGTAATGTCAAAAAAATCCATGCCGCGGTTGCGATGGGCCAGCCCTGGCGGCATTTTTCCGGGTGGCCGTGGGAGAAATGGGTCGATGGGGTCGATGGGATCAATGCGGCCAGCTACCTGAGCGTGCCGGTGATGGCCCAAAGCACCGTCGTGATCGACGGGCCGGGATTGCGCCAGCGGCGCGGTGTGACACCGTCGTAGCAAAAGCTGTCGCCGGCCTGCAGCCGGTAAAGACGGTCCTGGATGAACAGTTCGAGCTGGCCTTCGACCACATAGCCCACCTGTTCGCCTTTATGGGTAAAAAACAGCGCATCGCCCGTGGAGCCCTTGGGGTCGATGACGGCCCGGTACAGCTCGACGCCGCCGGTCGACGCCGGTGGCGTTAGTTTCTCTTTATGGATGCCCTTGTCGCCCAGGTCGATGCGCTGATGCTTGCCGGCGCGCACCACAGAGCGCTCCGACGCGCCTTCGTTCTGGTCGTGCTGCGTGTTCCTGATCAACGTTTCCAGTGGTAATTGCAGCTCGTTCGACAGGGCAGCAAGCGTTCGGAGTGAAATGGAACGTAACCCGCGTTCAATCTGGCTGAGCAGGCTGACAGAGATGCCGCAACCCAGCGCAACCTGTTGCAATGGGAGTCCGAGCGCTTTTCGGCGATGGCGCACTTGCTCTCCCAGCCAAAGGTCGATCACGGAGTTGATGCGCTGCGCGGAAGGTGTGGGCGCGGTCTTCCATGAGTTGGTTCGCTCGGCTGCGGCGTCGGCAGATGAGGATGGATGGGGATTCGTGTCTGGCGGCATGAATTGTTAAATTTCTATTTTTGTGTAAATTACACAAAGCAATTGCCGGGCCAGTTTAGCCAGGAGAGGTTTAATTCATATCAGGTTGAACCCTAGAACAAAATCTGCCCATCCTTATTTCCTCTCCTTGTTACCCTCCGAGAGAATTCTCAAGGGTTGGCCTTTTTCCCGGATGAGTTCCTGGTGCGAAGGCAGTGGGGGCTGAGGGCAAGCTTTCACGCACGTTGCTGGTGCAATGCGCGCGATGCATGCACTCTGTAGGGGGCCGTCAGGGTGCACCAGAAAGAGATCACCAAGAGATCACCAACGAAGATTCGGAAGGACGGCAGGCAGCGAACTGGAAGATCGCATCGCAACCTTGCAACTCGGGCGCTGAGTGGTTTTGTAGGCGGTCCATCGCCTGCGGGGTCGACCAGCTACACAGCCATCATGCCGCCAGAAGATTCCTGATGATCATCGGTCTCAGCCGGATGCGGCGTCTGGTTTGCGGGGGGCCTCTGTTCAAGTTGTTCGAACCTGAAACGCCGTGAATCCTGAATCCGGCTACCTGTTGCGCCCGCCGTTCTTCTTCGTTCCAGTTCTATGACTCGAAGACCTTGGGCTCTTCGGTCAGGCTGTAGCGCGTGAAAACACGGTTAAGGGCCGGCAGGGGGACCACATCCATTTCCCTGACTGCCGGCTCCATGATGACCATGGCAACCGTTGCCGAGAGGTTTTCATTGCTGCCAGGCCGCGGTGGGCGGCAAACAGCGTAGGGAGCGCCAAAGTTGTCGAAAAATGCATCTTTCAAATCCTGGCGGCCAAGCTTCTCTTTTTTATTCAGCAACTTGCGCACACGCCAGTCCCGGTAGTGGCTGTCCGGTGAATTCGACAAGCCCTTGTCGACCAATTTGCTTAAGGCGACCGGGCTCATCCAGTGATTGGCATGGACGATCAGGTTGTCGGGGCCGGGATAAATAGGAAACGCCTCATTGGTGGTGCATTCAAAATCGATGCCGAAGCCCTGCGCCATGCCCAGCATGATGTTGTTCGAGCAGGATTTCGGCGTGGTGGCCACCGCTTTCATCGCCAGTGAAAAAATTTCCTGCTCCAGCACTTTCCGGCGAATCAGTGAAAGCGGAACGCCCAGTTGCTGGAAGTCACGATCCGACTCCAGGTAGTTGGCCGTGATGGAAACGCCTGCGCTGTTGAAGCCGCTGCGGGCAAGGCCGCCGGCCTCCACAAAGGTCAAAAAGTCAGGCCCGTTGTCGTTACGCACGCGCAGCACGATGGATGTCTCCACACACTCGGCGCGCCAATCCCAGTTTTGCCCATGAAGCAGGTTCCCGCTTGCTGAGCGCTCGGGCAGTATCAATGCACCGGTGCAGCCGTCGCCAGGCTCCAGGTCAGCCTGCTTGACCTTTTCGGCCCGCGCCTTGGCGAGCACTTCGGTGCGGGCATTGATCATCACAATGTCCTGGAAGTCGACGCCGGCCCCTTTCGCAATGCCGCGCATCTCGTCCAGGTAATGAGGGGCGAAGCCTTCTATCTCCTTTGCAAAATATGCAATCAACTGCGAGCGGGCGCTATCGCTGTAGCCAAGGTCTATCAGGGTCTGGCCATAAAGACGTGCACTGGCACGCACGCGGTCAGCGGCCTGCTGCCCGTATTGCAGCCCGCGTGCATGGGGCGCACCCGAAACTGACACAAAAGGAAATTGCTGTAGGGTAGTCATGTGCAAAGCTTGTGAGATGGGAGACCTGCTCGCCCGTTGCCCGTTGCCCGTTCATGCCACGCGAACGGCAGGCAGTCTGGCTATACAGGAAAGCAGGGGAGGCAGGAGAAGCAGGAGAAGCTGGAGAAAACCGTCCGGAAGGGCGCGGTCACCGATTTCGACAGCGCCGCGACCCGAAGGCGCCCCGGCCGGGACGCTGCTCTCTCTGCTCTTTACTATTTACTGATCCGGGTATTCCAGAGGAGCGGCTTGCCTTCCCATACTGAAAATCCGGTGACCCGTTTACGCACCGCCCATGAATCGGTAACGTTGTACAGAACAACGAGCGGCGTTTTGGCCATCATCATGGTGTGCAACTGGTCGAACAGGACCTGGCGTTTTTTCGGATCGGCTTCGGTGAAGCTCTGGTCGATCAGTTTTTGCGCGGCCGGGTCATCCCATACCTTGCGCGGCTGCTTTTCCTTCTTGCCGGAGAACTGCTCATAGCTCAGGGCCGGGTCCAGGCGCGAGGAATAGGTGAAGGAACTCATCTGGTAGTTGCCGCTGTTGTAGCGGTCCAGCTGCGTCGCCCATTCGAGCACCTCGATCTGCGCATTGATGCCAACGGCCTGCATCATGGCCTGGCTCATCACGGCGACAGAAAAGCTCGGCACGTGGGCGCGCTTGTTGGCTTGAATCACGATGGGCTGGCCCTTGTAGCCGGCTTCGCGCAACAGCTGCCTGGCCTTGGCGGGGTCGTAGCGGTAGCCTTTTTTCTGGGCCGCGGTGTAGTAAGCCGAGGTGTCCTGGATGGCCGAGTTGTTGACGCGGGCCAGGCCTTCGGACGAGGCCGCGACGATCTGGTTCATGTCCAGCGACAGCGCGATCGCCTGGCGGATTTTTTCGTCTTTTAGCAGCGGGTCGTTGGTCTGCATCAGCAGCGTGTTCTTGCCCGCATCGACTGCGGCGACCACGCTGAGATTTTTGTTGCCCTTGAGCTCCTGCACATCGGACGAGGTGATCTGGCCCGCGTCGATGGCGCCGGACTGCAGGCCGGCCTTGGAGGTCGACATGTCGGGCACGGTCAGGAACTTGACCTGTTCGACCAGCGGCTTCTTGAGGCCGAGGTAGCCGTCGGGCTTGGTGCCGGGGGGCGACTGGTAGTCGGCAAACGCGCTCAGGGTCACATACTCGCCGCGCTTCCACTCCTCGAACTTGAAGGGGCCGGTGCCGATGGGTTTGTCCCAGCTGCCATCTTCCTTGACGGATTTCTTGTTCAGGATGGCCGTCATGCCGCAATCGGTACGCGCCAGGTTGTCGAGGAAGACCGCCGAGGGGCGGTCCAGCTGCATCACCACGGTCTGAGCGTCGGGCGCCGTCACCGACGTCACCTTGATGCCGGAGCGGCCGTCGAATTCGCTGAGGCAGCGCCAGTCGGTTTTGGGGTCGGTGTAGCGCTTCCAGCTCCACAGCACGTCGGCCGAGGTCATGGGCTCGCCGTTGTGGAACTTGACGTTGGTGCGCAGCTTGAAAATGTAGGTCAGGCCGTCGGGGCTGTTGACAATCGAGCGCGCCAGCAGCGGGCCGACGGTGCCGTTCTCGTGGTAGCCGACCAGGCCTTCGACGATGTTGAGCACCACGCCGTCGGTGGTGTTGTCGCGGTTCACGCCGGGATTGGTCGAGCGGATGTCGGCCGGCTGCGCGACCACGATTTGCGCCGTCTGGGCCTGGGCCGCGGTACAGGCCGCCAGCACGGCGGTGCTCAGAAATTTCAATCGCATCGAAAGCATGGGAAGCTCCTTAAGAATCGGAAATCGAACGGAAAGAGGTTAAACAGGGGGTTACATGGCAGGTTGCAGGGCGCCCGCTGGCGCATCGGCTTCGTCAAAACGCCACTTGAGCTGCATGCCGCCCTGGCCGGTGGGCGTCAGCGCGGGAATCGCCGAGAGCAGCTTGCGCGTGTAGGCATGCTGCGGACGGTCGAAAACCTCGTCGCGGTTGCCTTGCTCGATGATGCGGCCGGCCTGCATCACGATCACGCGGTCGGCCACCTGCTCGACCACGCCGAGGTCGTGGCTGATGAAGAGGCAGGCAAAGCCGTGCCGCTCCTGCAGCTCGGCCAGCAGCGCCAACACCTGGGCGCGCACGGTGACGTCCAGCGCGGACACCGGCTCGTCGGCGATCACAAAGGCCGGCTCGCGTATCAGCGCCCGGGCAATCGCCACGCGCTGGCGCTGGCCGCCGGAGAGTTCATGCGCATAGCGCGCCGCATGCCGCGGCTCCAGCCCGACTTCGTCGAGCATCTTGGCAACACGCGATTGCCGCTCGGTCGAGGAGAGTCCAGGCACCAGCCGCAGCCCTTCACCGACCAGCTGGCCTATGCTCATGCGCGGGTTTAGTGACGAATACGGGTCCTGGAACACCATCTGGCAATTGAGCCGGTAGTCCAGCCAGCCCGCGTCGCTGCGCGCAATCGAACGCCCGCGAAAACGGATATCGCCCTCGGTCGGCTTGATCAGGCCGGCAATCGCGCGGCCCAGGGTGGTCTTGCCCGAACCGGAGCCGCCCACCACCGCGACGATCTCGCGCGGGCGCACCACCAGGTCAATGCCGTGCAGCACGCGCTTGGCCGTGGACTTGGCGAACAGCCGGCGCTTGCCTGGGTAGTCGAATACGAGATTGCGCACTTCGATGACGGGCTGGTCGTCGGCAATTGTGCGCGCCGCCTGCCGGCGCGGGATGGCCTCCAGCAGCTTGCGGGTGTAGGCCTGCGACGGGCCGGCCAGCAAGGCCGCCGTGTCGCCGGCCTCGACGACTTCGCCTTGCTGCATGACGATCATGCGCTGCGTGTAGCGCGCGACCATGGGCAGGTCGTGGCTGATCAGCAGCACGGCCGTGTTGTGCTCGCGCGTGAGCCCGACCATGAGTTCGAGCACGTCGCGCTGCACCAGCGCGTCCAGCGCCGTGGTCGGCTCGTCGGCGATCAGCAGCGCGGGCTCGAGCAGCATGACTGAGGCCAGCATCATGCGCTGACGCATGCCGCCCGAGAATTCATGCGGCCAGGCGGCCAGCGCGGCCTGCGGGTCGGTGATGCCGACGCGCGCCAGCATCGCCAGCGCCATCTCGCGGCGCGCGGCCGGTGTGAGCTGGGGTCGGTGCAGGGCCAGGCCTTCGTCGAGCTGCCGGCCTATGGTCATGGAGGGGTTGAGCGAGGTCATGGGCTCCTGGAACACCATGCCGATGCGCGCGCCGCGCAGCGCGCGCAAACGCGCGTCGCCGGCCGCCGCCATGTCTTCGCCCTCGAACAGGATGTGGCCCGCGCTGCGCACCAGCGGCGGCGGCGTGAGGCCCATGATGGCCCGTGCGGCCTGGGTCTTGCCGCTGCCGGATTCGCCGACGATGCCGACGATTTCGCCGGGCGCGACCGTGAACGAGACATTGCGCACGATTTCGCGGCCGCCCTTGCCGATTGATAGGCTCAGGCCGGAGACATCCACCAGATGCGTCATTCGATACCCCTCATGCGCGGGTCCAGCAGGTCGCGCACCGCGTCGCCCAGGAAGTTGATGCCCAGCAAGGTCAGCGCGATGCACAGGCCCGGGAAGATGGAAAGGTAAGTGGCCTGCGCCATGAAGGGCCGGGCCGCGGCCAGCATGTTGCCCCAGGTCGGCGCCGGCGGGGGTACGCCCAGGCCCAGGAAGGACAGCGAGCTTTCCGCGAGGATGACCCAACCGAACATCGAGGTTGCGAGCACCGTCAGCGGCGCCACGCAGTTGGGCAGCACGTGGCGGAACATGGTGTAAAGCTCGGAATTGCCGAGCACGCGCGAAGATTCGATGAATTCCTTTTCGCGCAGCGACATCACCGTGCCGCGCACGATGCGCGTGACCGACGGCGTGTAGGCCAGGCCCAGCGCCAGGATGATGCCGTACTTGTTGGCGCCGAAGACCGCCAGCAGCGCCAGCGCCAGCAGCAGGCCCGGAAAGGCCAGCAGGGCGTTGATGAAGGCCATGACGATGCGGTCGGTCCAGCCGCGCACAAAGCCGGTCAGCACGCCGATGGCGGTGCCGATGGTGATGGAGAACAGCACGGTCAGGAAGCTGATCCACACGCTGTTGGAGGCGCCAGCCATCAGGCGCGAGAGCTCGTCGCGGCCGAACTCGTCGGTGCCGAACAGGTAGGTGGCGCTGGGCGGCTTCAGGCGCGCCATGAAGTTGATCTTGAGCGGCTCGTGCGGCGTCCAGAAGAAGGCCAGGATGGCCGCAGCGAGGATGGTCCCCACGATGGCGAGGCCTATCAGGGCCTGCGGGCTTAAAAACTTTTTCATTCCGCGAGCACCCTCGGGTCGAAGATCGGGTAGCAAAGGTCGATGACCAGGTTGGTGATGACGTAGATCACGGCGACCAGCAGCAGGCAGCCCTGGATCACCGGATAGTCGCGCGCGAAGATCGCATCGACCAGCAGGCGGCCCAGGCCGGGGATGGTGAAGACAGTCTCGACAACGGCCACGCCGCCCAGCAGGTTGCCCAGCACCAGGCCTATCAACGTCCAGGTCGGGCCGAAAGAGTTGCGAAAGGCGTGGTGCAGCAGCACGGCGCGCTCGGACAGGCCCTTGGCGCGCGCGTGGGTGATGTAGTCCAGCCGCAGCACCTCCAGCGTGCTGGCCCTGGCCATGCGGATCAGCACGCCGATCTCATGCAGGAACAGCGTGAGGATGGGCATCAGGAGGTACAGCAAGCCCGACTTCCAGTCGTTCATGATGGAGACATAGCCGACCACGGGCAGCCATTCGAGCTTGAGGCCGAAGAAGAGCAGCAGCAAGAGGCCCAGCCAGAAGGTGGGAATGGACACCAGCAGGGTCGCCGTGCCGACCAGCATCAGGTCGGGCAGGCGATTTTGCTTCCAGGCGGCGATCATGCCGGCGGGCACGGCGACGAGGGTGGCGAAGAACACGGCAATGATCACAATCTGCGCGCTGACGAGAAAGCGGCTCAGCACCAGGTGCAGCACGGGTTCGCCGGTGTTGATGGAAACGCCGAGGTCGCCGCCCAGCACGTGGCGGCCCCAGATGGTGAATTGCACCGGCCAGCTCTTGTCGAGGCCGAGCTGGGCGCGCAGGTCGGCCAGCCGGACCGGGTCGGCGAGGTCGCCAAGCAGCAGCTGCGCCGGGTCGCCGGGAATCAATCGGATCAGTACGAACACGGCCACCGCGACGATCAGCAGCGTCGGTATGGCCATGGCGAGACGGGACAGCGCAAAACGCAGCATGATGGCTCTTCCGTTGTCAGTGGAGTGGCTGAAGTGGTGAAATGGTGAAGTGACTGGGGCCGCCTAGCGGCTGGCCGTCCGCAGGCGCCGCAGCGTGGCGGCAAAGAAGTCCTGCACCTTGTCCACGCAGGCCAGGCCGTTGTGCGGCACGTTGTCCACCAGATCCAGGTGCACCTGCACGCCCGCCGCCTCGAAGGACTTGCGCAGGGTTTCCAGCCGCTCCGGCCGGGTGCGCCCGGCATCGTTGGCGCCGGGCATGAAGAACTTGCCGCCTGCCTGGTGGGTGATTTCCCAGGTTTCCACATCGGCCTTGCCCGCCACCATGTGTACCGGCAAGGCTTTCAGCGCATCCAGGTTCAGCGGCTGGCCGAATTGGCGGGCAAAGTCGCGCACGCCGACCCACCAGTCCTGGTTGAAATCCAGCAGGGTGACCGAACCCGGCGCGCCGATCGACAGCGCCCACAGGCGCTCTGGATGCAGCAGGCCAAAGCGGTTGACGAACTGGCCGCCGCCCGAATAGCCGAACAGCGCGAATCTGGAAAAATCAGCGCGGAACTTGGTGGCGACTTCGTCCACCATATCCAGCAAAATCCGGTCGTAGCGGATGTCGGCCTCCTGCAGGTGTTTGAAGCCGTCGCGGTTGCCGTCGCCTTGGGGTCCGGCGGGAAACAGCGGGCACAGCACGATGCAGTCGTTCCATTTGGCAAATTCGGCAAACGCATCGCGGTATTCGGTGAATGCGCGGCCCGTGCCATGCACGACCACGACCAAGGCCTTGGGATGCTGCTCATTGCCCGACGTGGGCGGCGCGTAGGTGCAGTAGGAAAAGCGCGGGTCGCTGCGCGACGCGAAGATGGTGCTGTGACCCAGGTCGTAAATCGCCTCGGCACGTTGTGCACCAAAGGCATCGGCGGGACTGTCGGCGCGGGCTGTCGGGGAGAGCAGGTCAGGCATAAATAGTCAGGCTAAAAGAAAGGGCCATAAGGGCCATAAACCTGCACTGGACAGCGCCGCGCATTAGCACAATTGCATGTCAAACAACAGGTTGGTGAGCCATTGTTCTCCATCCAATCTAAAAAATATATCCATATTTTGTTTTGCAATGCTAAAGTTATCCTTTAGTATTTCTGGGTCCAATTTTGGCCCAACAATGGGTTTTTTCCCTTGAGCACCATTCGATTTCTCAGGACCTTTTTGGCTGTGGCACAAGAAGGCTCTTTCGCCGGGGCCTCCGAGCGGGTCGCTTTGACGCAGGCTGCCGTCGGGCTGCAAATGCGGGCGCTGGAAGCCGAGCTGAAAACCGGGCTGTTTGAACGGTCGGGGCGCGGCGTGCTGCTGACGGTGGCCGGGCGCGCCTTGATCGCCCATGCGGAAAAAATCATTGCCTGTTATGAGCAGATGCGCGAAGGCCTGGAAGAAGAAAACGAGATCGCCGGCACGGTGACCGTGGGTTCGACGGTTTCGGCCATGGGCCTGCTGTCCAACACGGTGGTCGCCATGAAGCCGCGGTTTCCCCGCCTGAATGTGCGCCTGGTGGTGCAGGAGTCCAGCGGTCTGGCCCAGAGTGTCATCAGTGGGGCGCTGGATGCCGCGGTCATGATCGAAGGCCCCCCGATGGAACGCCAGGGCTTGCTGTGGACGCCGCTGTATGTGGAGCCCTTGACCCTGGTGGCCAGTTCGCTGGTAGCCGGGCCCGACAGCGACATCAAGAAGCTGCTGCGTGAAAACCCGTTTTTGCGTTTTGATCGCCGCACCCCCAGCGGTATCCGTATCGAGCAGACCTTGCGCAAACTGGGCCTGATGCCGCAGGACTTTCTGGAGCTGAGTTCGGTGTCCAGCATCATCGATCTGGTGCGCCAGAATGTCGGCGTCACCGTCGTGCCGCATTGGAGAAATGCCGACTGGGTGAACGACCCCACATTGCGCGTCCTGTCGCTACCGGGCCGTCCGGCGACACGGCAGATCGGCATGCTTGAGCATGGGAAGCGTGAACACATTACGTCCGTGATCCGTCAACATCTGGTGAGTCTTCTTGCGAAGAAGGCGCCTCCCCAGTTAAAAAATTGAGTTTCTAACCAGCGGGATGCTCCTGCGCCCCGAATGTGTGCCTGGAAGCGCTGGCCGGGCGCTGATCTGCTCCGCGGTCAGCGCCGTGGACCTAAGTCCCTTCAGGCTTGATCGCGGCGCGGGCGATCACGGGTTTCCACCGCGCCTGTTCGGCCTTGATGAAGGCATCGAACTCGGCGCCCGTGTTGCCCACGGCCAGCGCGGTTTCCTGGGCCAGCTTTTCCTTGACGGCGCTTCCACGGGCGGCCTTGATGGCCTCGGCTTCGAGCTTGGCAATGTGGGCCTTGGGCCACTTGCTCGGGGCCATCAGTCCGTACCACTGCGTCATCTCGAATCCCTTGAAGCCCTGTTCGGCCACGGTGGGAACGTCGGGCATTTGGGGCAGGCGCTGCGAGGTGCCGGTGGCGATGCAACGGAGTTTTCCGGCCTTGATGAAGGGCAGCAGGGCGGGCGCGCCGACCGAGGCAGCCTGCAGCCGTCCGGCCATCAGGTCGGTCAGCATCGGGCCGGTGCCGCGATAAGGTACGTGCAGGACGAAGGTGTCGCTGACCAGCTTCAGGTACTCAAAGGCCAGGTGGCCCGCGCTTCCGTTGCCGGCAGAGCCATAGTTCAGCTTGCCGGGCTGGCTCTTGGCGTAAGCGATGAAGTCCTTGAGGTTTTTCACCGGCAGGTCGGGGTGCACGACGTACAGGCTCGGCACCTTGGAGACCAGGGTGACGGGCACAAAGTCCCGGTTGGCGTCATAAGGCAGCTTGGCGAAGATGTATGGGTTGATGGCCAGGGTACCGATGTGGCCCAGTATCAGGGTGTGATCATCGGTGCTGTTGGCAACTTCCTGCATCGCGATGTTGCCTGCCGCACCCGGCTTGTTGTCCACAAACACGTTCTGGCCGATGGTTTTGGCCATTTCGCCGGCCACAGCCCGCGCGACGATTTCAGAGCTTCCACCCGGTGCAAACGGCACGACGAGGCGCAGCGGCTTGGCGGGCCATGCGGCCTGGGCGCGTGCCTGCGGTAGCCACAGGCTGGAGGCGGCTGCCGTGCCCGCGATGAGCAGGCTGCGGCGGCTGAAGGTCAAATCGGTCATGGGTTGTCTCCTGGAATTTTGGGAAATGGGGTCGCTATCGTGCCCTGACGAACCTAACAATTGCCTTTCAGTCCTGCCGCGCGGTGGACACGATAATCCCTGACATGCGAATCCTGTTGGCTGAAGATGAGCACGCCCTGGGCGAGTGGCTGACCAAGGCACTTGAACAAAGCGGTAACCGCGTGGACTGGCGCGACGACGGCCGCCTGGTGGAGCGTGCGCTGGTGGATCACGACTACGACGCGGTGGTGCTTGATCTCGGTCTGCCCGGCCGCAGCGGCGATGAGATCCTGCGCCGACTGCGCGCCCAGGACAAACGCTTGCCGGTCCTGATACTGACCGCCCGTGACTCGCTCGCCGACCGGGTCAACGCGCTCAACGAGGGCGCGGATGATTTTCTGGCCAAGCCGTTTGCGCTGGCCGAACTGGAAGCCCGGCTGACCGCGCTGGTGCGCCGCGCCCGCGGCAGCGAACATCCGCGCTTTGCCTGCGGCCCGCTGCTGTTCGACACCGTGTCGCGCCAGTTCACCCTTGGCTCGGAGAACCTGCCGCTTTCGCCGCGCGAGCATGCGCTGCTCAAGGCGCTGATCCAGCGCAGCGGCGAGCCGCTGTCGCGCCAGCAGGTAATGGACCGCGTGTTCAGCGACGAGGAAGACGTGCAGCCCAGCGTGATCGACGTACTGGTGCACCGGCTGCGCAAGCGGCTTGACCACAGCGGCGTTCGCATTCAGACCTACCGGGGCTTGGGCTATGTACTGGAACTGGATTCGCCGGGCCAGCATTAGGGTCAGGCTGCTGGCCCTGCTGCTGCCCACAATGGCGCTGGTGACGGCGGCCAGCCTGTGGCTGACCCGTGCCGATGCCGTGGCGTCAGCCAATGCGGCCTACGACCGCTCGCTGCTCGGGGCCATCAAGGCACTGGACCTGAATGTCTCGACGGCCTCGGGCGGCTTGTCGGTTGAGCTCCCCTACCGCCTGTTCGAATTTTTCCAGCTCACGGCGACGGGAAACGTCTATTTCAGGGTGGCCACGGCCGACAGCCTGGTGGAAATCGGCAATCCCGACCTGCCGCCGCCGCCATCGGCCTTGCGCGCAGGCCAGCCGATGTTCTACGACGCCATCTATTTTGACGAGTCGGTGCGTGTGGGCGCTTTCATGCGGCCACTGGAGCAGCCCCTGAACGCAAGCAGTGATCCGCAACTGGTGATCCAGGTCGCGGAGAGCACGTCGTCGCGCGAGCAATTCACCGCCAGTTTCGTGCGGCGAGCTGCCTGGCGCGACCTGCTGCTGCTGGTCGTGATGGGGTTGGCGGTGGTGATCGGGCTGACGGTGGCCCTGCGACCGATGACGCGCCTGGCCACGCAAACGCGGGCCCGGGAGCCCGACGACCTGCGCCCTTTGCAAGCGGCTGATCTGCCCCACGACATCCGGCCGCTGGTGGAGGCCGTCAACCAGCAGATGGCGCGTACCGAGCAGCTGGTGGCCGAACGCCGGGGCTTTATCGATGATGCCTCGCACCAGCTTCGCACTCCCTTGACCATTCTGCGCGCCCAGCTCGACTATGTGCTGCGCGAGCCCGACCCGGCGCGGCGGCAACTGGCGCTGCAGGCACTGTCCGAAGAACTGGGCAATGCCATCCGTGCCACCAACCAGCTGCTGACCCTGGCTCGCAGTGACGCGGCCACGCCGCAAAGGGAAAGGTTTGACCTGGGTGAATTGGCGCGGGAGGTGGCGCTGGAGTTGCTGCCGCTGGCGCGGGCACGCGGCATCGATTTTGGCGTGGAAGTGCAGGCCGAAGCGCTTGAGGCCGAGGGCGACCGCAGCCTGCTGCAGCAGGCCCTGCTCAATATCGCCCACAACGCGATCCAGCATGGCCGCGAACAGGGCACGGTCACGCTGCAGGCGGCGGCCGACGCGCTGGGCTTCAGCCTGCAGGTCGTCGACGACGGCGGCGGCATTGACCCCGAGGTGCTGGATCGAATCGGCCAGCGTTTTGTCAAAAGCCGGGGCAGCCGGGGCTCCGGCCTGGGGCTGGCGATTGCCCGCTCGGTGGCCGAGCGCCACGGCGGCCGGCTGCGCATTGAGCCGACGCCGGCAGCGGATGGCACCTGTGTGGCACTGTGGTGGCCCCGATCATGAAGCGCGTGTCCGTCCTGCTGAGCCTGCTGAGCTTTGTCGGTGCGCTGGCCCATGCAGGCGCGCTGGAGGGAGCGCGCTGCATCGCGCCTGCCAAGCCGGGAGGCGGTTTTGACCTGACCTGCCAGCTGGCGCGTGCCGCCCTGCAGGAAGCGGGTCTTACCCGTGCGCCACTGCCCATCGTTTACCAGCCAGGCGGCATTGGTGCCATGGCTTTCAAAAGCGTGGTGACGCAAAGGCCGGCCGATGGCCAGGCGATCGTCGCGTTTTCTTCGGGCTCGCTGCTCAACCTGGCGCAGGGCCGCTTTGGCCCCTACACGGCGCGCGACGTGCGCTGGATCGC
The DNA here is from genome assembly GCF_000013865.1 of Polaromonas sp. JS666. Taxonomy (NCBI): domain Bacteria; kingdom Pseudomonadati; phylum Pseudomonadota; class Betaproteobacteria; order Burkholderiales; family Comamonadaceae; genus Polaromonas; species Polaromonas sp. JS666. Next base: position 1,503,051 of record NC_007948.1, read on the forward strand.
CAGCCTGGGGCTGGACTACGGCGTGATTGCCGTGCGCCGTGATGCGCCGTTCCAGACACTCGCGCAATTGCTGGGCGCACTGCGTGAGTCACCGAACCGCATCGTCTTTGGTGGCGGCGGGTCCATCGGCAGCCAGGACTGGATGAAGGCGGCGCTGCTCGCCCGGGCTGCCGGCGTGAGCCACAAGGTGATGCGTTTCGTGGCCTTTGAAGGCGGCGGGGAAGCGTTGACCGCGCTGCGTGGTGACCATGTGCAGGTGCTGGCCGGGGATGCCGCCGAGGTGGCCCGGCAGATCGATCAGGGCGCGCCGGTCCGGGTGCTGGCCGTGCTGGCGGCCGAGCGCCTGCCGGGGCGCTGGGCCCAGGTTCCCACCGCCAAAGAACAGGGCTTTGACATCCGCTGGCCCATTGTGCGCGGGGTCTACCTCGGGCCGGCGGTCAGTGAGCGGGAGCAGCGCGAATGGGCCGAAGCGCTGGGCCGCGCGATGGCGCATCCGTCCTTTCCCCGCGAACTGGAACGCGCCGGTTTTCAACCCGGCGGGCTGACTGGCGCGGCGCTTGACGCGCTGATCGACAAGCAGGTCGGCGAATACCGTCAGTTGGCCAGGGAGTTTGGCGTGTCCCGCTGAGGTCGGCGTGCAGGAGTCAGGAGGCCATCTGCTTCGGCACTGCCGACCCCGATAGTTCGTTAACCTGGGTGCCCAGCCACTCGAGGAATTGCGCCACCTCCGAGCGGTAGCCATGGCGCTCCGGATAGACCACAAAGTGGGCCTGCACGGGAATCGCCCATGCGGGGTCAAATACCGGCTGGAGCCGCCCGGCTTCGATATGGCCGCCGCCAATGACGGCACTTTCCAGTGCCACGCCCAGGCCCTGCACGGCCGCATCCAGCGCCATCAGCGCCCGGTCAAAGCGCAGCGCAAAACGCTCCGGCTTCTTCGCGGGGTGATACAGGGCGAACCAGTCCGCCCACTGCACCACGCCCACGGTCGACTGGATCAGCGGTACCTGCAACAGGTCCGCCGGTGTGCGAATCTGGTGCCGCTCGATGAAGGCCGCGCTGGCCAGCGGCATGATGGGTTCACGGAATATGGGCTTGACCACCAGCTGTGGCCATGCCGGCAGGCCGTAGCGGATGTCCAGGTCCACCTGGCCCAGCTCAAAATCCGAATGCACATGCGAGGCTGACAGGAACAGCGACACACCGGGATAAGCCTGTGCGAACTGCCCGATGCGCGGCATCAGCCAGAGGCTGGCGAAGCTCGGACTGGCATGCACGTACAGCGAGTTGCGCACCCCTTGGCGCACATCGTCGGTGGCGGCACTGAGCGCACCAAGGGCTCCCCCTACACGCAGCAAATAGGCCTCGCCGGCCGGGCTGAGCTTGACGCCGCGGGAGGACCGCTCGAACAACTTGACGCCCAGAAAGTCCTCCAGCCGCGCCACCTGGTGGCTGACGGCCGATGGCGTGAGATGCAGCTCGGAGGCGGCCAGCGCAAAGCTGCGGCGCCGTGCAATGGCCTCAAAGGCAACGAGTGAGGGCAGGGGAGGCAGCATGACGAGGTGAGGAAATATTGCACTGCAACATGACGAATTTTCACTTGATCTTGAGATTCTATCGTTTGTGTCAAGGTCTGTTTATCTCCAGAATCGCGGCTACTTCACAAGGAGACAGCAGATGTTGCTTAAAGACAGAGTCGCCGTGGTCACCGGCGGCGCAGGCCCCAACGGCCTGGGTTTCGCCACCGCCCGCATGATGGCTGCGCAGGGCGCGACCATCATCATTCTTGACCTTTCGCAGGCCGACCCGGCCGCCGCGGCGGCCCGGCTGGGGCCACAGCACATGGGCCTGGTGGCCGATGTGACGAACAAGGCCTCGTGCGACACGGCGGTGGCCGCGGTTCTGGACGCCAAGGGCCGGATCGACATTCTGGTCAACAACGCCGGCATAACGCAGCCGCGCAAGACCCTGGACATCTCGCCCGAGGACTATGACGCGGTGCTGGACGTCAGCCTGCGCGGCACGCTGGTCGCCTCGCAGGCGGTGCTGCCCACCATGCTGGCGCAAAAGCAGGGCTCCATCGTGTGCATCTCCTCGGTGTCGGCACAGCGCGGCGGCGGCATCCTCGGCGGGCCGCACTATTCGGCCGCGAAGGCGGGCGTGCTGGGCCTGGCACGCGCCATGGCACGCGAGTACGGCGGCCAGGGCATCAGGGTGAACTGCGTCACTCCCGGCCTGATTGCCACCGATATCAACAAGGGCAAGATCCCCGACGACAAGCGCCAGGCCATTCTGGACGGCATTCCGCTGGGCTACATCGGTGCGCCGGATGACGTGGCCGGCTGCGTCGTGTTTCTCGCCAGCGATCTGTCCGGCTATTGCACCGGCATCACGCTGGACGTCAACGGCGGCATGCTGATTCATTGAGCGGTTCGCTGCGCCGTTCCTCATCAAAAAAACCGCTTGCAGCGCGGCATCGCTGCCTCGACAACATCAGGAGACAAGACAAATGACACGATTCAACATTCTTCGCCGCGCTGCCCTGGTCGCCGCGCTGGCCTGCGCGGGTGCAGTGAGCTTTGCCCAGTCCCCCGTCAAGCTCACGCTGGGGCACGGCGCCGCACCGGGCAATCCGCGGCACGAGGCGTCCCTCAAGTTCGCTGAAGTGGTCAAGGCCAAATCGGCTGGTCGCATCGAGGTTCAGGTGTCTCCATCGGCGCAACTGGGCGACGACGCCGCGATGGTGACGGCACTGCGGACGGGTGCACTGGATCTGAGCGCCAATTCGCAGGGTGCGGTGGCGGCGGCCGTGCCGGAATATGCGGCCTTCGGCATGCCTTTCCTGTTTGCCAACCTGCCGCAGGCGTGGAAGCTGCTGGACAGCGCGGTCGGCAAGGAGCTGGCGGACAAGTCGGCAGAAAAGGGGCTGATTGTCCTGGGTTACTGGGACAACGGCATCCGCCACATGTCCAACAGCAAGAAGCCCATCCTCAAACCCGAGGACATGAAGGGCCTGAAGATGCGCACGCCACCCGACGCCGTCACGGTGGACATCATGCAGTCGCTCGGCGCGGAGGCCCAGCAGATCAAGTTTGCCGAGCTCTACGTGGCGCTGCAGCAGGGCGTGGTTGACGGCCAGGAAAACCCGCTGATGAACGTGTACGCCTCCAAGCTGTACGAGGTCCAGAAGTTCATTTCACTGACCAGCCACAAATATGAGATGACGCCATTCCTGATGAGCAAGCGCACCTGGGACAGGCTGTCCGACGCCGACAAGACCGCTGTTCGCGAGGCTGCCGCCGAGGCGACCGCCTTGCAGCGCAGGTTGTCGCAGGAGTCCGACGAAAAGCTGGTGGTCGACCTGAAGGCCAAGGGTGTGCGCATCGATGTCGCGGACAAGGCTGCTTTTGAGAAGGCCACCTCCAAAGTCGACGAGAAATGGCTGGCGAGTCCTATCGGTCCATTCGTCAAGAGGGTCATCACCGCCGCGCGCGGCGTCTGATTCGCCTGATTTCCATCGCTGCGCCTCCATGAGGGGGCGGCCCATTCAAGGAATTTGCCATGAAGCGCACTGAACGCGGAATTATTCTGGTCTGCCAGGTTGTGATGTGGGTCACCACCAGCCTGATTTTCATGATCCTGTGTGCCAACACAATCCTGCGCTATGCCAGCGGCAGCAGCCTGCAATGGGCCTCCGAGGTGCCGGAGCTGCTGTTTCCCTGGCTGGTCACTGCCGGCGTCGTGATGGCGGCCGCGCACGGCTCGCACATCACCACGACATTCCTGATGGAAAAACTCTCGCCGGCGACGCGGCGGCGGGTGGCCACCGCGGTCTGGCTCGGAGTCGCGGGGCTTTACGGCACGCTGACGGTGGCCACCGCGCGCATGATCGAGATCGTGCATGGCGAGGCCAGCCCGATCCTGAACGTGCCCGGTTCGGTGACCTATGGCTGCGTCCTGGTCGGCATGGTCATGCTGGCCGTGCTGGCCCTGCAGTCCGCATGGCAGGTCTGGACGCAGGGTGTCGAGGCGGCCGGCGCTGCTGGCCAGACTCACCTGGTGAGCAGCACATGAGCGCGCTCATCCTCCTGGTGTTCCTGGGCGCTGCCACGGCAGCGGTACCGATTGCACATGCGCTGCTGATGGCCTCGGTGGCAGCCGCCACGGTCTCGGAGCGCATCCCGCTGGATCTGGTCGTGCAGCAGATGGTGGCGCAGGTCCAGAGCTTCCCGCTGATTGCCATTCCCTTCTTCATGCTCACCGGAACCCTGATGATGGGCGGCAAGCTCGGTGAATCCCTGATCGGCGTGCTGTCCACGCTGATTGGCCGCTTTCACGGCGGGCCGGGCCAGGTGGGCGTGCTGTCGTCCACCATTTTTGGCGGTGTCTCCGGCTCGGCGGTCGCCGACGCGTCCGCCATCGGTTCGCTGCTGCTTCCCTGGCAGAAGCGGCTGGGCTATCCGCCCGCATTCTCCGCCGCCACGCTGGCCGCGGCCGCAACGATTGACATCCTGATTCCGCCATCGATTCCGATGATCCTGTTCGCGCTGACGTCCAATGCGTCGATCGCGGCGCTATTCGTCGCCGGCATTTTGCCGGGGCTGATGATGTGTGCCGGTTTCATGGGAGTCTGCTGGTGTGTTGGCAAGCGCCGCAATTTTCCGCGAGAGACGCGCCCGATCGACTGGCCGGTATTTCGCAAGCAGCTGGCCTACGCTTCGCCCGCGCTGGTGCTGCCGGTGCTGATCGTGATCTTCCTGCGCTTCGGTATTGCCACGCCCACCGAGGTCAGTGTCCTGTCCACCGCCTACTCGGGCCTGATTTCCGCGCTGATTTACCGCGATCTGAGCATCAGGCGCCTGCACTCGGCCATCGTGGAGGCGGGTCTGGCCACGGGCGTGGTGCTGCTGGTGATCATGGCTTCGGCGTCGGTCGGGTGGTTGCTGACCTTCGACCACATGCCCGACGGCGTGGTGCACTGGGCCCAGGCTCACCTGCACGCCGACTGGGCCGTGATCCTGCTGATGAACGGCCTCATGCTGGTTGCCGGCATGTTCATCGACCTGCCGGCTGCGGTGCTGCTGCTCACGCCGGTGTTCGTGCCTCTGGCCAACAGCATCGGCATGGACCTGGTGCAGCTCGGCATCATGATGACGGTGAACCTTGCCATCGGGCTGTACACGCCCCCGGTGGGGACGACGCTGTTCATCACCAGTTCGGTCGCCAGGGTCAAGGTGGGGGAAACCGTGCGCGAGCTGATCCCCTTCTATTGTGTGGCGTTCATCATCCTGCTGATTGTTTCGTACGTTCCGGCGTCGATCCTGCGTTGAGGTCCCGTCAATGAACCCGATCCCCTACCGCAAGGAACGCATTGTTTCCATTTCGGGCGCCCCCTACGACGGGCATCCGGTGCCGGCCATGCTGGCCAGCATGGCCGCCTGCGGCGCCCGTCATATCGAGCCGGCCTTCATCGTCGGTTACACGGAGGCCTTCGACGAAACGGCATTCGTACCCGCGCAGGCACAGCAGTGGCGACACTGGCTGGCCGACGCCGGTATGGCCTGCCATGCGATGTCGTCGCACATTGACCTGGGCCGCGATGACGCTGTCGAGGTGTTTCGCGGCCGGATGGATTTCGCCCGCGCCCTGGGCGCCGAGGTGATCAATACCAATGCCGCGGCGCGCAAGCTCAAGAAGCGGTTTTTCACCAATATCGAGGTGCTCGCCCGCCATGCGGAGTCCATCGGCCTGCGTATCGGCCTGGAAAATCCCGGCGACGGCTCCGACAACCTGCTCAACACGGCCGCGGACGGCCCCGGTCTGCTGGCCGATATTGGTCACCCCATGGTGGGCCTGAACTACGACGCGGGCAACACCATTTCGCACCGGCCTGGCGTGACGCCTGCGGACGACGCACTGGCAGCCATGCCGCAGTGCCTGCACACCCACATCAAGGATGTGCGCAAGGACGACAACGGCTACTTCTTCACCCCGCTGGGCCAGGGCCAGATTGACTGCGCGCGCATCCTGCACGCCGTCGCGCAAACCGCGCTCAACCTGTCCGTCGAGATACCGCTGCGCCTGCACCGCCAGCCCAGTGCCCAGCCCAGCCGCGCGCCCTACCGCGTGCCGCTGGCTGACATCGAGGCGGTGCTGCGGCCCGCGCTGGCCTTTGTCCATGAACACCTGGGCGCGCCGTCTGCGACCCGCCTCTGACGACGGAGCTTTCTCGTGAATCGTGTAATCAACAATCCGGACCTTGTGGTCGAGGACATGCTCAAGGGCTGGCTGCTGGCGCATGCCGACACTGTGCGCACCGCGCCGTCCAATGGTCGCGTGGTGCAGCGTGTGCAGGCACCCGAGCCCGGCAAGGTCGGCGTGGTGACCGGTGGCGGCTCCGGGCACGAGCCGGCCTTCATCGGCTATGTGGGCGATGGTCTGGTGGACGCGGTCGCCGTCGGCGAGATATTTTCATCACCGACGGCCAAAAGCTTTCTGGATGCAATGCGTGCAGCCAACGGGGGTGCCGGCGTGGCCTGCCTGTATGGCAATTACGCCGGCGACAACATGAACGTCAGGATGGCGATTCAGATGGCCGAACGTGAAGGCATCACGGTCAGGACCGTGGTCGCCAACGATGATGTCGCCTCGGCCCCCCAGGGTGAGGAGTCAAAACGTCGCGGCGTGGCGGGCGAGGTCTTCATGTGGAAGGTCGGTGCGGCCAGGGCAGCGCAGGGGGGCTCGCTGGAGGATGTCATCGCCGCGGCGCAAAAGGCGATTTCGAACACCCGCAGCATCGGCATCGGGCTGTCGGCCTGTGTCATTCCCGCCGTGGGAAAAGCCAACTTCACCATCGAGCACGGCACGATGGAGGTGGGCATTGGCCACCATGGCGAGCCCGGCATTGACGTGCGGCCGACGGTCAGTGCCGCGGAAATGGCGGACATGATGCTCAAGGTGGTTCTGCCGGACCTGCCGTTTTCCGCCGGTGACCGGGTCGCCGTGCTGGTCTCCGGCCTCGGTGCCACGCCGCTGATGGAGCAATACATTCTTTACGGCGAGTTGGCGCAGCGCCTGCAGGACCGGGGCATCGCCGTTGCGTTCAAGCAAGTCGGCAATCTGTTTTCTTCGCTTGAAATGATGGGCGTGACGCTCACGCTGATGAAGCTGGACGACGAGCTGGAGGCCTGCCTGCGGCACCCTTGCCGCTCGGTCGGCCTCACGATGGCGGGCCACACCGACATCCGCCGCAGCTACAGCGGCCACCTCCAGGGCCATGCCGTGCCAACGAGTCAACCCGCGCCGAGCAGCGCTGGCGCACCCCGCCCGGTGGTGGGGCAGGCCCTGCCGCTGGCGGGCAGCGGGCATCTGGTGCGCGACCTGATCACGACCATCGTGGCCAACCGCCAGTACCTCAGCGAGATTGACGGCCTGATTGGTGACGGTGACCACGGCATCAACATGGCCAAGGGCTTTACCGGCTGTGGCAGCCGGCTGGATGCCCTGGGCGACTCCGCGCGGCAATTGCCTGCAGCGCTGGAGCAGCTCTCGCAGGCATTGATGGACGACATCGGCGGCTCCATGGGCCCCTTGTATGGCGAATTCTTTCGGGGCTTTGCTCATACCCTGGCGCCACACACCCAGCTTGACGCCGCCCTGTTTGGCGATGCCCTGACCGCTGCGGTGGCCAATGTGCAGGGCATGGGCGACGCGAAGGTGGGCGACAAGACGCTGATCGACACCCTGGTGCCGGCGCTGGCTGCTTACCGCGAGGCCGAGGCGGCGGGAGCCGGGTTTTCGGACTGCCTGCAGGCATTGTCTGCCGCGGCCGAACGGGGGCGCGACTCGACCCAGAACCTGCAGGCCCGCATTGGCCGTTCGGCGCGGCTGGGCCCGCGCTCCATCGGCGTGCTGGACGCCGGGGCCACCTCGTGCTGCCTGATCCTGCAATCCATGGCCCGCTCGCTGCAGCGCCAGCTGGGCACCCCGATTTCTGTTTGACCCGATACGAAAGACCGCAATGAAACTTGCCATTGGCTGTGACGAGGCCGCCTACGACCTCAAGCAAACGCTTAAAAAACACATGATTGACGCCGGCCACGAGGTGACCGATTTCGGCACCCATGACGCGCAGCCGGTGCTCTACCCGGATGTGGCCTTCGCGGTGGCGGAGCAGGTGGCGGGCGGCGCCTATGAACGTGCCTTGCTGCTGTGCGGCACCGGCATCGGCATGGCGATATCGGCCAACAAGGTCAAGGGCGTGCGCGCGGCGCAGTGCCACGACACCTACTCGGCCGAGCGCGCCAGCCGCAGCAATGACGCGCAGATCATCACCATCGGCGCGCGGGTGGTCGGCCCCGAGCTGGCCAAATCCATCGTGGACGCCTGGCTGCGCAGCGGCTTCGATGGCGGGCGTTCGCAGCCCAAGGTCGACCTGATCCAGGCCTACGAAGCGGGGCATTCGCTATGAGCACGGTGGCCTCACTGACGGATTGCGCCTACCGCATTCGCCGCTACGCGCTGCGCATGGGCGAGGTGCAAGGGCAGGGCTATATTGGCCAGGCGCTGGGGCTGGCCGATGCGCTGGCGGTGGCGTACGGACACGCGCTGAACTATCGGCCGGAAGACCCGCAGTGGGAAGGGCGGGATCGGTTTTTGTTGTCGCATGGCCATTACGCGATCGCCCACTACGCGGCCCTCATTGAAGCGGGTGTGCTGCCCGAGGAAGAGCTCGAAACCTATGGCAGCGACGACAGCCGCCTGCCGATGTCGGGCATGGCCGCTTACACACCGGGGATGGAGATGTCAGGGGGCTCGCTGGGCCAGGGCCTGGTCATTGCCGTTGGCATGGCGCTGGGCCTGCGCCTGAAGCGCAACCCGGCCTTTGTCTACAACTCCATGTCGGATGGTGAACTCGACGAGGGCTCGACCTGGGAGGCCGCCATGTCAGCCGCGCACCATGGCCTGTCAAATCTCATCTGCATGGTGGACATCAACAACCAGCAGGCCGACGGGTCGTCCGGCCAGGTGCTGCGTTTTGAGCCGATTGCCGACAAATGGGCGGCCTTTGGCTGGCATGTGCAGCGCGTGAACGGCAACGACCTGGGCGCCGTGCTGGCCGCCTTTGACGCCGCCCGCCGGTATGACCTGCCCCAGCCGCGCGTGATCCTGCTCGACACCCTGATGGGCAAGGGCGTGCCCTTTCTGGAGCAGCGCGAAAAAAATCATTTCATCCGGGTCGACCCGCCTGAATGGCAGCAGGCCATCGCGATTCTTGACGCCCAACATGCCGGAGCCAGCGAATGAACACCGTGACAGAAAAGAAACCCCGCCTGACCACGTCCGCCATGATTGCGTCCATCGCGTCCGAGGGACAGCGCACCCGTGCAGCGCCGTTTGGCAAGGCGCTGGTGGAGCTGGCGGCCCAGCGCCCCGACATTGTGGGCATGACGGCTGACCTGGCCAAGTACACCGACCTGCACCTGTTCGCCCAGGCGTGCCCGGAGCGGTTCTTCCAGATGGGCATGGCCGAGCAATTGCTGATGGGGGCCGCCGGCGGCATGGCCAAGGAAGGCTTTGTGCCCTTCGTCACCACCTATGCGGTATTTGCCACGCGGCGCGCCTATGACTTCATGCACCAGGTGATCGCCGAGGAAAACCTGAATGTGAAAATCGTCTGCGCCCTGCCGGGCCTGACTACCGGTTACGGCCCCAGCCACCAGGCCACCGAGGACCTGGCCGTGATGCGCGCCATGCCCGGCATGACGGTCATTGACCCCTGCGATGCGCACGAGATTGAACAGGCCGTGCCCGCCATCGCCGCCCACGCGGGCCCGGTCTACATGCGCCTGCTGCGCGGGCAGGTGCCGATGGTGCTGGACGAGTACGGCTACCGGTTTGAGCTGGGCAAGGCCAAGATGATCCGTGAGGGCCGTGACGTGCTGTTTATCTCGACCGGCCTGATGACCATGCGTGCGCTGGAGGCCGCGCAGGCGCTGCAGCGTGACCAGGTCGATGCCGCAGTGCTGCATGTGCCCACCCTCAAGCCGCTGGATGCGGCCACTATCCTGCGCGAGGCGGCCCGGGCCGGCCGTTTGGTGGTGGTGGCAGAAAACCACAGCACCATCGGCGGCCTGGGCGAAGCCGTGGCCGGCGAGCTGATGCGTGCGGGCGTGCACCCTGCGTTTCGCCAGATTGCCCTGCCCGATGCCTTCCTGGATGCGGGTGCACTGCCAACCTTGCATGACCGCTACGGCATTTCCACGGAGGCGGTGGTGGCCTCGGTGAAGTCCTGGCTGTAAAAAGAAAACATGGCACACATGGGCTGGCGCCTGAGTGCGCCTGCCATGCTGCCAGCGCATTCCCGACTCAACATCCCCTCCCAGGCGCTTGCCTGCGGCCTTTAAAAAAGCCAGGGTAAAAAACGTTTGCTTCGAAGGGCGTAGGCGGCATACCCAGGGTGTTGCTTGCGCATCCCGTGCTCCTCCAGGCTTGATTTCATGAACAGGACAATGGCCAGCATGGACCATGCACCCCACCCCAGGAAGGTGCTGGACGTCCACGCCAGCGCTGCCGCGCCCAGAAGGAGCGACGTGTACATCGGATGACGAATCCACCGATACGGACCGGTCGTAATCAAAACGCCCCGAACCTTGGGCGCAGGGTGGATGTTGAAGTTTCCCGGTCTGTTGTGCATAAGCGCCCATGTGATGAGTGCGATGGAGATCCCCGTCATCATCAAGGCTCCCGCGGGAATATCGCCAAGCAGGATATTTCGTGCCGCTGACGCTGCCAGCACAACAAGCAGGCCAAATTGCAGGGTCACCAACAACGCGCCCATCTGATTTCGATTCAATGCTGATAACAACTGCATGTTCGCACTTTCCGCGCGAATGACGCAACAAGGCATGCCGGGTAGCACCGAAACATCAGTGACCCTCCGGGAGCGATCTTCGCCAATGAGATCGTCGACGGTACCGAGGACTTCTGGTAATCCTCTATCAATCGAAATTGTTCGCAAGCCTAAACTTGCAGCTGAAGGAGACTTCAATGGCCGCACTACGACTGACTCTCGCCGCCTTTGTGTTCCTGATAAGCGCAAGCACTTACGCCTTCGACCTGCAAGGCCATCGTGGCGCCCGGGCGATTGCGCCGGAGAACACGCTTGAGGGATTCGCGCAAGCGCTCAGCTATGGGGTAACCACCCTGGAGTTGGACATAGCGATAACCCAAGACGGTGTCCTGGTCATCTCTCACGACTCGGCGCTTAATCCCGACATTACCCGAGGACCCGACGGGAAGTTTCTGCAAACTCGCGGTCCTGTCATCAGCAGTTTGACGTTTGACGAGCTCAGCCGATATGACGTAGGCCGTATCAAACCGGGCACACAGTACGCGCGGCTTTACCCGGATCAGCGTGGAATGGACGGCGTGCGAATACCCCGTTTGTCCGCTCTTTTCGCATTGGTGAAGAAATCCGGAAATGACAGGGTTCGCTTCGCTATCGAAACCAAAGTGTCACCTCTGGCCCCCCAAGACACGATGGAGGTCGAGGCCTTCACCCGTGCCGTCCTCGGTTCAATCCGCGAGGCCGGGGTCGCGCCACGCAGCTCGGTTTTGTCCTTCGAATGGCGTTCCCTCCAGGTGGTGCAACGTGAAGCGCCCGAAATCCCCACGGTGTACCTGACAGCCCAGCAGCGCTTTATGGACAACATCGAAGCCGACAAGGCGGGTGTTTCGCCGTGGACTGCCGGTCTGCGGTACAAGGACCACGGCTCCGTCCCACGAATGATCAAGGCGGCCGGTGGCCACACCTGGTCGGCGTACCACGGCGACTTGACCGCGGCAAAAGTGAAAGAGGCGCACGATCTGGGCCTGAAGGTACTGGCCTGGACAGTCAACGACCCCGGCCTCATGGCAAGAATGATGGACATGGGGGTTGACGGCATCGTGAGCGACCGCCCCGATCTGGTACGCGAGGAAATGAGGCGCCGGGGCCTTGAGTTGCCTCTGTCGACCCCCGTTTTGCCTTGAGGCCGTTTTGCCGCGGATACGGCGCGGATACGGACCTGTTGACCGGTGAGTGGGTCCTGTCCGGCTAAACAGCTGTCATGCCGTCGCCGGAGTCTCTCAAACTGCCTGTTTCGGGCGGGTGCGTGACGATGGACTTGAGTTCGGGCCGCGCGGTGCGCAGCGCCTCGATTGCCGGCTTCGGACGGCGCAGCGCTGGTGTGGCTTCGAACGCCTGCTCCAGCGCCTGGGCCGCCGCCAGCAGTTGCGCGTCGCCATGCAAACGCCCAATCACTTGCAGGCCAAACGGCATGCCGTGCTCGTCGCTGCCGCAGGGCAGTGACAGCGCCGGATTGGTGGCCAGCGTGACCACATAGGTCAGGCCCAGCCAGTGGTAGTAGTTGCGCATGGCCTGGCCGTCGATGTTGCCGGCGTAGAGCTCGGTCCACGGGAAGGGTGTGACCGGCGTGGTTGGTGCGAGGATCAGGTCGTATTGCTCGAAGGCCCTGGCGAAGCGGCGCGCAATGCGGGTCTGCTCCAGGTGCGCCCAGGCTCGGTCGGCCAGAGTGATCGCTGCCGCGATGTCCATGTTGGCGCGCACGTTAGGGCCCAGCGTTTCGGGCTCTTTTTGCCAGGTCTCGGCAAAGGCGGCGACAAAACTTTCGGCGCGCAGGATGTCAAAGGCGCGGTCGGCGTCGCCCAGTTGCAGGTCCACGGGCTCGCAGCTCGCCACCAGCGGCCGGATCGCCTCGACGCGCTGGCGGAACACGCGGCGGATTTCGGGGTCGACGATGCACAGGCCGAAGTCTTCCGTTGTGCCAACGCGCAGCGTTGAAAGATCAAGCTGCTGGAGCGGCCAGAATGCCGAGGCATCGACCGGGTACGACAGCGGGTCCCGCGCATCGGGTCCCACACTGGCGGCAAACATCAGCGCGGTGTCGGCCACAGTGCGCCCCATGGGCCCCAGCACTGAAATGACGGACCAGCCCAGGGGCCGCGCATCGTTGGCCACCAGCCCGGGCGAGGGGCGCAGGCCCACTACGCCGCACAGCGCCGCCGGAATGCGCAGCGAACCACCGGTGTCCGAACCGGTGCACAGCGGCAGCATGTCGGCGGCCAGCGCCGCGGCCGAGCCGCCCGAGGAACCGCCGGCATTGAGCGCGGGGTTGAACGGGTTGCCGGTCGCGCCCCAGACCGGGTTGCGCGTGTTGGCGCCCGCGCCCATGTCGGGCACGTTGGTCTTGGCGGTAACGATGGCGCCGGCGGCGCGCAGCCGGGCCACCAGCGCGTTGTCGGCGCTGGGCACATTGCCGCGCAGCCGCACATTGCCATAGGTGGTGAGCAGGCCCGCCGTGTCCTGCAGGTCCTTCACGCCCAGGGGCAAACCGTGCAGCAGGCCCAGCGGCTCGCCGCGCATCACCTGCGCTTCGGCCTGGCGCGCGGTCTCGCGTGCGCGTGTGAAGTCGGTTGCACAGATCGCGTTGATGGCGGGGTTGACGCTTTCAATGCGCGCAATGCAGGCGTCGAGCAATTCCACCGGCGAGAGCTGGCGGCTGCCGATCAGGCGGCGCAGTTCGACGGCGGATTTTTCGACGAGCGTGGAGGCTGCTGTTTCGCCGCCGGGCCGCCCCAAGGCGAAATGCGCCCCCTCGGGGGGCAGCGAGGACACGTCAGTGCCGAGCGTGGGGGCCGTCATATCAGTCCACCTTGATTTGCGAGCGCTCGGCAATGGCTTTCATGCGGGCGATGTCGGCGGTGACCATGCCGGGCCAGTCGGCAATGGCGCGGTAGCCTGGCTCGAAGCCGGCAGCCTTCATCTTGTCCTGGGTGTCGGTGCTGGCCATCGTGGTAGCCAGGGCCTTGTCGAGCCGGGCCTTGACGTCGGCCGGCAGGCCGCGCGGTGCTACCAGCGCCAGCCAGGCGGTCATGTCGAAACCGGGGTAGCCCGACTCGGCCACGGTCGGCACGTCGGGCAGCAGGGCCGAGCGCTTTGCCGTTGTGACGGCCAGCACCTTGATCTTGCCGGTCTTGAGTTGTGGTGCCGCAGCCACCACGGTGTCAAACGACAGGGGAATCTGCCCGCCGATCAGGTCGGTCATCAGCGGCGCGCTGCCCTTGTAAGGCACATGGGTCATTTTCAGGCCGGTGGCGCTGTTGAACATGGCCCCGGCAAAGTTGGAGCTGGTGCCGTTGCCGAAACTGCCATAGAGGAACTTGTCCGGATTGGCTTTGGCGGCGGCCACCAGCTGTGGCACGGTGCTCGCCGTGACGGACGGATGGGCCAGCACCGCCAGCGCCACCGAGCCGACCATGCCGATGGGCTCGAAGCCCTTGACCGGGTCGTACGAGAGCTTGGCCTGCAAGGCCGGGTTCAGCGTGAAGGTGGAGTTGGAGCTGACGAGCAGCGTGTAGCCGTCGGGTTTGGCGTTGGCCACGGCGGCCGCGCCAATGGCGGTGCCGGCGCCGGGCTTGTTCTCCACCACCACCGGCTGGCCCAGTTGCTCTTCGAGCTTGCGGGCCAGGAGGCGGGCCAGCACGTCGGCTGCGCCGCCGGCCGGGTAGGGCGCGACCAGCGTAAGAGGCCGCTCGGGGTAGCCCGCCGCGCAGGCCAGCCCGGCAAAGAGGAAGCTGCTGGCGACCAGTGCGCGGCGCAGTGGGTTGAAGAAAGTGCCTGAAGTACCTGGAGCTCTGAACGTGCTTGACATGATGACCTCTCGTAAAAAGAAAAGAAAAGAAAACGATTCAACCTGCAACGGGCAACAGCGCATGGCGTGCCGTAACCACGGCGTCCAGCGCCGCAACGAACTCATCAGCCTCGGCATCGCCGAAGGGCAGCGACAAGGCCACCAGCCCGCGCCGCGCCAGAAAAATGCCGCGCTCCAGCAGATCAAAAAACAGCAGCGCCTTGACGCGGTCGTCGGCACCGGCCAGGTCGGCCGCGTTGCGCAGGGGGCGGTCGGTGGCATGCAGTTGCATGACCGAGCCCAGACCGGTGAACTGCAGGCCCACCGCGTGGCGTTTGAACACGCCATTGAGCCGCTCGCGCAGGCGCTCGCCGCGCTGGTTCAGCGCATCGAGCGCGGCCGGCGTCAGCACCTGCGTGAGGCCCGCCAGGCCGGCGGCCATGGTCAGCGTGTTGTTGTTGAAGGTGCCGGCATGGCCCAGCGCGTCGGCGCGGCGCGGGTCAAAACGCGACATCACGTCCACCCGGCCACCGAACGCGCCAAACGAAAGTCCACCGCCGAAATATTTGCCCAGCGTGGTGAGGTCGGGCTTCAAACCCAGCAAGGCCTGCCGCCCACCGCCGGACAGACGCGAGGTCATGACTTCGTCGAGGATCAGCAAGGCGCCGCATGCATCGGCCAGCGCGCGCAGGCCGTGCAAAAAGGCGGGCTCTGCGGGAATGCAGCCACCCGCGCCCAGCATGGGCTCGACCAGGATGGCCGCCAGCTGCGGGCCATGCGTCTGGACCAGCCCGCGCACGGCGTCCAGGTCGTTGTAGGGCGCGACCACGAAGTCGTGCGGCACGTTCACCGGCGAGCCGCCACCGCCAAACGACAGCACGCCGCCGTGGTAGGCGCCATTGAACACCAGCACCTTGCGCCGGCCGGTGTGGGCGGTGGCGGCCGCCAGCGCCATCAGGTTGGCTTCGGTGCCCGAGTTGGTGAAGCGCAGCAGCGCCATGCCGGGAAAGCGGCGCTGGATTTCATGCGCCAGCGCGGCCTCGCGCGCGGTGTGTGAAGACAGGCTCAGGCCGTCCTGCAACGCGGCCACGATGGCTTGCCGGATCACCGGATTCGAGTGGCCGTAAATGCCTGCCGTGAACTCGCCCAGCGCGTCCAGGTAGCGGTGGCCGTCGGCGTCCCACAGATGGCAGCCTTCGCCCCGCGCCATGTAGAGCGGAAACGGCGTGTAAAACAGCACGCTGCGGGTATTGCCGGCGGGCAGTACGTCGGCCGCCTTACGCAGCAGCCGTTCGCTGCCGGGGTTGCGGGCGCGGTAGCGTGCGGTGGTTTCGGCCAGCGCCGAATCAAGCGCGGTTCCGGTGGCGGAATGCATGGAAGACGTGGACGGCTTGTTCATGGTCGTGATGTCCCGGTGTCAATCAACCTGGCGTTATCAACGCAGGCGGGCCGGTGACAGCGCGGCCGCTTCGACG
Organism: Polaromonas sp. JS666; assembly: GCF_000013865.1. Classification (NCBI taxonomy): domain Bacteria; kingdom Pseudomonadati; phylum Pseudomonadota; class Betaproteobacteria; order Burkholderiales; family Comamonadaceae; genus Polaromonas; species Polaromonas sp. JS666. The sequence goes on from NC_007948.1 coordinate 1,519,219, forward strand.
CCGTGCCGGGCCAGCTCTGCCGGCAGGGCCACGTTGCGCAGCAGGGCATCGGCCAGTGCGCTGGCGCCGGCCGCGCTCTGGATACCGTAGCCGCCCTGGGCCGCCAGCCAGAAAAAGCCGGGGCAGGCGCCATCCCAGCCAATCACCATCTCGCCGTCGGGGACAAACGAGCGCAGCCCGGCCCAGGTGCTGCCGGGACGGCGAATGGTCAGGGTCGAGACGCTTTCGATCTGGTAAATGCCCGTGGCAATGTCCAGCTCTTCGGGCACCACGTCGTGCGCAACCGTCGGGTCGGCATTGGCGGGCGAGCCCAGCAACTGGCCGGCGTCGGGCTTGAAGTAATAGCTCTCGTCCATGCCCACCACGGCCGGCCAGCCGGACACGTCCACGCCCTCGGGCGCCTTGAAGGTGAAGGCGCTGCGCCGGTGCGGCACCAGCCCGATGGGGGCGGCGCCAAACAGGCCCGCCAGCTCGTCGGCCCAGGCGCCGGCGGCATTGACCACGGTGCGTGCCCGCAGCGTCTGGCCGTCGGCAAACTGCAGCGCCCAGCCCTGTCCGTCATGGCTGGCCTGGATCAGGGTGACGCTGGTGCGCAACTCGCCGCCGCGCTGCCGGAAGCCCCGCAAAAAGCCCTGATGCAGTGCATGCACGTCGATGTCCTGGGCACCGGGGTCGTACAGGGCACCGTGCACCATTTCGGGCCGCAGGCAGGGCACGCGCTCCAGGGTGGTACGGGCGTCCAGCACTTCAAGGTCGGGGCAGCTGGCGGCCAGTTCGGCGCGGGTCTGCGCCATCAATGCTTCCTGCCCGGGCGTGGCGAGGTACAGCGCACCCCGGGGCTGCATGAGCGGTGCGGTGGCAAAGCCTTCGGGCGGCTGTTCGTAAAACGTCCGGCTGGCACGGGTCAGCGCCCGCACCATGGGGGGGCCGTAGCTCTCCATGAACATGGCGGCCGAGCGGCCGGTGGAGTGGTAGCCGGGCTGGGCTTCGCGTTCGAGCAGCAGCACACTGCGCTGTCCGGCCAGGCGCCAGGCCAGGGATGCACCGGCGATGCCGGCGCCAAAGATAACAATGTCATATTCTCGCATTTGAGAATTCTCACATGCGAGAATCGTGCCTGTCCAGTGCCATTCATCCATTTTCTGTGTAACCAAGGGAAAACACCATGCCACGCTCCGCCCGAACCCCTGCCGCCGCGCCGGAGGCCGACCGGGTGCAGCTCGGCCTCAGGCTGCGCGAACACCGCAAGGCACGGCGGCTGACGCTCAAGGACCTGTCCGGCCGTTCGGGCGTGGCGCTCTCCACGCTGTCCAAAATGGAGCTGGGCCAGATGTCGGTCAGCTACGAAAAGCTGGCCGCCGTGGCGCGGGCGCTGTCGCTGGATGTGGGGCAGCTGCTGGATGCGCGGGCCGCAGCGCCGGCCGGTGCGGTAACGCCCGTCGTGGTGTGGTCCGAAGCTGACGGGGCACCGGCCTACAGTTCGGGCAATTACGACTACCGCATGCTCGCGACCGGCTTCCCGGGCAAGCGAATGACGCCGCTGCACGGCCGCATCCTGGCGCGCGAGCGGGGCCAGTTTCCTGATTTCATTCGCCACCAGGGGCAGGAATTCGTGACAGTGCTGTCCGGCCGGGTGCGCATCGAGTTCGAGACCGGCGACATCATCGAAGTCGGCCGTCATGAGTCGGCGTATTTCGACAGCGGTGTGGGCCACATCTACCTCTCGCTGGGCCGCGCTGATGCGCAGGTGTTGGTGGTGATGAGTGAATAGCGGACGGTCCGACCCTTGTTGCCATGCGTTGCGCTCCTGCAGAGGCATCAGGCTGACAGCTTCTCCCAGGTCAGGTCAAACTTCAGCAAGTACTTGCGCAGCCGGTCCGCGTCGTTCACCACGCTGCGCTGGGTGCGCGATACATTGAAGAGCGCTCGCCCGGCATCGCTGAGGGAAGCGCTTCTTCGGCAGACATCAATCACAGCCCGAAGTTGCAGCTGTTCAAAATAATCAAGCGTGTCCGCAGCGCTCCCCATCAATTCAGCAAGCGATACGGCAATGCCGCCGGTTTCCTGTGCCGTGGCCTGCCACTGCCAACGTAGCCGCGCTATCTCTGCCTCCACCAGGCCCACGCCGATACGGCCGTTGTCACCCAGCGTGGCAAGACGCGTGATCGATGCGCTCAGGTCCCGGAAATTGCCGGTCCAGATGGCTTCACCTGACTGCGCAAATCGCAGGTACGCTGCGCGTGCCTCGGTGGTCATGCGGGTTTTCCGGCCAAGGTCTTCGGACGCCAGCATGAGCTGGTGGTCCATATTGGGTTCAATATCCTCCCGGCGCTGGCCGAGGCCGGGCATGGTGTAGGTCCACAGGTTGATACGCGCGAACAGGTCTTCGCGGAAGCGCCCGTGCGAGACTTCCGAACGCAAGTCCTTATTGGTGCCGGCGATCAACTGGAAGCTGCTGTCGACCTCCCGGTCGGCGCCGACGGGCAAGAAGCGTTTTTCCTCGACGGCCTTGAGCAGCATGGCCTGTTCGTCCAGGCCCAGTTCGCCGATCTCGTCGAGAAACAGCACGCCCTTGTCGGCGGTGCGCAGCAGGCCGGGGCGGTCGCTTGCCGCGCCGGTGAACGAACCCCTTTTGTGGCCGAACAGCGTGGAGCCCGCGCCGTCGCCGTGTAAGGTCGCGCAGTTCACGTCGACAAAGCTGCCGCTGACCTGGTGGCGCGTCTTTTTGAGCTCAAAGATCCGCCGTGCCAGCATGGACTTGCCTGCGCCGGTGGGCCCGGTCAGCAAAATGGGCGCTTTGCTCTGGACGGCGATGCGTTCTATTTCCTCGATCAGCGAGTTGAAACGCGGGTTGCGTGTGGCGATGCCGCTTTTGAGGAAGGAGACGGCATCCTGTTGCGCGACCGCAAGCCGCGCGTTGATCGCGTCGTAGCGCGAGAGGTCGAGATCAATCAGCTCATAGCTGCCGATGCCCTGGGCCTGCCGGCCCCTGGGCGGCGCCGTTTGCAGCAGCACGCCGGGGATGAAGCGCGCCTCCACCAGCAAAAACAGGCAGATCTGCGCGACGTGGGTGCCGGTCGTGATGTGCGCCCAATACTCTTCGCGTTCGGTGTCGAAGGCGTAAGCGCTGACCCAGTCATACAGCGCGCCATAGACCTCGCCGAAATCCCAGGGATTGGCCAGGTTCATCTCGCTCAGGCGAACCTCGGTGCCGGGCGAGAGCTGAACGACGTCGTCACGAACCCGCTCGGCCAGCGGCTTGTTGCGCAGGTCGTGCATCAGCTCCAGTCGGTCGACGATCAGGTCTTCATGCTGCGCGATCGACACCGTGGGCCGCCACTTCTCCCAGCGCGCCGAACCCAGGCCCGAATCAAGCTGGGTGCCCAGAAAACCCATCACCACTTTCTTCTTCATATTTCTAATGTACTAGCTTCAAAGCTAAAAATCGAGAAATATGAGTGCGGTGATTTGGTTCATCGCTTGCATTGAATGGTAAAAATAATCAATGAAATCAATCATCTATCAAGGGTCTTGGGCGAGCAGCGAAACCCTGGCACGTTGCCTGCAATAAGGAAGGTGTCAGATGAGAAGGTTGTTCGCTTACAAGCTGGGGTTTCCGGGAAATCGGGCCCCACTGGTGCAGGAGGCTCAGGGTTGTCTTGAGTTTCCTGTATGCCGCGGCAACCGATGCGCTGGCACCAAGGCATGTGGTCAAGGGGCGGCTCGGGTAGAGGAGCCGCCCCGTCAGGTTCGATTCCTGATGCCAATGTTCTGTAGCTCAGAAGGTAGAGCACCGTGCTTATCACACGACTGTCGCGGGTTCGAATCCCGCCGAACGCTGACGTAAAAAATCAGCCTGATTGGAAGTAAAGCGTGCCGCGAGTGGGAAAAGTGGATGCAAGTTGCAACGGGAAGCCGCGGCAGTTTGCGGGGCCTGTACCCACCGGCAACAGTTGCCAGTGCGAAGGTACTGCGGCACCGGAAAGCGAAGACGCCGGACGTGACATCGCGAGGTCTCACGACCAGGCCCTTCACCTGAAAGTGCCTGCACCCCAAGTCCGCAGCTGTTGCCGATGCGGACCATGTTTTTGTTGAATGAAAAAAGAATAACGGAAAAGAAAACGGAGAAGAAAAATGTTTGGATTGAAGCAATACAAAGTCAAGAAAAACGAGCGCGGCCTGCTGCTGCGCAACGGCGATTTCGAACGCGTACTGCAGCCCGGGAAACACTGGGCGTACGCCGGCGCTGACCAGGTTCGGGTGGAAACCTTTGCGATGGAGCAAGCGGCTTTCACACACAGCCTGGCGGATTACTTCATGGCCAAGGAGCCGGCTGTCGTTGCCCAGGAGTTTGTGCTGGCCGCGCTGTCGGATTCGCAGGCAGGCCTGCGTTACGAGAACGGCTTGCTGGTGGAAGTACTGGCGCCCGCCACCCGCAAGCTCTACTGGAAGGGCCTGAACGAGGTTCGTGTCGACGTGGTCGATATCGACCAGGGCGTAGCGAACAGCGAAAAGCTGCCCGCCGGCCTGGTGGCGACGCTGGGCCAGACGCAGCTGCGCCAGCGACCGGTGAAGGGGCTGGACGGCGTGCTGCTGGTGCAGGTGCCGGACTTCCATGCCGGCGTGCTGACGCTGGACGGCAAGGTGACCGGGCTGCTCGGCGCCGGCGCGTATGGCTTCTGGCGCTACGGCCGCAAGGTCGAAGTCGAATGCATCGACCTGCGCTCGCAGGCGCTGGAGGTCAGCGGGCAGGAAATCCTCACCCGCGACAAGGTGAGCCTGCGGCTGAACCTGTCGGCCACCTGGCGTTATGAAGATGTGCTGAAGGCGTTTGCCCAGTGGGGCAAGCCGTCGGAGCAGATCTACCGCGAACTGCAGCTGGGTCTGCGCGCGGCCGTAGGGACCCGCACGCTCGACGAGCTGCTGGAGAACAAGGCCGCCCTGGACGACGTCATTGCCGAGCACACCCGTGTCCGGCTGGCGGGCGCTGGCCTGAAGCTGGAAAGCCTGGGCGTGAAAGACATCATCTTGCCCGGCGAGATGAAGACCATCCTGGCGCAGGTGGTGGAAGCCGAGAAGTCTGCCCAGGCCAACGCGATTCGCCGGCGCGAAGAAACCGCGGCAACGCGCTCGCTGCTCAACACGGCGAAGATCATGGAGGACAACCCGATTGTCCTGCGCATGAAGGAACTGGAGACGCTGGAGCGTGTGGCGGAACGGATCGACAAGATATCGGTGTTCGGAGGACTGGAGCAAGTGCTCAACGGGCTGGTGAAGCTGCGTTGAGTGTTGAAAAGATAGGAAAAGGGCGCGCTGGCACGGATGGGAGCGCCACGCCAAAAATGTTGAAATTATCGGCAGGCCGGGTAGTACCGGGCAGGGCGGGACAAGTGGGTTGGCAAGCAAGGTTGAGGATGCAGGTGTTCGCTCCGATGACGGGTGCCCACTGATGTGCGTTTCCAATTGCCGGCTCGACCAGCGGACTCAAAACCCTGGTCGCCCTGTTGATACGGGTTCGAATCCCGCCGCGTCCACAAAAATGGGATTAAAAAAATGAATAACACCTTGAGACGCGAACTCGCAGCTGGATAACTCCGCAAGAGATAGCAGAAACCGTATTTGATCTGATGACTGATTAGGATAAGAAAATGAACTACCAACAACATGACGTCCAAGGCGGCGTGCCCGTGAAGATGTGGACCAATGGCGTGCCGGTCGAGGCTCAGGCGCTCAGGCAGCTTGAGAACTCGGCGCGCCTGCCCATCGTGTTCAGGCACGTGGCCGTGATGCCCGATGTGCACTACGGCCTGGGTGCGACCATTGGCAGCGTGATCCCGACCTTCAAGGCCATCATTCCGGCGGCGGTCGGCGTGGACATCGGCTGCGGCATGATGGCCTGTAAGACCACGCTTCGCGCCGAAGACCTGCCCGACAACCTCGGGCCGCTGCGCTCGGAAATCGAAAAAGCCGTGCCGCACGGTTCCGCACCCAAGACCTACCGCAGGAACGGATCGACGCGGGAGGTCGGCGCCTGGACCAACCCGCCAGGCGCGGCCGATGCGGCCTGGGGCCAGCTGGTGGATGAGTTTGAAGCGCTATGCCTGGACTACCCACGCCTGAAGAACACCAACAACCACCGCCACATGGGAACCCTGGGCGGCGGCAACCACTTCGTCGAGGTGTGCCTCGACGAAAGCGGCGGTGTGTGGATCATGCTGCACAGCGGTTCGCGGGGGGTGGGCAACGCCATCGGTACGCACTTCATCGAACTTGCCAAGAAGGATGCCGAGCTGCACCAGCGCAACCTGCCGGACAAGGACCTGGCTTACCTCGAGGAAGGTTCGCAGTACTTCGGCGACTATGTGCGCGGCGTGGGCTGGGCGCAGAAGTTCGCGCGCCTGAACCGCGAGGTGATGATGCAGGCCGCGATAGGCGCGCTGCGCAAGGTGATCAGCAAGCCCTTCGAGACGCACCTGGAAGCGGTGAATTGCCACCACAACTATGTGCAGAAGGAAACGCACTTTGGGCAAGAGGTGTTTGTGACCCGCAAAGGAGCTGTGAGTGCCAAGGCGGGAGAGCTTGGGATCATTCCCGGGAGCATGGGCGCCAAGAGTTTCATCGTGCGCGGCAAGGGCAATCCGGACAGCTTCATGAGCTGCAGCCACGGGGCCGGCAGGACCATGAGCCGCACCCAGGCCAGAAAGCTGTTCACGGTGGACGACCAGATCAAGGCTACGGAAGGGGTGGAATGCCGCAAGGACGTCGAGGTGATCGACGAGATCCCGATGGCGTACAAGGACATCGATGCCGTGATGCTCGCGCAAAGCGACCTAGTGGAAGTGGTCTACACGCTCAAGCAGGTAGTGTGTGTGAAGGGCTAGCGTGAGACTCTCCCGAGAGGAAGGTTGCCTTGGCTCCCGGTAAGTAAGAACAAAAAAAGAAAGCAAAAAAAATGATTGAACTCGATGGCTCGCAAGGCGAAGGCGGCGGGCAGATTTTGCGCACGGCGCTGGCGCTCAGCCTGGTGACGGGCAAGCCGTTTCGCATGGACAACATCCGCGCCAAACGGCCCAAGCCTGGCCTGATGCGCCAGCATCTGGCCTGTGTGAACGCCGCTATGGCCGTGGGCGGCGGCCCGGGCCATAGCGCTGCCGTCAACGCCGCCGGCCAGCCCGTGCAGATTGGTGAAACTACGCTGCTGTTCACGCCCGGTGAGGTGCGCGCGGGCGACTACGAGTTTGCGGTCGGCTCGGCAGGCAGTTGCACGCTGGTGCTGCAAACCGTGCTGTGGCCGCTGCTGCACGCCAAGGAGGCCTCAACGCTGCTGCTCAGCGGCGGGACGCATAACCCAATGGCGCCGTCGATTTCGTTTCTGACCCTGCTGGCGCCTTATTTCTCCGGCAACGGCGAGGCGCTATTTGACATTGAACTGCGCCGCCACGGCTTTTACCCGGCGGGAGGCGGAGAGGCCCGCGTGCGCTTGCGTCCACCCGCCCAGGGCTTTGCCGCCCTCCACCTCATGGAGCGCGGCGCGCTGCTGGAGGCTTATGCCGAGTGCCTGCATGCGGGCCTGCCCCGAGGCGTGGCTGAGCGGGAACTGGCCGTGCTGCGCAAGGGGCTTGGCTGGGACGAAGACTGCTTGCGCGACCGCGGACTGCGCAGCAACGAGGGGCCGGGCAACGCGCTGCTGGCCGTCCTGCGCTATGAGCACATCACCGAGGTGTTTGCAGCCTATGGCGACAAAGGCATCGGTGCCGAGCAGGTCGCCCGCCGCGTGCTGCAGGAGGTGAGGGACTACCAGACTCACCGGGCGCCGGTGGGGCCGCATCTGGCGGACCAACTGATGATCCCCATGGCCCTGGCGAGCCTGCAGGGAAGGGTGGGACGCTACTGGGCGACGGAACTCACCGAGCACACCCGCACCAACGCGCGGACCATTGAAACCTTTCTGCCGGTGAAGTTTTCATGCGAGCCATTGGATGGCGGTACGGTGATTTCGCTGGAAGGCTGATGCGCTGACCGGAGCGATTCCGGTGGCCCTATTGATTTTGTAGCTGCACAGGCCCTCATGCAAAAGCAGCTCGCCCGCGAGGGCTTTGACCTGCAGGCCTTCCGGAAAAAGCTGGGCGTGCGCGGCGATTCGGGGCTGTACCGCGAGGCCTGATGTCAGGCCTTGATTCAGGCTTTGGCGCCGCCGAAACGCTGCCGCAGCTGCGAGGTCGACCGGGCCAACAGCCCCACGTCCACGCCCACCGCGGTAAAGCGGGTTCCCAGCGAGATGCAGCGCTGGGCAAAGGCCTCGTCGCCCGTCAGGATGCCGGCGGGCTTGCCACATTTCACGATGCGCCGGATGGCTTCTTCGATCCTCGCGACAACGGCGGCGTTGCCCGGCTCGCCGAGGTGACCCATGCTGGCGGCCAGGTCGCCCGGGCCGATGAAGATGCCGTCCACGCCCTCGACGGCCGCAATCGCTTCGATGTTGTCGAGCGCTTCCAGGGTTTCAATCTGCACCAGCAGGCACAGCTCGTCGCGGCAGGTTTGGGCGTAGTTCGGAACACGGCCGAAGCGCGAGGCCCGCGTCAGCGCCGACACGCCGCGCATGCCACCGCCGGGGTAGGTAATGCTCTGCACGGCCCGCCTGGCTTCCTCGGCGTTCTGCACATAGGGGATCAACAGGGTCTGCGCCCCGATATCGAGGTAGCGCTTGATCAGCACCGGGTCGTTCCAGGCGGGCCTGACCACGGCGGAAACCGGGTAGGGCGCGACGGTCTGGAGCTGGGCCAGCACGTTGGTGACGTCACTGGGGGAATGCTCGGTGTCCAGCAGCAGCCATTCAAAGCCGGAACCGGCTAGCAGCTCGACGCCGTAGGGGCTGGAGAGCGTGCACCACAGGCCTATCTGCTGATGGCCGCCCAGCAGCATTTTCTTGAATTGGTTGACTGGCAATTCCATGGTTCCGCCTTGTTGCTTGATGATTGCGCGCGTTGTTGCGACCGGGCGGCGAAGGGATTTCGCGCACCCGACGGCGAGTTTAGAGCGGCTCTTAGCTGAAAGACACGCCGATGGAGCCTAGCGGCCCGAAGTCGGCCTGGATGGTGTCGCCCGCGGCGACCGGCGTGGGCCGCGTGAACGAGCCCGCCAGCAGGATGTGGCCCGCTTGCATCGTGATGCCGTGCAGCGCCAGCTTGTTGGCCAGCCAGACGATGCCCATGGCGGGGTGCCCCATGACGGCGGCGGAAACGCCGGACTCTTCGATGATGCCGTTCTTGGACAGCGTTGCGCTGACCCATCGCAGGTCGACGTCCATGGGTTTGACGACACGCCCGCCCGTCACCATGGCCGCCGCTGCCGCGTTGTCCGCGATCGTGTCGCAAATCGCGCGCGGCACTTCGGTGCGGTAGTCGATGATTTCCAGCGCGGGCGTCACATAGGCCGTGGCGTCCAGCACGTCATAGATGGTGACGTTCTTGCCGCCCAGCGGCCGGCCCAGCACAAAGGCCAGCTCCACTTCCAGGCGCGGCGAATGAAAGCCGCTGGCCGGTATGCGGGCGCCGTCGGTGTACAGCATGTCGTCCATGAGCATGCCGTAGTCCGGCTCCGTCATTTTTGACGCCCTCTGCATCGCGCGTGAGGTCAGGCCTATCTTGTGGCCAACGATGCGCGCGCCCTGCGCCATCTTGCTGTCCGCCCAGAGTTTCTGGATGGCATAGGCGTCTTCAATTTCCATCGCGGGCCAGGTCTGGCTGACCTGGCGTATTGGTTGGCGGGTTCGGCCGGCTTCCAGCAGCGCGTCCGCGGCCTGCCGGTGTTCAGACTCGGTGATCATGTCTCGGGCTTCCTGTTGGTGTTGTTACGGTGGGTGGGCGTCGGCTCAGGCCGCAAAGCGCTGGATGAAGGGCGTTTCGGCTATGCCGTGCTCGTTGACCCAATGGGCCAACTCGTCATGCCGCGGCACCCAGACCTCGTCATGGGCCAGCATGTAGGTCAGCAGCTTGTCCAGCTGCGCCGACATCAGCGGCCGGCCGCCGAAGTTGCCGTGCATGGTGATGTTGATGAGCGAGCCCGACTCCTGGCGGTAGAGGTAGTCGAACATGTCCTTGTAGCAGTGGTACCAGTCGTCCGGCGCGCCGCGCAGCACGCGGTTGTCGGCATAGTCGCTGTGCGGAATCGCCACGATGCGGCCGGACGGCGTCGCCACCTGCTGCGGCTGGTCGATGTCGTTGTAGTCGCCGTGCCAGAGCAGGCCCTCCTGGGTCAGCAGGTCGGCCGTGCGCTCCGTGGTCGCGATGGTGGAGCTCAGCCAGCCGGTGGGGCGCACGCTAGAGACTTCCTGCAGGATGCGCAGGCTCTTCTGGATCAGCGCGCGCTCGTCGGCCTCGTTCAGGCCGGACAGCACCTCGTCTTGCGCATAGTTGTGGCCGCCCAGTTCAAAGCCCGACTTCACGATGTGCCTGACCGTCTCGGGAAACAGCTCCGCCGAGCGCGCGTTCACGCAGACCGTTCCTGACACGCCGTGGCGTTCGGCGATCCGCATCAGCCTGGCAATGCCGGATCGCCCGCCGTAATTGGCCCAGAGAATGCCGGCTCGGTCGATCTCGCCGGCCTTGGGCGGGCTGGTCATGGGCGAATAGGGCGGCGCCTTGCCGACGGACCAGTTCTCCATCAGGAAGGTCAGCACGACGGTCAAGCGGGGAAAGGCGGCGCTGGCCCTGCGGCCTGCGGGGGTGGTGGCTTGGGTTTTCATGTTTTCGTTGGTTTCCTGGTGCAATTCATTCGGGCGTGATGCCGGCTTTCTGGACGATGGACTTGTAGACCTGGGTGCTGTCGGCCAGCAGCCTGGCGAACTCTTCGGGCGAGGCTTCGACGGCGTCATAGCCGTTTTGCTGCAGTTGCGCCTTGACGTCCGGATTGCGGAGGATATTGAGGATGTCGGCATTGAGCCGCTGCACGATGGGTGCGGGAAGGCCGGCTGGCCCCATGACGCCCACCCAGGTGTCGGGCACCGAAAAGCCCGTGAGGCCGCCTTCGGCCAGCGTCGGGATGTTGGGGGCAGATTTGGAGCGGTGGCTTTCCACCACGCCCAGCGCGCGGAGTTTTCCGGCCTGGATGTAAGGCAGGGTGTTGGACAGCACCAGCAGGCCGGCGTCGATCTGTGCGCCGACGACGTCGGTCAGGGCCGGCGCGCCGCCCCGGTAGCCGACGTGCGTCAGCGCGAGTTTTTGCGAACTCGCCAGCAGCAGGCCGGCCAGGTGCTGCGAGGTCCCCGAACCGGAGGTCGCATAGGACAGGCCCTTGGGCGAGGCCTTGGCCGCCGCGACGAAATCGGCCACCGACTTGATCGGCGAGGACGCGGGCACTACCAGCGACTGCGGCGCGGTGGCCACGTGCGAAATGGCGGTGAAGTCCTTGACCGGGTCGTACTTGATCCCCTTGGTAAAGAACTGCACGGTCTGGTGCGGCGGGCCCAGGTTGAGCAGCAGGGTGTAGCCGTCCGGCGCTGCCGCCGCGACATAGGCGGAACCGATGGCGCCGCTCGCGCCGGCGCGGTTTTCAATGATGATGGGCTGGCCCAGCGATTCGGACAGCTTGGGCGCCAGGATGCGCGCCACCGTGTCGGCCGCGCCGCCCGCGGCAAAAGGCGCTATCAGCTTGATGGGCCTGGACGGGTAAGCCGCCTGGGCGGTTGCGGGCGGAACCCAGGCGGCCGACAAGGCCAGCGCCAGGGCGGCGAACTTCAGGCTGTGCGAGAGCAGGCGGCGCCGGCCGGAACCGGGGGGAAGGTGAGGGGTCATTTTGTCTCCAGAAGCAGTCGTTATGGAGTGGATGCTATGCCCCGCCTTTATTGCTGTCCAATGCATAATAAAGTCATTGGCTATACCAGAAAGGTATTCATGGACTTGCGCCAACTGTCCTACTTCGTGGCCGTGGCCGAAGAGCTGAGCTTTAGCCGCGCCGCCTCGCGCGTACACATTTCACAGCCGCCCCTGAGCCGCCAGATCGCCAAGCTCGAACAGGAACTGGGGGCGGTTTTGCTGATCCGTTCCTCGCATGAGGTGGCCCTGACGCAGGCGGGCCAGGCGCTGCTGGAGGAAGCCCGCCGCCTGCTGGCGCTGGCGGCGGGCATTCCCGAGGTCGTCGGCCGCGCCAGCCGCGGAGAAACCGGCTCGCTGCGCATCGGGTTTGTGGGCTCCACCATTTACACCTCGGTGCCTGCCCTGTTAAGCCAATACCGGCAGATCTATCCGCATGTGGCGGTGTCCGTGCAGCAGCTCACGGTGGCCCGGCAAACCGTCATGCTCAAAAACAGCGAGATCGACGTCGGCATCATTCGCCAGGCCGTCACCGAGCCCTGGCTGGCCACGCGCAGCCTGTTCAAGGAAGGCTTCATGGCCGCGCTGCCGGTGCATCACCGGCTGGCGGGGCAGGACAGGGTCATGCTGCAGTCGCTGGCGGAGGACGACTTCGTATTCTTCAGCCGCAGCGAGGCGCCGGCGATCCACGAACAGCTGCGCAAGATGTGCGAGGCCGCGGGCTTTTCACCGCGCATCGTGCAAGAGGCCTACCCGATGTCGACCGTGGTGGGTCTGGTGGCGGCCGGCGTCGGGATTGCCATCGTCCCCGAGTCGATGCAAAGGCTGCAGATGCAGAATGTTTTATACCGGGCCCTGCGCGGGACCCGGGCGAAAACCGAGTTCTTCCTGGCTTGGCATGTCGGCAACACGTCTCAAACCTTGCGGGGTTTCCTCGACATGAAGATGTGAGCAGGAATATCGGCAGGGCGGCCAAGCGCCGCCAGCACATGCTCGGGCGTGGCCGGTGCCTGCAGCACGACGGTCCGGTCCGGCCGGACTGAAGCGATCGCATCGCGCAAGGCCTCATACACGCTGATCGCCAGCATCAGCGGCGGCTCGCCCACAGCCTTGCTGCCAAACACGTTGTCTTCGCGGTTGGGTTCGGGCCACAGTGCGATGTTGAAGTGCTCCGGAATGTCGCCCGTGGTCGGGATTTTGTAGGTGCTGGGCGCATGGGTGCTGAGCTGGCCTTTGTCGCTCCACACCAGTTGCTCCGTCGTCAGCCAGCCCATGCCTTGCACAAAACCGCCTTCGATCTGCCCGATATCGATCGCCGGGTTGATGCTGGTGCCCACGTCGTGCAGGATGTCGACTTTTAGCACGCGGCTTTCGCCGGTCAGGGTGTCGATGGCGACTTCGGTGCACGCCGCGCCGTAGGCGAAGTAGTAAAACGGCCGGCCGGTCAGCGTGGTTTTGTCGTAATGGATTTTTGGCGTGCGGTAAAAGCCGTCGCTCCAGAGCTGGATGCGGTTGGCATGCGCGAGCTTGGCCACCTCGGTGAACGCACGCGTGCGGGCCGGTGTCGTGACTTCGCCGCCCGCAAAACGTACCGCCCCCACATCGCAGCGGTCCAGCCCGGCCACCAGCTGCGCCAGATTGTCTCGCACCTGGCGGGCGGCATACTGCGCCGCCCTGGCATTGAGGTCGGTGCCGGCGGATGCGGCGGTGGCGGAGGCGTTGGGGATTTTGCTCGTGTCGCTCGCTGTGGCCAGCACCTGCTCAAACGCCACGCCGAGTTCGTCGGCCACGATTTGCGCCACCTTGGTGTTCAGGCCCTGGCCCATCTCGGTGCCGCCGTGGTTCACCTGCACGCTGCCGTCGGTGTACACATGCACCAGCGCGCCGGCCTGGTTGAACAGGGTGGCGGTGAACGAGATGCCGAACTTGACGGGCGTGATGGCGATGCCGCGCTTGATCACCGGGCTTTGCGCATTCCATGCGGCCATGGCTTCACGCCGCTGGCGATAGTGCGCAGTCTGCTCCAGCCTGGACAGCAGGGGTTGCAGGATGTTGTCTTCGACCTGCATGCCGTAGTGGGTTGTGTCCCGGCGCCTTTCGGGCGTGGTGTCGGTCTTCGGCGCGACGACCTCGTCGCTGTACAGGTTGCGCTTGCGCACATCGAGCGGATCCAGCCCCAGCGTCCGGGCAATGTCACCCAGGATAGTTTCGATTGCGATCATGCCTTGCGGCCCGCCAAAACCGCGAAACGCCGTGTTGCTCTGCATATTGGTCTTGCAGCGGCAGGACGTGATCGTCACGTCTTCGAGAAAGTAGGCGTTGTCGGCGTGAAAAATCGCGCGGTCAGCCACCGGGCCGCTGAGGTCGGCGCTGAAGCCGCAGTTCACGGCCATCATGAGCTTGAGGCCGCACAGGCGGCCGCTGTCGTCAAAGCCCACCGTGTAGTCATAGGCAAACGGATGGCGTTTGCCGGTGACCAGGAAGTCGTCGTCGCGGTCCATGCGCAGCTTGACTGGCCGCCCGAGTTTGTGGGCCGCAAGCGCTGCCCACACGGCCATGTGGCCGCTTTGGGTTTCCTTGCCGCCAAACCCGCCGCCCATGCGGCGGCACTCGACGCGCACGGCGTGGCTGTCAATGCCCAGCGCGTGCGACACCCAGTGCTGGGCTTCGCCGGGGTGCTGCGTGCTGGAATAAATCAGCCACTGGTTTTGCTCTTGCGGCAACGCGTAGGCCACCTGGCCTTCGAGATAAAAATGCTCCTGCCCACCCACCTCGAAGGAGCCGCTGAGGGTGTGCGGCGCCGCTGCCAGCGCGGCCTCGGCATTGCCGCGTTTGACGACCACGGGCGGCAAGACAAAGCTTTGTGCTGCCAGCGCGTCCCGGACCTTGAGCACCGGCGGCAGCGCTTCTATGGTGAGTTGAACCTTGCGCGCCGCGCGACGGGCCTGCATCACGGTGTCGGCCGCGACCACGCCGATCACCTGGCCGATGTGCTCGACCTTGGTCGTCGCCAGCACGGGCTCGTCTTGCCCAAACGTGGGGAGCAGCGGGTTGCCCGGGATGTCGCCGGCCAGCACCACACCGCGCACGCCGGGCATGGCCAGCGCGGCGCTGGCATCGACACCCAGCAGCTTGCCGTGGGCCACGGTCGACAGGATGGGCGCCGCAAACAGCGTGCCCTTGACCTCGGGAATGTCATCGACATACATGGCTGCACCGGCCACCTGCGCGCGGGCACTTTCGTGAAAGTGCGGGCGTCCGGCGGCCGGCGGGTGTGCCGGTCCGGCCGCATGAACCGGCAGTATTTCAGGGGCGTTCATGCGAGCTCCTCCAGCCGGAAGGATTCCAGGTTGATCTGCTGCAGGCCCTGGCTTTCGAGCCAGTAGCGCTGCAGCAGGTTGCCCAGCACCGTGCTGCGGTAGGCGGCGGAAGCGCGCATGTCCGAGATCGGCGAGAACTCGGCGCGCAAGGTGGTGATGGCTTGTTGCACCGTCTCGGCAGTCCACGCCTGGCCGAGCAGCGCTGCCTCGGTCTTGACGGCGCGCACGGGTGTTGCGGCGACACCGCCCGCGCCTATCGACGCGCTGGTCACGATGCCCTTGTCGATGTGCAGGTTCAGGGCCAGGCAGACCGCGGAGATATCGTCGTCGTAGCGCTTGGAGATTTTGTAGATGCGCAGCAACTCCTGCCCCTCACCCCAGCCCTCTCCCCAGAGGGGCGAGGGAGCAATACCGTCTTTTTCTTCAATCCCCTCTCCCCCTGGGAGAGGGTTAGGGTGAGGGCTGGCCGGCCTCGGCACCTTCACCCAAGCCAGCACTTCATCCGGGGCCATCACGCTCTGGCGATAGCCGGTGTAGAGCTGCTCCAGCGGCATCTCGCGGTGGCCCATCACACCTTGCCGTTCATTCATCAGCACGACGTTGGCGCCCAGGGCAATTAGCAGCGGCATGGAGTCGCCAATCGGCGAGCCATTGGCGACATTGCCGCCCATCGTGCCCGCGTTGCGCACCGGCAGGCCGGCAAAGCGGGCGGCAAAGGTGTGCAGCTGGGGCCGGTCCTTCGCCAGCGCGGCATAGGCATCGGCCAGCGTCACCGCGGCGCCTATCGCAATGTGCTGCGGGTAGTCTTCAATGCGGCGCAGCTCCCGAACCCTGGTCACGTCCAGCACCCGGCTGAACTGCTGGTGCTGCTTGGTCACCCACAGGCCCACGTCGGTGCAGCCGGCCACCAGTTGGGCCTCGGGGTGCGCGGCTCGCGCTTTCAGCAGCGCAGCCAGCGTGGGGGGCGATTCATAAGAAAAATCCGAGGAGAAATCCGGGCCTGGCCGGTACGGTGCATGCGCGAGCTGCTTCATTTTTTTCAGCAGTCCGGCTTCGTCAACGGCCACTTGCGGGAGCTGGTCCATGGCTTGCGCGGCGTCGAGGATGGGCCGGTAGCCGGTGCAGCGGCACAGGTTGCCGGACAGTTCTTCCTGCGCCAGCGCGCGCGTGATGGGCTGGCCCCGTCCGACATGGTTGTGGTACATGCCGAACAGGCTCATCACAAAGCCCGGCGTACAAAAGCCGCATTGGGAACCGTGGAACTGGACCATGGCCTCTTGTGCGGGGTGTAGTGTTGGTTTACCCCTTTCTTCTTCGCCAGTAGGGGCCGCGGAACCGGCTTTGCCGGGCCGCAGGCGCAGCGCCCCCTCGGGGGGCAGCGCATTACACGAAGCCGAAGGCGAAGTGAAAAGCGTGGGGGCAATGTCTTCCACCGTCCACAGCGCCAGGCCGTCAATCGAATGCGCCAGCCGGATGCAGCTGTTGATGGCGCGGTAGCGGATGGTCTTGCCGTCGGCCTCGCCCAGCACCACGGTGCAGGCGCCGCAGTCGCCTTCGCCGCAGCCTTCCTTGGTGCCGGTGCAGGCGAGGTCTTCGCGCAGTACCTCCAGCAGGGTGCGGCTGGGTGGTACATTGGCAAGCGTTACCACTTCACCACGCCGGATGAACCGGATGGGCTTGACAGTGTTCTGGGTGTCAGATCGGATGGCCATGCTAGACATGAGTTTCAGGGTAAAACAGTCAGTCCACAGTCGGCATACAAAAGCGCGTATCAGGCGCATGGGCAAGAGCGTATGAAAGATCAGGCGCTTTTCGACAAGATAGACCTCCACCTCATCAGGGTCTTGAATACCGTGCTTACTGAACGCAGCGTATCACGCGCCGCCATGCGCCTGGGAATGTACCAACCCGCTGTCAGCGCGGCGCTCAAGCGCCTGCGCGAGCTGGCTGGCGACCCGATTCTTGTGCGCTCGGGCGCCGGCATGGTGCCCACCGATGCCGGCCTGCGCATGATCGAGCCCTCGGCCAGCATTCTTCGCGCATCCAGCATGCTGTTCAGCAACGCCAAGGGGTTTGAACCGGCCACCGCCGAAACCACCTTCCGCCTGGCGGCCAGCGACTACCTCGATCCCCTGTTCCTGCCGCAGCTGGTGGCGCAAATCAAGAAACAGGCGCCACGCTGCCATATTGAAATCCACCCGCTCACGGCCGAGTCCGACTACCGCGCCCACCTGGCGCAGGGTCAGGTGGACATCGTGATCGGCAACTGGGCCGCGCCACCCGATGACCTGCACATGGGGCGGCTGTTTGGCGACGAGGTGGTGTGCCTGGTCGCCAAAGACCATCCGGCCGTGCGCCGCGGCTGGAGCGCGGCGCACGTCGCGAACTGGCTGGAGGCCGAGCACATTGCACCGATGGCCACGCACCCGGGCGCCAAGGGCGTGATTGACGAGCACCTGGACACACTCGGGCTGCAGCGCAACATCACGGTGCGCTGCCCGCACTTTGGCCTGATGCCCTCCATGGTGGCATCGAGCTTGCTGATCATGACGACCGGCCGGCAGTACTGCGAGCGGTTTGCCGGGCTGCTGCCGGTCAAAATACTGCCGTGCCCGATCGAGTTTCCCCGCATGATGTACTACCAGCTCTGGCACGAACGCACGCATGCCTCCAATGCCGCCAAATGGCTGCGCGAGCGCGTCAAGTCAGTGGCTACTTCGCTCCGAAAAGAATAGCATTTGGTACCCATCAATCAACGTCAATCAACGGTGACAGGCCTGCAACATCCACCAATCAGACGATCAGCCAATCACACACAATCAGACAACCCGAGACAATGACTGCTTCACCTACCGTCACTGACAATCCCACCCAAAGCAGCGGTGCGGTGGGCGGGGGTGCGCCACCCCGGCTGCAGCTTGCGGGCATCACCAAGCGCTACCCCGGCGTGCTGGCCAACAGCGACATTGCACTGACGGTGCAGCCCGGCGAGATCCATGCCGTGCTGGGTGAAAACGGTGCCGGCAAATCCACCCTGATGAAAATCATCTATGGCTCGGTCAAGCCCGACGCCGGCAGCGTGGTGATGGACGGCCAGCCGGTGCTGGTGCGCAACCCGCACGAGGCGCGCGCCTTGGGCATCAGCATGGTGTTTCAGCATTTCAGCCTGTTTGACACGCTGACGGTGGCCGAAAACGTCTGGCTCGGGCTGGACAAGCTGCGCCTGGCCGAGGTGTCGCAGCGCATCACGCAAACGACGCAGGCCTACGGACTGGAGCTCGACCCGACGCGGCCCGTGCACACCCTGAGCGTGGGCGAGCGCCAGCGCGTGGAGATCGTGCGGGCATTGCTGACCCATCCCAAACTGCTGATCCTCGACGAGCCCACCTCGGTGCTGACGCCGCAAGCGGTGGAGAGCCTGTTCGTCACGCTGCGCCGGCTGGCGGAGCAGGGCTGCAGCATTTTGTACATCAGCCACAAGCTCCATGAAATCCGCGCGCTCTGTACCGCCTGCACCGTGCTGCGCGGCGGGCGCGTCTCGGGGGTCTGCGATCCGCGCCAGGAGTCCAATGCCTCGCTGAGCCGGCTGATGATTGGCGCCGAGCCGCCGGCCCTGGAGCACCGCGAGGTGCAGGTCGGTGCGACCGTGCTCGACGTGCGCGGGCTGAGCCTGGCCCGTGAGGAGCAATTCGGCGTGGACTTGCAGCGGGTCGCCCTGCAGGTCTGTGCCGGCGAGGTGGTCGGCATTGCCGGTGTGTCGGGCAACGGGCAAAAAGAACTGCTGTACGCCCTGTCCGGCGAAGACACGCGGGCTGCCGCGGGCACCATCCTGGTCAGAAACCAGGACGCCGGAAGGCTGGGCCCGATGCAGCGCCGCGAGCTGGGTCTGAACTTTGTGCCCGAGGAGCGGCTGGGGCGCGGTGCCGTGCCCACGCTGGGGCTGGCGCACAACCTGCTGCTGACGCGGGGCGATGCCGTGAAGGCGGGGGGCTGGATTCATCTGGCTGGTTTGCAGGCGCAGGCCGAGGGCATCATCGGGCGCTACAACGTGAAAGCCAACGGAGCCAATGCCGCGGCGATGTCGCTGTCGGGCGGCAACCTGCAGAAATTCATTGTCGGCCGCGAGATTGAGGCCAAGCCCAGCCTGCTGATCGTCTCGCAGCCGACCTGGGGTGTTGACGTCGGGGCCGCCGCGCAAATCCGTGGCGAGATTTTGAAACTGCGCGACAGCGGCTGTGCCGTGCTGGTGGTCAGCGAAGAGCTGGAAGAGCTGTTCGAAATCTGTGACCGCCTCTACGTCATGGCCAAAGGGCAGCTCTCGCCCTCGCTGCGGCGCGCCGACGCGACGGTGGAGCGGGTGGGGCAGTGGATGAGCGGGCTGTGGGATCAAGGTGCCCCAACGGGAAAAGGAGTTCCACATGCTGCGGCTTGAAGCCAGACCCCAGACTTCGAAGTTCTGGAGCTATGCCTCGCCACTGCTGGCGCTGCTGGTGACCGTGGTGATCGGCGTGCTGATGTTCACGGCGCTGGGCAAGGACCCGGTCAAGGGTTTGCTGGTGTTCTTCTGGGACCCCATCAAAACGCCCTATGCGATTGGCGAGCTGATGGTCAAGGCCACGCCGCTGCTGATCATTGCGTTGGGCCTGGCCGTGTGTTTTCGCTCCAACGTCTGGAACATCGGCGCCGAAGGGCAGTTTGTGATGGGCGCCGTGGTGGCCGGCGGCGTGGCCCTGCTGGCCGACAAAACCACCGGCAGCTGGATCGTGGCGGCCATTTTGCTGGCCGGGGTGGCCGGCGGCATGGCCTGGGCGGCGCTCACCGCCTTGCTGCGGGATCGCTTCAATGCGAACGAAATCCTGGTCAGCCTGATGCTGGTCTATGTTGCCGTGCTGGTGCTCAGCTACCTGGTGTACGGGCCCTGGAAGGACCCGGCCGGCTACAACTTTCCGCAGACGAAAAATTTCGAGGCCGTCACGCAAATTCCGCGGCTGGTGCAGGGCTCGCGCGTGAGCATCGGGCTGCTGCTGGCGCTGCTGGGCGCGGCCGCCCTGTGGGTATTTTTGTTTCGCACCCGCGCCGGCTTTGCCTTGCAGGTCGGCGGCCTGGCGCCGGCGGCGGCGCGCTATGCCGGCTTTTCCTCGCGCAAGGCCTTGTGGGTGGCGCTTCTGGCCTCGGGCGGTGCGGCCGGCCTGGCCGGTGCGCTGGAGGTGGCCGGGCCTATCGGCCAGCTCACGCCTCATGTCCCCGTGGGTTATGGCTTTGCCGCCATCATCGTGGCGTTCGTCGGGCGGCTGCATCCGGTGGGCATGGTGTTTTCGGCCCTGTTGATGAGCATGTTCTACATTGGTGGCGAGCTGGCCCAGTCGCGGCTGGGGCTGCCCAAATCGCTCACCGGCGTCTTCCAGGGCCTGCTGCTGTTCACGCTGCTGGCGGCTGACACGCTGATCGCCTACCGCATCAAATTCGTCAGGGCTGCGCGCCAGGCGCCCATCCCCGCCATCCCGCAAACAACCCCCCGGGAGGCGCACTGATGGAATCCTATGCACTGCTGTTTGCCGCCACGCTCAGCGCGGGCACGGTTCTGGCCATTGCCGGGCTGGGCCTGCTGATCAACGAAAAGGCCGGCATCGTCAACCTGGGTGCCGAAGGCATGCTCTTGTGCGCGGCGATTGCCGGCTTTGCCACTGTGGTGCACACCGGCAATACCTGGCTGGGTTTTGCCGCGGGCATGGCGGCCGGGGCCGTGCTGGCGGCCATCTTTGGCGTGCTGGTGATCTGGCTCAATACCAACCAGTACGCCACCGGGCTGGCGCTCAGTCTTTTCGGCGTGGGCTTTTCGGCTTTTGCCGGCATCCCCTATGTGCAGGCCAAGTTGCCCGAGCGCACACCGCTGGAGCTTCCGGTGCTCAGCGACCTTCCGTTGCTGGGGCCGGCGCTGTTTCGCCAGCACCCCCTGGTCTACCTGACCATTGCGCTGGCGTTTGGCTTGATCTGGTTTCTCTACCGTACACGCGCCGGCCTGGTGCTCAGGGCGGTGGGCGAATCGCCCGAGTCGGCCCATGCGCTGGGCTACCCGGTGCGGCGCATCCGCCTGGCGGCGGTGGTTGCGGGCGGTGCCCTGTGCGGCCTCGCCGGGGCCTACATTTCCACGGTCTACACCCCGTTGTGGGTTGAAGGCATGGTGGCCGGCCGGGGCTGGATCGCGCTGGCGCTGACCACCTTTGCCACCTGGCGCCCGGCCCGGGTTTTGCTTGGGGCTTACCTGTTTGGCGGTGTGACCATGCTGCAGTTCCACCTGCAGGGCGCGGGGGTGAATGTTCCCAGCCAGTTCCTGAGCATGTTGCCTTACCTGGCTACCATCGTGGTGCTGGCGCTGATTTCACGCAATCCCCAGTGGATACGCGTGAACATGCCGGGCTCCATTGGCAAACCGTTTTACCCTGGGTCCTGATTTTTCGGACTCATTTCCGGGCTCATAATGGCCTTTTTTTGCAAACCCGTCGCTACAGGAGACGACATGACTGACCTGAAAAAACGTTCCTTGCTCCAACTGGCTGCGACATCCGCAGTGGCTGCCATGGCCCTGGCAGGTTGCGGCAAGAAGGATGAGCCTGTACCCGCACCTGCGCCCGCCCCCGCGGCTTCGGCGCCGGCTCCAGCCAAGGCCGAGCCGCTGAAAATAGCGTTTGCCTATGTCGGGCCGGTGGGCGACGGCGGCTGGTCTTTTGCGCACGACAACGGCCGCAAGGCGGTCGAAAAGGAATTTGGCGACAAGGTCGTCACCAAGTTTGTGGAAAGCGTGCCCGAATCGGCCGACGCCGAGCGCGTGATCCGCGACCTGGCCGGTGAAGGCAACAAGCTGATTTTCGGCACCACCTTCGGCTACATGGAATCCATGCTCAAGGTGGCGGCCGACAACAAGGGCATCAAGTTCGAGCATGCCACCGGCTACAAAACCGCCGAGAACATGCGCACTTATGACAGCCGAACCTACGAAGGCGCCTACATGGCCGGCGTGATCGCCGGCAAGATGACCAAATCCAACACGCTGGGCGTGGTCGGCTCGGTGCCGATTCCCGAAGTGGTGCGCAACATCAACAGCTTCACGCTGGGCGCACAGAGCTCCAACCCCAAGATCAAGACCAAGGTGGTCTGGGTCAATGAATGGTTCAACCCCGGCAAGGAAACCGAGGCCGCGACGTCCCTGATCAATGGCGGCGCAGACGTGCTGTTCCAGAACACCGATTCGCCCGCCGTGCTCAAGACCGCCCAGGAAAAGGGCAAGCGCGCTTTCGGCTGGGATTCCGACATGACGGCCTACGGCCCCAAGGCCCACCTCGGTTCCGCCGTCATCAACTGGGGTCCGTACTACATCAAGGCCACCCGCGACGCGCTGGAAGGCAAGTGGCAGACTTCGCCGGACAAGATCTGGTGGGGCGTGAAGGAAGGCGCGATCGATATGGTGTCCATCGCCGAGGACGTGCCCGCCGAAACCAAAAAGCGCATCGACGAAATCAAGGCCGGCCTCAAGGACGGCAGCTTTGCCATCTGGAAGGGCCCGATCATGGACAACACCGGCAAGGAATTGCTGGGCAAGGACGTGGTGGCCGACGACAAGTTCCTGGGTGGCCTGAAGACCTACGTCAAGGGCGTGGAAGGCAAGGTTCCCGGCAACTGAGTCTTCACTCCCTCTCCCCTCGGAGAGAGCAGGGGTGAGGGCCACTCCTTCTCCCTCTCCCTCTCCCTCTGGGAGAGGGTTGGGGTGAGGGCCGCAGCGCAACTATTGCTACTGCTGTGTGCACCGCGAGCGCTCCCGTCCCGACCGTCCCCCGAAGGAGAAGGAGCAAAACATCATGCCTCGGCTGCCTAGTGCAGCTTTTTCTTTTGGAGCTGACATGAATCCTGCAAAACCTGTATCCGCCGACCGCCTGCCCGAGCTGCTCCGGAAAATGCCCAAGGCCGAGCTGCACATCCACATCGAGGGCTCGCTGGAGCCCGAGCTGATTTTTGCGCTGGCGCAGCGCAACGGCGTGGCGATTCCGTATCGCAGCGTGGACGAGTTGCGCAGCGCCTATGCCTTCACCAACCTGCAGAGCTTTCTCGACATTTATTACGCCGGCGCCAGCGTGCTGCTGAAAGAGCAGGACTTCTACGACATGGCGCGCGCCTACCTGCTGCGGGCGGCGCAGGACAACGTGGTTCATGCCGAGCTTTTTTTCGACCCGCAGACGCACACCGCGCGCGGTGTCGGCATGGACACCGTCATCAACGGCCTGCACCGCGCCTGTGTCGATGCCGGGGCCGAACTCGGCCTCAGCGCCACGCTGATCCTGTGTTTCCTGCGCCACCTCAGCGAAGAGGAGGCGTTTGAAACGCTGGAGCAGGCACTGCCTTACCGTGACAAATTCATCGGTGTCGGGTTGGACTCCGGCGAGGTGGGCAACCCGCCCGAAAAGTTTGCCCGCGTGTTTGCCCGCTGCCGCGAGCTGGGCTTTCACCTGGTTGCGCACGCCGGCGAAGAAGGGCCGCCCGCCTATGTCTGGACGGCCCTGGACCTGCTCAAGGTGGAGCGGGTCGACCACGGCGTGCAGTCCAGCAAGGACGCGGCCCTGATGCGGCGCCTGGCCCAGGACCGTATTCCGCTCACGGTGTGCCCCCTGTCCAATCTCAAGCTGTGCGTGTTTCCCGACCTGGCCAGCCACAACCTGCGCACGTTGCTGGATGCGGGGCTGGTGGCCACCGTCAACTCGGATGACCCGGCTTATTTTGGCGGCTACATGAATGACAACTTCACGCAAACCTTTGCCGCGGTGGACTTGAATGCAGGGCACGCCTACACACTGGCGCGCAACAGCTTCGAGGCCAGTTTCATCGGTGCACCTGCCCGACAGGCCCTGATCCAACGTCTGGACGAAACCTTTGAAACCTTTCAATGAGCGGGTCGCTGCGCCGGCCCAGCGAGAGGTGTCGTTGATGCTGTCGATGATGAATTTCCAGGCATGGCACTGATCCCGCAGCCGCAGCCGCAGCGGACGCCCGCATCGCCTGGCCCCATCGCCCTGGCCGGGCTGGTGTCGCTGGCCGTGGCCATGGGCATAGGCCGCTTTGCCTTCACGCCGCTCCTGCCCATGATGCTGAACGACGGCGTCGTCGATCTGCCATCGGCCAGCTGGCTCGCCAGTGCCAACTACTTCGGTTACATGCTGGGCGCCTTGCTGTGCACGCTGCAGCCCTGGCTGTGGGCCCGGTTCCGGGGCTTGCCGTCGCTGGCCTATGTGGCCCTGGTGCGCGCCGGGCTGGTGGCCACCGGTGCGCTGACCCTGGCCATGGCCTGGCAGCAGCCTGCGGCCTGGCCGGCGCTGCGCTTCGCCGCCGGCGTGACCAGCGCGGTGGTGTTTGTGTTCACCTCGGGCTGGTGCCTGTCGCGGCTGGCCCGGCTCGGCACGCCGGCGCTGGGGGGCTTGATATACGCCGGTCCGGGCGCGGGCATTGTGGTGAGCGGCCTGTTTGCCAGCGGCATGGTGGCCTGGCACTGGACGGCTGCGACCGGTTGGGCCATTTTTGGCGTGCTGGCTTTTGGGCTGGCGGCCGCCGTATGGCGCATCCTGCGAGGGGGCGACGAGCGTCTGGTGGCCCTGGGCGCGCGCGCGACCGGCTCGTCCGGCGACACGCCGGTCCGGCACGGCCGGGGCGAGATGGTGCTGTTGGCGCTGGCCTACGGGCTGGCGGGCTTCGGCTACATCATCACCGCCACGTTTTTGCCGGTGATTGCCCGCACCGCGCTGCCGGGATCGGCATGGCTGGACCTGTTCTGGCCCATCTTCGGGCTGGGGGTGATGGTGGGTGCGCTGCTGGCCACGCGCATTTCACCCCGCATCGACTTTCGTCTCTTGCTGGCAGGCTGCTATGTCACGCAGGCGCTTGGCATTGCAGCCAGTATCTGGAGCCCCAGCCTGGCCGGTTTTGCCGGGGGCAGCCTGCTGCTCGGCCTGCCGTTCACGGCGATCACTTTCTTCGCAATGCAGGAGGTACGCCGCCTGCGCCCCGTCACCGCGGCCAGTTTCATGGGCCTGCTCACCGCCACCTACGGTGTGGGACAAATCCTGGGGCCGCCACTGGTGGCCGTGCTGCTCAGGCACACCAGCAGCCCGGGTCAAGGCTTCACGCTGTCGCTGGAAATTGCGGCCGCCACGCTGCTGGCCGGCGCGGCCATCTACGGCTGGATGACCCGGGCCTACCCCCGGCCGGCGTGAACCCGGCCCCGGGTCGGGCGAGCGTCAGGGCGACGCGGGCGCCTGCCGCCGCCCCCGCCGCGGCGCCGGCACTGCCGCTGGTTCGGCGAACTGGTGCAGCAGGCTCACAAAAGTGGCGGCAATCTCCGACAGGGGCTCGCCCTTGCGCGTCAGGATGCCGAAGCCTTTGAGGTCGCTGCCGATGGGGATGGGCAGCGCCCGCAACAGGCCGGCCTTGACATGGTCGCGCACGACTGATTCGGGCAGCGCCGCCACGGCATCGCTGGTTTGCAGGAGCTGAAGCGTTGCGAAAACTGACGCACATTCGATGATGTTGGCCGGGGTCGACAGCCGGGCCCTGGCGAATTCTTCTTCGAGCAGATGCCGGGCCGGGCTGGTCACCGGCTGCAGGATCCACGGCCAGTCCATCAGCGCGGCCAGCGGCAGTTTCTTCTGGCGCACCAGCGCATGTCCGCGCCGCACGACCACTTGCATCACTTCATTGGACAGGGGTGTGAAGTCAAACAGGTTGTGCTGCAGCAGCGAGGAAAACCGGCCCACGGCGAGCTCGATGTCATGGCGTTCCAGCGACGTGCTGATCTGGTCACTGGTCTCGCCCACCATGCGGATGTTGAGCAGGGGCCTTTGCTGCTTGATCTGCGCCACGGCACGCGCCACCAGGTCGGGTGCCGCCCCCATGATGGCGCCAATCACCAACTGCCCATGCCCGCCGCGCCGCTTGACCTCCAGCCCTTCGATGAAGCGCGCCAGGCTGGCCTGCGATTGCCGCGCATAGCCCACCACCTCTTCGCCCAGCGACGTCGGCCGCAGCCCGCGGGAGTGCCGCTCGAACAGCGGGAACTGGAAGGCCTGCTCGATGTCGGCCAGCATCTTGGTCGCGGAGGGCTGCGTGACGCTGATGCGTGTGGCGGCTTCATGCAGCGTGCGCGTTTCGGCCAGTGCGGCCAGCAAGGCCCAGTGCTTCAGGCGCAGGCGGTTGATCAGCCTCGGGACCGCATTGGCAGGGATTTGTCGATATTCCATTTTGGAAATGCTTTTGCGAAATTTTCGATTGGATATCTATAACTGGAGATCTTACAGTGGCGCTCATCAATGACGACACAGGAGACGAAATGAAGCTGGTTCGCTACGGGCCGATGGGGCAGGAAAAGCCCGGATTGATCGACAACGCAGGGCGCCTGCGTGACCTGTCAGCCCATGTGGCCGACATTCGCGGCGACGCGCTGGGCGGCGCCTCGATGGCACGCCTCGCCGCCCTCGACCCCGCGGCCTTGCCGCTGGTGGCCGGATCGCCGCGCCTGGGGTCGTGCGTTGGCGGCGTGGGCAAGCTGATCTGCGTCGGTCTGAACTATTCCGACCACGCCCGGGAATCCGGCATGGCCATTCCCACCGAGCCGGTGCTGTTCATGAAGGCCACGAGTTCGATCATCGGGCCCAACGACAACGTCGAAATCCCGCCCGGCGCGCAGAAGGTGGACTGGGAGGTCGAGCTCGGCGTGGTGATTGGCCGCAGCGCGCGCTATGTGTCAAAGGAGCGGGCGCTCGATCATGTGGCCGGCTACTGCGTCATCAACGACGTCTCCGAGCGCGCCTACCAGCTCGAACGCGGCGGCCAGTGGGACAAGGGCAAGGGCTGCGACACCTTCGGCCCGCTCGGCCCGTGGATGGTGACACGCGATGAAGTGCCCGACCCGCAGGCCCTGGACATGTGGCTGGAGGTCGACGGCAAGCGCTACCAGAACGGCAACACCCGCACCATGATTTTCGATGTAGCCACACTGGTCGCCTACATCAGCCAGTTCATGAGCCTGCAGCCCGGCGACGTGATCTCTACCGGCACGCCGCCGGGCGTGGGCATGGGGCACAAGCCGACGCCGGTGTACCTGTCGGCCGGGCAGGTGATGCGCCTGGGCATCAGCGGGCTGGGCGAGCAGCGCCAGACGGCCGTTCCCTTCACGCCCCAGGATGCCGCACAGAAATCTGAACAGGAAGCAACGCAGGCATCAGCACAAAAAGCTACACAAGAAGCAACACAGGAATCAATATGAACCAGCTCGATCTGAATCAACGCGTCGCCGTCATCACCGGTGGCGCCCAGGGCATGGGCTACGCCACGGCGCAACGAATGCTCGCCTCCGGCGCAGCGGTGGCCCTGTGGGACATCGATGCGCAGCGCCTGGCGCAGGCCAGGGAGACGCTCAAGCCTTCCGGCAAGGTCATCACCGCGGTGGTCGAGCTGACGGACGAGGCCTCGGTGGAGGCGGCCACGCAGGCCACGCTGGCTGCGTTCGGGCGCATCGACATCCTCGTCAACAATGCCGGCATCACCGGCGGCAACGGCACGACCTGGGAACTGGCGCCCGAGGTATGGCGCCGGGTGATCGAGGTCAACCTGATCGGCCCCTATCTCACCAGCCGCGCCATCGTGCCGCACATGGTCAAGCAGGGCTATGGCCGCATCGTCAACATCGCCTCGGTGGCGGGCAAGGAAGGCAATCCGAACGCCTCGCACTACAGCGCATCGAAGGCCGGCCTGATTGGCCTGACCAAGTCGCTGGGCAAGGAGCTGGCGAAGACCGGGGTGCTGGTCAATGCCGTGACGCCTGCTGCGGCCAAGACGGCAATCTTCGACTCGATGAAGCAGGAGCACATCGACTTCATGCTGTCGAAAATCCCGATGGGCCGCTTCCTGCAGGTCGATGAAGCCGCATCGCTGATCGGCTGGCTGGCCTCCGAAGACTGTGCCTTCAGCACCGGCGCAGTATTTGACCTGTCGGGCGGACGCGCCACCTACTGATACCTGAGCCCAAGCGCGGCGCCGGCCCCCAGGCTGGCTTGCGCTGCCGCATGAGCAAGAAGCAGCCGCAGAGCTGCACCACACCCCAACCCCGGAGACACATTTCATGAACCCCCAAATCAACCCCGAACTCGAGCGGGTCACGGCCAAGGCCATTCGCCGGCTCGTGCCTTTTCTTTTGCTGATGTATGTGCTGGCCTTTCTGGACCGCGCCAACATCGGCTTTGCCAAGCAGGCCTTCCAGCTCGACACCGGCGTGTCGAACGCCGCTTATGCCTTC
This sequence comes from Polaromonas sp. JS666, assembly GCF_000013865.1. Classification (NCBI taxonomy): domain Bacteria; kingdom Pseudomonadati; phylum Pseudomonadota; class Betaproteobacteria; order Burkholderiales; family Comamonadaceae; genus Polaromonas; species Polaromonas sp. JS666. The sequence continues at coordinate 1,547,679 of NC_007948.1, forward strand.
GGCGCCGGCATCTTCTTCATTGGCTACGCGCTGTTCGAAGTTCCCAGCAACCTGATCATGCACCGCGTCGGCGCCCGCGCCTGGATGTGCCGCATCATGGTCACGTGGGGGCTGGTGTCGGCGGCGCTGATGTTCGTCACCAGCGAGACCTCGTTTTACGTGCTGCGCTTTCTGCTCGGCGTGGCCGAAGCGGGCTTCTTTCCCGGCGTGATCTATTTCCTCACGAAGTGGTTCCCGGTCCATGCGCGGACCCGCGTGATCGGCATGTTTTATTTCGGCGCGCCACTGGCTTTCATTTTTGGCAGCCCGCTGTCGGGACTCCTGCTGGAAATGCAGGGCGCGTTCGGCCTGCACGGCTGGCAGTGGATGTTTCTCATTGAAGGCCTGCTGGCCAGCGCGGTCGGCGTCTGGGCCTTCTGGTACCTGGACAACCGGCCTGAAGATGCGAAGTGGCTGACGCTGGCCGAGCGTGCCACGCTGGCCACGGCAATTGCCCGGGAAGAGCAGCACAAGGCCGAGCATGGACCGCGCAGCGTGCTGGCCGCGCTGACCAATGGGCGCGTGCTCTTCCTGGCGGCAATCTATTTCATCATCCAGATGAGCGTTTACGGCGTCGTGTTCTACCTGCCCACCCAAGTAGCGACACTGCTGGGCAAGAAGGTCGGCTTCGACGTCGGCCTGGTGACGGCCATTCCCTGGATTTGCGCCGTCATTGCCGTCTACCTGATTCCCCGCCTGGCCGAGCGCCGGCAGCAGCACGCCGGCATGGCCTGCGCGACGCTGGTGGTTTGCGCCGCGGGCATTGCCCTGTCGGTGTCGGCCGGCTCACCGCTGCTGTCGTTGATTGCGCTGTGCTTTGCCGCCGCCGGCTTCATCGCCGTCCAGCCCCTGTTCTGGACCTTCCCGACGGCCTACCTTGGTGGCGCTGCAGCGGCCGGTGGCATTGCACTGATCAACTCGATCGGCTCGCTGGGCGGCTTCTTTGCACCGAACGTCAAGACCTGGGCCGAAAAAGCTTTCGAGTCGCCAAGCGCCGGGCTGTACCTGCTGGCCGGTACAACGCTGCTGGGCGCAGTGCTGTTCCTGGCGCTGCGCGCCCGGCAGCCCGTAGCAGTCGCAGTGGTCCGCTCGGCCTGACCCCGTTCACCTTCATCCAGCAGCAACTCCAGAAGCAACACAAGCAATCATGAACAACATGCCGACCATCAAGCACGTGCGTGCCTTCACCGTCCGCGGCGGCGGCGCCGACTACCACGACCAGGGCTCCGGCCACTGGATCGACGACCATATCTCCACACCGATGGGGCGTTACCCCGAATATCGCCAGAGTCGCCAGTCCTTCGGCATCAATGTGCTGGGCACGCTGGTGGTGGAAATCGAGGCCAGCGACGGCACGGTGGGGTTTTCGGTGACGACCGGCGGTGAACTCGGCTGCTGGATCGTCGAGAAGCACCTGGCGCGCTTTATCGAAGGCGCCAAGGTCACCGACATCGAGAAGATCTGGGACCAGATGTTCAACGCCACGCTGTACTACGGGCGCAAGGGCATTGTGCTGAACACCATCTCGGGCGTGGACCTGGCGCTGTGGGACCTGCTGGCCAAGGTGCGCAAGGAGCCGGTGCACGCCCTGCTGGGTGGCCCGGTGCGCGACGAATTGACCTTCTACGCCACCGGGGCCCGCCCCGACCTGGCCAAGAAAATGGGCTTCATCGGCGGCAAGCTGCCGCTGCACCATGGCCCCGCCGAGCGGGAGGAGGGCCTGAAGAAAAACCTCGAACTGCTGGGCGAAATGCGCCAGCGCGTAGGCGACGATTTCTGGCTGATGTACGACTGCTGGATGAGCCTGGATGTAGAGTACGCCACGCGCCTGGCCAACGCGGCCAGCGAGTACAAGCTCAAGTGGATCGAAGAAGCCCTGCCGCCCGACGACTACTGGGGCTACGCCGAGCTGCGCCGCAACGTGCCGCGCGGCATGCTGGTCACCACCGGCGAGCACGAAGCCACGCGCTGGGGCTTCCGCATGCTGCTCGAGATGGAGTGCTGCGACATTCTGCAGCCCGACGTCGGCTGGTGCGGCGGCATCACCGAACTGCTGAAAATATCGGCACTGGCCGATGCACACGGCAAGCTGGTGGTGCCCCACGGCTCGTCGGTCTACAGCTACCACTTCGTCATCACGCGCCACAACAGCCCGTTTTCCGAGTTTCTGATGATGGCGCCCAAGGCCGACGAGGTGGTGCCGATGTTCAACCCCATGCTGCTGGACGAGCCGGTGCCGGTGAACGGCCGCATGAAGGCCAGCGCGCTCGATGCGCCGGGCTTCGGCGTGCGGCTCAACCCCGAATGCGCCTTGCAGCGGCCATTCCCCCGCTGACGCGGGCTTTACCGGCTGATCGGGCGCTGTCCGGCGGGAGGCGTTAAAATTGCAGGTTGCCAGCATGCTGTCCCGGCGTGCTGGTGTTTGTTGTTCCTGATGTTTCCGGGGCCATGTAGAGGACTACCATGTATAAAAACCTCGCAGCCACTGTCATGTTGACGCGCGTGGCCGCCAGCTTTATTTCTCCCATTTCTTCCATTTCTCGCGCTTGCGCCCTGCCGCCCCCTCCCGTGTTCCGGAGGGCCGCATGAGCTACCAGGTCAAAGAGATTTTTTACACCCTGCAGGGCGAAGGCGCCAACGCTGGGCGACCGGCCGTGTTTTGCCGCTTTGCCGGCTGCAACCTGTGGTCCGGCCGCGAGCAGGACCGCGCCACGGCGGTCTGCCAGTTTTGCGACACCGATTTCGTCGGCACCGACGGCACGCTGGGCGGCAAATTTGCCGACGCCGATGCGCTGGCGCGCCTGATTGAAGCCCAATGGCCGGCAGATGACCGGGCGCACCGCCTGGTGGTCATGACCGGCGGCGAGCCGCTGCTGCAGGTCGATGTGGCGCTGATTGCCGCCTTGCATGCGCGCGGCTTTCAGATCGCGGTGGAGACCAACGGCACCATTGCCGCGCCGGCCGGCATTGACTGGATCTGCGTCAGCCCCAAGGCCGGCGCACCGTGGATACAGCGCGAAGGCCAGGAACTCAAGGTGGTGTGGCCGCAGGCCGGGTTCGAGCTGGCCGAGCTGGAGGCGGCCCGTTTTACGCACCGCTTTTTGCAGCCCATGGACAATGCCCGGCGCGCCGACAACACCCAGGCCTGCATCGCCCTGTGCATGCAGCGGCCCGCCTGGCGGCTGAGCCTGCAGACCCACAAGATCACGGGCATACGATGAGGCACGAACCCATGCGCTGCGAGATCAGCCAGACTTTCTACTTTGACGCGGCCCACACGCTCAAGCGCGCCATTGAGGCCGAGAGCAGCAAGCGCGTGCACGGCCATACCTACAACGCCGAGGTTTTCGTTGCCGGCGAGCCCGACGAGGCCACCGGCATGGTCATGGACCTCGGCTTGGTGCGGCGCGAAATCGCCGTGCTGCGCGAGGAACTGGACCACCACCTGCTCGACGACGTCAAAGGACTGGGCCCGCCCACGCTGGAGAGCCTCTGCCAGTTCATCTTCCGCAAGCTCGATGCCCGCCTGCCGGGGTTGACTTCGGTACGGGTCTGGCGCGCCTCGCTGGGCGATGGCTGCCGCGTAAGCCGTTGAGCGGAAGTCCCCGGGGGCCAAGCAGATAATGCTCATCCGGCGCGGCATATGCACTGCAGGCCGCGCTGCGGTAACCTTGCGGGCATGAAAGCCTATCGCGCCAGCCTCCTGTACTTTGCCGCACCTGAGAGCCTGCCGGGCCAGGTCACGTTCGAGCAGGATGGCCTGCTCGTGGTGGGCCCTGACGCCACGGGCCGGCAGGTGGTGCAGGCCATCGGCAGCTACCAGCAACTCGCTTCCCAGGTGGGCAGCCAGTACCCCGGCCTGCAGGTAGAACACCTGCCGGGCCGCATCATTGCGCCGGGCTTTGTGGACATGCACATCCACTACCCGCAGATCGACGTGATCGGCTCGCCCGCCGAGGGCCTGCTACCCTGGCTGGAGAACTACACCTTTCCACATGAAAAACGCTTCTCATCCCCCGAATACAGTGCGGAAGCGGCTACGTTTTTCATCGCAGAACTGCTGCGCCACGGCGTGACGACGGCGCTGGCCTTTGCGACCTCGCACCCCGAATCGGTCAACGCGCTGCTGGGCGAAGCGCAGCGGCAAAGCCTGCGCATGATCACCGGCAAGGTGCTGATGGACCAGAACGCGCCCGATGGCGTGCGGGACGAGACCCGGCAAAGCCTGATCGATACCGAGGCGCTGATTGAAAAATGGCATGGCGTGGACCGGCTGGGCTACGCCATTACGCCGCGCTTTGTGCCCAGTTGCAGCGAGGCCCAGCTGCGCGGCGCAGGCGAACTCGCCGCGCAATACCCGGATGTCTGGATTCAGTCGCACGTGGCAGAAAACAGGGACGAAGTCGCCTGGGTGCGCCAACTCTATCCCCAGGCCCGCAGCTACCTGAGCGTGTATGAGGATTTCGGCCTGCTCAGGCCGCGCGCCGTCTATGCACACTGCATTCACCTCGATGAAGACGACCGCGCCCTGATGCGCAGCACCGGCACCGCCGCGGCAGTCAGCCCGACCAGCAACCTGTTCCTTGGCAGCGGCTTCTTTGACCATGCCGGCGCCGACCGCGCAGGCTTTCTGTATGGCCTGGCCAGCGATGTGGGGGGCGGCACCAGCTTTAGTCCGTTTCACACCATGCTGGCGGCGTATTACGTGGGGAGGGAAGGGCAGACCAAACCCGGCGTGTCGCTCAAGCCCCAGCATCTGTGGTGGCAACACACCGCCGGTGCGGCCCGGGCACTGGGCCTGCAGGGCGTGGTGGGCAACCTGCTGTCCGGCTGCGAAGCCGACTTTGTGGTGCTCAATCCGCAGGCCACGCCGCTGCTGGCCCGCAAGACCAGCCAGGCCGGCAGCCTGGACGAGTTGCTGTTTTCCCTGATCGTGCTGGGCGACGACCGTTTGATCGAGAAAACCGTGATTTCGCAGGCAGGAACAGCCTGATTGCCGATGTTGTAAGCATAGACCCCTTGCAGTCCGTGCAAAAATTGCGCAAGAAGCTATACAAACGATGGCAAGTTCAATCGGCTGGTGGCACAGGCAGCGGGCTGCCATCTGCCGCCAGGGTCTCCCCCTTGCGCTCGACGATCAGGCCATAGGCATGGGGCTGGCGGTGCATATCGAAGTTGAAGGTGGTGCGCTTGTACACGGCGCAGAAGTCCAGGTCGCAACGGGCGATGGCCATTTCGTCGCCCTTGGTGAGGCAGCGGGCCACCACCTCGCCAGAGGGGGCGATGATGCAGCTGCCGCCTATGCTGTCCACGCCTTCTTCCACCCCGGCTTTGGCCACCCCCACCACCCAGGTGCCGTTCTGGTAGGCACCGGCCTGCATGGACAGCTGGTTGTGAAACAGTGAAAGGTCGTCATGCTCGGGAGCGGGGGCGTTGTGCACCGGGGTGTTGTAGCCAATCAGCACCATCTCCACCCCTTGCAGGCCCATCACGCGGTAGGTTTCGGCCCAGCGCCGGTCGTTGCAAATGGCCATGCCCATCACGCCGCCGAAAGCGTTTGTCACACCAAAGCCGGGTCCGGGTGTGAAGTAGCGCTTTTCCAGGTGCTGAAAGCGCCGCCAGGGTTCATGCTCTTTGTGACCTGGCAGATGCACCTTGCGGTACTTGGCCACGATCTGCCCAAAGCGGTCGACCAGAATGGAGGTGTTGTAGCGCAGCTCCGCGCCGGCCTCCTGTGCCAGCTCGGCGTAACCCAGGTAAAAGCCCACACCCAGCTCCTGCGCCAGGCTGAACAGGGGTTGGGTGGCGGCGCTGGGCATCTCACGCTCGAAGTACTGGTTGATCTCCTGTGGATCTTCGATGTACCAGCGCGGGAAAAAGGTGGTCAGCGCCAGTTCGGGATACACGATGAGCTGCGCCCCCACCGCGTGGGCCTGGCGCATGAGTGCGCACAGGCGCCCGACCACTTGGGCGCGGGTGTCATTGCGCTGGATGGGGCCCAACTGGCCCAGGGCGACGTTGATGTAGCGTGGCATGTTTAAAGACTATGAAGTTCGGTTGGCAAGTTCGGCCACCACCTGGAGCAGCAACTGGGCTCCGCGCAGCAGGTCGTCGGGTTCGGTGTGTTCGCGCACGTTGTGGCTGAGTCCGCCCGTGCTGGGCACAAAGATCATGGCGCTGGGACACACGCGAGCCAGCATTTGCGCATCGTGACCGGCACCGCTGGGCATGCGCTGGTGGGTGCAGCCCAGCGCTTGCGCCTGCCGCTGGACCAGATCAATCACCATGGGGTCAAATGCCACAGGCTCGAAGCGGGCCAGCGAGCGCGAACAAATGCGCACGCCCTCGGCCTCGGCCGCGCGCGCTGCAAACGCCTGCACGTCGGCCTCGGCCTGCGCCAGCGCCGCACTGTCGGTATTGCGCAGGTCCACCGTGAACACGGCTTTCTGGGCAATGACGTTGACCAGATTGGGGCTCAGTCGCACAGCCCCCACCGTGGCCAGCTGCCGCCCACCCATGCGTGCGCTGAGCTCACGCACATGCACTGCCACCTGCGCAGCCACCAGCGCAGCATCGTGGCGCATGGCCATGGGGGTCGTGCCGGCGTGGTTGGACTGCCCTTCCACGGTGAATTCAGTCCAGGAGATGCCCTGAACCCCTTCCACCACACCGATCTGCACACCCTCGCGCTCCAGAACCGGACCCTGTTCAATATGCAGCTCGACAAAGCTGTCCACTACGGGCAAGCCCACGGGCGCCGTGCCTTGGTATCCGATGCGCTGCAGCTCGGCCTGCACCGTCAAGCCCTCTGCGTCGCAGGTGGTCAGGGCCTCTTTCAGCGGCAGTGCGCCTACATAGACCAGGCTGCCCATCATGTCGGGCTGGAAGCGCGCGCCTTCTTCGTTGGTGAACACGGCCACGGCCAGCGGGCGGCGGGTTTGGACGCCGGCCTCACGCAGCGTGGCGACCACTTCCAGCGCAGCCAGCACACCGTAGTTGCCGTCATACAGGCCACCGGTGCGCACCGTGTCGATGTGCGAGCCCATCATCACCGGAGGGACATCTTCCGCACCAGCCAGGTGGGCAAATATATTGCCAATGGCATCAACCTCGACGCGCAACCCCAGCTCGCGCATCCGCGCCACGGTCCAGTCACGGCCCAGGCGGTCGGCATCGGTCAGCGCCAGGCGGTTCACCCCGCCACCCGGCAATGCCCCCATCTGGCCCAGCGCCTGCAAACTGGCCAGCAGGCGCGGGCCATTGATTGGTGCAAATGCTGGTGTGCTCATGCAGCTGCCCCATCCCGCAACACCTGGGCTGCGCTGCGGCCCACCAGTTGCTGGTACAGGGCCGGGTCGGTATCTCCCTCGCTGCCAAAAAGCAGCACGCGGCTGTCTGGCCCCAGCCCCAGCGTTGCCCTGGCGGCAGGGCCCTGCGAAATGAGCAGTGCAGCCGCCAGCCCAGCCACCGCTGACTCGCCCGCCACAATGACGGGATCGGCGCCGTCGGGACTGGCCAGCAGCCGCATGGCTTCCACGGCCGCCTGGTCAGGGATGGTGCAGAACGCGTTGGCACCGGTGGCCAGGATGTCCCAGGCCAGCAAGGACACCTCGCCACAGGCCAGGCCGGCCATCAGCGTGTCCAGATCGCCCTTGACGGCCACAACTTCGCCCGCCCGCGCACTTTGCAGCAGGCAGTCTGCGCGGTCTGGCTCGACCACGACCATGACCGGCCGGTGCCCGGTGCTTCGCTCCCAGAAATAGGCACAGACCGCCGCCGCAAAGCCGCCCACCCCGGCCTGCACAAACACATGCGTGGGCCATTGCGCCAGCGCACTCACGGCTTCGTGCACCATGAGTTGATAGCCCTGCATCACGTCGCGGGGAATGTCCATGTAGCCGGGGTAAGACGTGTCGGAAATCACGAACCAGCCATTGGCTTTGGCATCCCGATCGGCCTGCTGAACCGAGTCGTCGTAGTTGCCCGTGGTGCGCACCACCCGGGCGCCGTAGCGTTCTATGGCCTGCTTGCGCCCCTCGCTGACGGTGGCGTGGATGTAGATGACACAGCGGCAGCCCATCATCTGCGCGCCCCAGGCGACCGAGCGGCCATGGTTGCCGTCGGTGGCACAGGTGACGGTGATGTCGGCGCACGCCAGGCGCAGCGCGGGCTCGGTGCGCAACTGTTCGTGGCTGATGGCCCGACCCAGGCGCTGCTCCAGTTCGCGACACAGCAGCCTGGTCACGGCATAGGCACCGCCCAGCGCCTTGAAGCTGCCTAGGCCGAAGCGCGAGCCTTCGTCCTTGTAGTGGATGGACGCAAGCCCTGCTGCCTGGGCCAGTCCTGACAGAGAGTGCAGTGGCGTGACGCGGTAACCAGGCCATGTCGTGATCACCGCCAGTGCCTGCGCCAGTGCCGCAGCGCTGAGCAGGGTCTGGCGGTGGGCGCCATAGGGTTCTGCGGTCTGATGTTGTGGATTAACCAGCAGCGTGAAGGGCAGGTTTGGTAGCGGATTCATGGGTGTGGATATTTCAAAGTGGAGATTCCAGGTCTGCCAGTTGCGCATGGACCTGCTCGATGGCGGCCATGCGGGCACGGGCCTTTTTGGGTACCTGGGCCAGAGCGGCCGTGGCCAGGTAGTTGATCAGGCTGATGGCGCTCACATAGGAATCAAAAATAGGTCCGTCCTGGGGTGGGCAGATGAACAGGGCCTGGGCACGCGCTGCGAGGGCAGACACGCGCGCGTCGGTCACCAGCACCAGCGATGCACCGGCATCGCAGGCAATACCCACCACCTGCGACAGGCGGCGGGTGCGGCGGCGAAAGTCCATGGCCAGCAGCACGTCGTGGGGCTGGATGTCAGCCAGCCGTTCCGCATCTTCTCCCGATCCCTCGTTGAGCAGGTAGACCTCTGCACGCACCTGGGACAGCAATGCCTGCGCATAAAACGCCGTCATGTACCCGTTGCGGTAACCCACCACCCAGACGCGCCGCGCACGGACCAACAACTTGACTGCAAGCTTTACCCCCTGGTCTGTCACCTCATCGGCCAGGGCCTGCAGCTGCTGCGCATCCTGCGCAATGTGCTGTTGCAGCGGGCTTCCACGGGTGCCCTGGTGCTCCATGCGGTACAGCGGAGAGGGCTGGGGCGCTCCGTCCCGCTGGTGTTGGCGAAACGCCTGAAACCCCGAAAACCCCAGTCGCTGGAAAAAACGTGCAGCACTGGCCTTGGAAACGCCGGCCAACGCGGCGAGTTCGGTCGCGCTGTAGGCCAGAACGTCTTTTTCGCGGGCCAATACGACGTCAGCCAGCTTGCGGTCGACCAGGGACAACGCGTCGTATTGACCTTGAATGCGGTCGCGCAATGTAGGGGTCGGTGTCATGGCAAAGAGGATGGCAAGTTTTGGTGCTGATATCCCCAAAACAGGGTGGCTTGCGCACCAATGAGAAACATTGTTTTCATGTATTGTCAGTTAAGAAACTGAAGTTTCATATTGTCCGCCATCTGTTTGCAAATGCAATGCCAGGTGAAGCAGATGGCATACATCTTGCGCAAGCCTGGCTGTGTCCCATTTTTTTTTTGACAGGAATCCCCATGAAACTCAAAGCGCTTTCCACTCTGGCTGGCCTGTTTGCCAGCACCGTCCTGACCCTGGTTTCTCCCGCCCACGCGGCTGATGATTCGCTCACCTCCATCATGGCCAAGAAGTCGATTGCCCTGGGTGTTGCCTCCGACTTCCCGCCCTACGGCTTTATGGGCTCCGATTTCAAACTCACCGGCGTGGACGTGGCCACGGCGCAACTGATTGCCGACAAGCTGGGCGTGAAGGCCGAGTTTGTGCCGGTCAGCACACCCAACCGTATTCCCTACCTGCAGACCAAGAAGATCGACCTGATCGTCTCGGCGCTGGGCAAGAATGCCGAGCGCGAGAAGGTGATCGATTTCACCGTGGCTTACGCTCCGTTCTTTCAAGCCGTTTTCGGCCCCAAGGCACTGAGCATCAAGAGCTTTGGCGACCTGGCGGGCAAGACCATCGCGGTCACGCGCGGCACCATTCAGGACGATGTGCTGCAGCAAGTGGCACCGCCCACACTGAAGATCATGCGCTTTGAAGACGATGCCACCACGGTGGCGGCCTTTATCTCACAACAAACCCAGTTGCTCGCTACCGGTGCCGCAGTGGCCGCAGCCGCCGTTCAGAAAAATCCTCAGGTTCAGGCTGAATACAAGCTGTTGCTGAAAGACTCGCCCAACTTCATCGGTGTGCGCAAGGGTGAAACCGCGCTGCTGACCAAAGTGAACGACATCCTGCGCGCCGCCAAGGCCGACGGCACGCTGGAGCAGTACTCGCAAAAATGGCTGGGCCGCGGCACCGGCGTGCTGCCCGACTAAGCACACGCAGCGTCTACAACTACACCCCTCGCACAGCCAACCCGGATCGCCATGATCGAGTTCAACTTTGCCGTGGTGCTGGCCCAGTGGCCCATGCTGATGCGTGGGCTGGTTCTGACCGTGGCGCTCACTGCCTCCTCTGCGGCGCTGGGCGCGCTGTTGGGCACCGCCTGTGCCTGGGCACGGCTGCATGGCGGCAAGGCCTTGAAACGGGCGGTGGGCAGCTATGTGGAACTGGTGCGCAACACCCCGTTCATCATCCAGCTGTTCTTCATATTTTTCGGACTGCCTTCGCTCGGCTTGCGGTTGCCGGTCGAGTTGGCTTGCGTGCTGGCCATGGTGCTCAACCTGGGGGCTTATGCGTGCGAGATCGTGCGCGCGGGCCTGCAAGCCACGCCCGAGGGCCAACTGGAAGCCGCCATGAGCCTGGCGCTGACACCGAGGCAAACATTTTTTCACGTGGTGCTGCCCCCGGCGCTGGCCCGTATTTGGCCCGCACTGGTGAGCCAGATCATCATCGTCATGCTGGGCTCGGCGGTCTGCGGGCAGATCTCGGCTGAAGAACTGTCACAGGCCGCCAATCTCATTTCCAGCCGCACCTTTCGCAGCTTCGAGTCATACATTGTGGTCACCGTGGCCTACGTGCTGCTGGCCATTGGCCTGCGGCAATCGCTGTACTGGCTCGGTCCGCGCTTCATCTTTGCGAGCCGCTAAATAGCGCACACCCATGGTTCAGTTTTCACTCTGGGATATTTTTACCTTTCTGCTGGGGGCCATGCGCTGGACCGTGCTGCTCTCGCTCATTGCCTTCGTAGGCGGTGGGCTGGGGGGCATGGCCCTGCTGTTGCTGCGTTTCACGCGGGTGCGGGGCGTGGAAACGGCGGTGGCCTGGTATGTGCAAATTTTCCAGGGCACGCCGCTGCTGATGCAGCTCTTCCTGGTGTACTTTGGCCTGGCCCTGATGGGCATGGACACCTCTGCTCTGGTGTCTGCGGCGATTTGCCTTACTTTGTATGCCAGCGCCTACCTCACCGAGATTTGGCGCGGATGCGTGAACGCCATCCACAAAGGGCAATGGGAAGCCTCAACCAGCCTGGCCCTGAGCTATACGCAGCAGATGCGCCATGTGATCCTGCCGCAGGCATGGCGCGTGGCGATTGCGCCCACGGTGGGCTTTCTGGTCCAGATCATCAAGGGCACGGCCCTGGCCTCTGTTATCGGCTTTGTGGAGTTAACCAAGGCCGGTCAGATGATCTCCAACGCCACCTACCAACCCTTTCTGGCCTTTACTTTTGTGGGCCTTTTGTACTTTGCCCTGTGTTACCCGCTGTCGTGGTGGAGCCAGCGGCTGGAAAACCGCCCATGAGTAACGCACCCACCCCCGCCTTTGCCCTGGTCGACATCCGTGGCCTGCACAAGCGTTTCGGATCCACCGAAGTGCTCAAGGGCATCGATCTGCAGATCCGACGCAAGGAAGTGGTTTGCATCATCGGCAAGAGTGGCTCCGGCAAAAGCACGCTGCTGCGCTGCATCAATGGGCTGGAGACCTTTGACAGCGGCAGCCTGACCATTGACGGACAGCCCCTGCAGCACAGCAACCGGGAAGCCATGCGGGAGTTGCGTCAGCAGGTGGGCATGATTTTTCAGAGCTTCAATCTCTTTCCCCACCTCAGTACGGGGCGCAATGTGATGTTGGCTCCAACCTTGGTCAACGGCCTGCCCAAAGAAGAAGCGCGCTCGCGCGCCCAGACTTTGCTGGAACGCGTGGGTTTGGGCCGTATGTTTGACCGCTTGCCCGAGCAACTCTCGGGTGGGCAGCAGCAGCGCGTAGCTATCGCCCGGGCGCTTGCCATGGCACCGACGGTGCTGCTGTGCGATGAAATTACTTCTGCATTGGATCCGGAACTGGTGGGCGAAGTGCTGCAGGTGGTGGAAATGCTGGCCGAGGAGGGTATGACGCTGATCGTTGTCACCCATGAAATGGGTTTTGCCCGCAAGGTGAGCGACCGTGTGGTGTTCATGCACCAGGGGCTTATCCACGAAGCGGGCACGCCAGACGACATCTTCAACCGCCCCCAAACGCCCGAGCTACAGCAGTTTCTGTCGGCATTGCGCGACTGATCCTCTGTCATCCTCTGCCGTGCTGCTGCAGATGACGGCGAAATCGGCCTCCAGCTCTTGATTGGCGGGCGCAGGAGGCTACTAAATCAATAGCATCCTGGCGCTTTGGCTGGCAGCTTCCATGGCTTGCCTACAATCCGGTATGGTGTTTCGCGCTACCGGGGCGCAAGCGTGAACCCCCCAATCAGCAATTTGAGGAACCTTCCGAATGAGCATCAAAAGCGACAAATGGATACGCCGCATGGCAGAAAGCACCGGCATGATCGAGCCTTTCGAGCCCGGCCAGATCCGCGAGGCCGATGGCAAGAAGATCATCAGCTACGGCACCTCAAGCTACGGCTACGATATCCGTTGCGCGCCCGAATTCAAGGTGTTCACCAACATCCACAGCACGGTGGTGGACCCGAAAAATTTCGATGAAAAAAGCTTTGTCGATTTCCACGGCGACAGCTGCATCATCCCGCCCAACAGCTTCGCGCTGGCCCGCACGCTGGAGTATTTCCGCATCCCGCGCAACGTGCTGACCATCTGCCTGGGCAAAAGCACCTACGCCCGCTGCGGCATCATCGTCAACGTCACGCCGTTTGAGCCCGAGTGGGAAGGCTACGTGACGCTGGAATTCTCCAATACCACCCCGCTGCCCGCCAAGATTTACGCGGGCGAAGGCTGCGCGCAGGTCCTGTTCTTCGAGAGCGACGAAGTGTGCGAGACCAGCTACAAGGACCGCGGCGGCAAGTACCAGGGGCAGCAGGGGGTGACGCTGCCCAAGGCGTGAACCGGCATTTTGATGCGCTTGTCCCGGGTGGACCCGGCAGGCCGGCGACCCCCGTTCATGGCGCGGCGCCGGCGGCCCGCCGTCCAGGTTCAGTGCGTCGAGGCCTGGCGCTCCTGGCCAAACCCGGCCCCGCGAGCCAGCGCAAGCGCCTGCGCGCGGGTCTGCACAGTTTTCGGTAGCAAATACCGGCGCCAATACCAGCGTATCAAGAAAGGCAGGGGACGCTACCTGTGGGCACCCCGCGTACGGGGTGTAAATAATGGTAACGGTTACGTCCGCATGACTTGCAATTCTTGCGAGGTGCGGATGTTGGTGCTAGAAGTGACGGGGGGCAAATTTCTCAAGCTATTGATTCCTGCCGCTAGAGTTGAAAAATTAGCGTGCTGATTTTTTCTGGAGCCGTGATGGCTGCTGATTTATGCAGCGCATTGCCACAACTCCAGGCTGCAGGCGGGTTTGCAAGGAATCCCCGGTGCCATATCAGGGCGACAGGTGCCGCATGGGGAAGATGTTCGGAGTCGCCCAAACCGCTATTGTGAGTCGGGCGCCGCCAGCCCTACAGTACAACCAGGGAGTAAGCCATGACCAAATTGCAAGCCACCAGGATCGAGGCGCTAAAAGGAAATTTCAAGGGGCAAGTGATTCTCCCCGACGACGATCTTTACGAAAGCGCCCGCAAAGTCTGGAACGCGACGATCGACAAGCATCCAGCGCTGATTGCGCGCTGCGCCACCACGTCGGACGTCGTTGGCGCGGTGAACTTCGCGAAGGATAACGGCCTCGTGCTCGCCGTTCGTGGCGGCGGGCACAACATAGCGGGCAGTGCGTTGTGCGACGACGGTATCATCATTGACCTCTCGCAGATGAAGGCCGCGCACGTTGATGCCGGTTCGCTCCGGGGAACTATCGAGGGCGGCGCCACGCTCGCGGACTTCGATGCCGCTACCCAGGCTCACGGCCTGGCCCTACCGCTCGGCATCAACTCCACCACCGGTGTCGCGGGTCTGACGCTCGGCGGCGGCTTCGGCTGGCTCAGTCGCAAATACGGCATGACCATTGACAACCTTGAGTCTGCCGAGGTGGTCACCGCAGCCGGCGAGGTGGTGCGCGCCAGCGCGACCGAACACCCCGACCTCTTCTGGGCGCTGCGGGGCGGTAGCGGCAATTTCGGCGTTGTTACCCGCTTTGAGTTTCGACTCCACCCTGTCGGACCGAACGTTCTGAGCGGCCTGATTGTTTACCCGCTTTCCGAGGCGAAGGCGGTGCTGCAGCAGTACCGCGAATTCATGGCGAAGGCGCCGGACGAACTCTCGGTATGGGTCGTCCTGCGCCAGGCGCCGCCTCTGCCCTTCCTCTCCGAAAAGGTCCACGGCAAGGAGATCATTGCGCTGGCGTTGCTCTACGCGGGTGACCCCAAGCAAGGTGAGTCGCTTATCGAGCCGCTGCGCAAGTTCGGCACTCCCCTGGGCGAGCACGTCGGCGTGCAACCGTACACCGCCTGGCAACAGGCTTTCGACCCGCTGCTCACCCCCGGCGCACGCAATTACTGGAAGTCGCACAATTTCTCGGTGCTCGACGACGGGCTGTTCGAAGCCGTCATTGAGTACATCAAGAAGCTGCCGTCGCCCCAGTGCGAGATTTTCTTTGGCGCCATCGGCGGCGCGACGATGCGGCCAGCGCCTGATTCGTCCGCGTACGCCCACCGTGACGCCCGGTTTGTGATGAACGTCCACGGCCGTTGGACCGATCCGGCCGACGATGAGCGCTGCATAGGCTGGGCACGCGACTATTTCAAGGCATCTGCACCCTTCGCCAGCGGCGGCGTTTACGTCAATTTCCTTACTGCTGACGAGGGTGATCGCGTGAAAGCTGCCTATGGCCAGAACTACGATCGCCTTGCCCAGATCAAGCGCAAGTATGACCCTACGAACCTCTTCAGCACGAACCAGAATATTAAGCCCGCCTGATTCTTGGCACTGCTATCCACGCCGCGTGGCGCATCAGAAGTACGCGCCATCCGGCGTCGGCGCATCGGCCCTGCGTTGCGGGTTGGCCGGGAAGTGCTGAAAAAGGCGCTGCATCCCTTGATTTTCCGAGCGTGGGGTCTATAGTTCTGGTTGGCAAAGGGTTTGTACTCTGAGGCCGGGGCAATGGCGGTCTTCCTCGGCGCATCGGCAATACCCAAGCGACCGCCGGTTTATCCACGCATTCAATACAGCAAGGAGAACGGCAATGCCTGCCTACATCACGTTGATCAATTTCACTGACCAGGGTGCCCGCACGATCAAGGGTTCACCAGACCGCTTCGAGGCTTTCAAGACTGCGGCCGAAAGCAAAGGCGTCACGGTGAAAAGTGTTCACTGGACACTGGGCGCTTACGACCTGGTACTGGTTACCGAAGGCCCTGAAGACGCTCTCATGACCTTGAGCCTGCAAACCGCCAGCCTGGGGAATGTCCGCACGCAGACGCTGCGCGGATTCACGGTTACCGAAATGCGCAAGCTGCTCGCCGGCTTGCCATGAAAAGCGTTGCCGCGGTGATGCCCAGCGACGCATGGGTCCGGCAGGAGCCCTGGCTGAGCCCTTGAGCCACTGAGCGCGACAATTGGCCGAGGCCGCAGGCAGGGCCCTGGCTTATTTCAGAATCCCGAGCAGGTTTGAAAAGCTGTCGGTCCAGGGTTTGAAACCGGGACGGGGCACCAGGCGTTCGCCACCCTGCAGACTGGCCGGCAGGCTGGACTCACTCTCCGGGCGCATGAACAGCACCCAGATCGAGTGGCTGCAATAGGCATCGTTATCCTCCGGCTGCAGCTTGTAGAGCAGCGCGGTTCTGCCGAAGTGCTGCGCCGCGGCAGCCATCACCGGCCGCAGGTCCAGGTAATGGTTGGTGATATGGATGGCCAGCAGACCCTCGGGCTTCAAATGGCCGAGGTAGGTCTGTATCGCTTCAAGCGTCAGCAGGTGCGTCGGGATCGAGTCGCCGGAAAAGGCATCCATGGCCAGCAGGTCGAACTGCTGGGGTGCCTCGCGCTCCAGCATCAGCCGCCCGTCGCCCAGCACCGGCACGATGCGCGCGGGCGTGTCGGCCAGGTAGCTGAACTCGCTGCGCGCAAGGTCCAGCACCTGCTCGTTGATTTCGTAGATCCGCATCTCGTCGCCCGCGCGGCCATAAACCGACAGCGTGCCTGCCCCGAGCCCCACCACGCCGAGTTTGAGCGGCTGCGCCTGCGGCAGGCTGCGTATGGCACGGCCGATGCCGGATTTCTCGCAGTAGTAGGCCGTCGGCTGGCGCCGGTGCGCCAGCGCGGTGTATTGCTCTCCGTGGTTGATGCGGCCATGCAGCATGGTGCGCTGCGGCCCGAGCGCGGCATCGGTGCTGTCCTGCACGCGCAGTTGGCTGTAGAAGTTGCGCACCACCCGCCGGTAGCCCTGAACGTACTCCTGCGAAATATCGCCGAGCCGCCAGCCATAGCCCAGCAGTGTCACCAGCAGCAGTCCGCGCCAGACGGGACGCAGCTCGCGCCAGAGCACCGTCACCACCAGGGCTGCACACAGGAACAGGCCCAGCGGCAACTCGAAGTAGGCGGTGAAAATCGCGGGCGCCACCAGACCGACCAGCAAGCCACCCAGCGCCCCACCCACCGAAAGCATCAGGTAAAACAGTGTCAGGTGCCGCACCGGGGGCTTGCGCCTGACCAGCTCACCATGGCAGACCATGCAGAAGATGAACAGGCAGGCGCAGAGCAGCCCAATCAGGAGCGGAACATCCATGCCGCTGTCGAGCACACTGTCCATCGCCACCAGGGCCAGCGGCAGCGCGGCCAGAAACACCGGCCGGACGTAGTAGCGCGGTGCATCGAAGCACAGGATGAAGCTCAGCAAATAGATGCTCAGCGGCAGCACCCACAGGAAGGGCACCGGCGCCACATCCTGCGTCAGGTGGCGCGTCATGGCCAGCAGCAAAATCGAGGGTGTGGCCGACAGGCCGATCCACAGCAGGCATTCCCGCCAGCCTGGTGGCGGCGCTGCTGCCAACTCGGCCGGGTGGGCGACGGCGGGCGGCGCCATGCGGTGCCATGCAAGCACCGCGGTGGCCACGCAGGTCACGACAAACACGGCATAGGCGGCCGACCAGGACATGAGTTGTGCCCCGACAGGCAACAGCGGTTCGATCAGCACCGGGTAGGACAGCAGGCCCAGCATCGAGGCCAGGTTCGACAGCGCATACAGCCGGTAGGGCCTTGCCGTAGTGAGCGACGCTGAATGCGAGCGCGCATACCAGGCCTGCATCAGCGGCCCGGTGGTCGACAGCAGCAGGTACGGTGCGCCCACGGCCGTGGCCAGCACGGCCAGCACGCTCAGGCCCGGATGGGCCATTGCCGTGCCTTTCCAGACTGGATCGGCCACCACCGGCAGCGTCACCAGGCTGAGCAGCAGCAAACCGCCATGCACCAGCGCCTGCCGTCGCCCGGGCAGCTTCTCGTGCAGCCAGTGCACATAGGCGTAACCCAGCAGCAGCTCGGCCTGGAAAAAGACGATGCAGGTGCTCCAGACCGATGACGATCCGCCAAACCAGGGCAGGATCATCTTGCCCACGATGGGCTGGATCTGAAACAGCAGGAAAGCCGACAGGAATACCGTTGTGGCAAATAAAGGCATGTGACAGGCAGGCAGCGTCAGGCTGCACTCCTGCCCCCGAGTATCTGTGGGTCTGGCCGTTGTGGTCAATTGCCGGGTTTGGTCGGTCCTGACAATGATTGCCAGCTGCAGTCAAGCTGTAGTCAGCACGAAGAAGGCTCACTATCATTCACAGAGGCGGATATGGTTGGTTGGTCATGAACCTGCCATAGGGCACGTCATCGCCCCGTGTGCTTGTGTCCTTGTGTCCTTGTGTACCCACGGAAACCGGAGAAGCTCATGCAAGTCGAATCTTTTGATGCCATCGTCATAGGCGCCGGGCAAGCAGGGCCTGCGTTGGCTGAGCGTTGCACCAAAGAAGGCCTGCGCACGGCAGTGATTGAGCGTGCCCATTTCGGCGGCACCTGCGTCAACGTCGGCTGCATACCCACCAAGACGCTGGTGGCCAGCGCGCGGGCGATCCACATGGCCAGGCGCGGCGCTGAATTCGGATTTTCCGCCGGCGATATCCAGGTCAACATGCAGCGGGTCAAGACGCGAAAGGACGAGATCGTTCTCAAATCGCGCAACGGTATCCATCAGTGGATGCAGGGCCTGAAAAATGCCGAGGTGATTCAGGGCGATGCCGCATTCGTGGGGCCGCGCACTGTCAAGGTCGGCGAGCGCACGCTGACGGCCCCGCGGATATTCCTCAATGTGGGCGGCCGGCCTTCCGTCCCGGAGCTGGCGGGTGTCCATGATGTCCCCTATCTGGACAACGCGTCCATCATGGAGCTGACCGAGGTGCCGGAACACCTGGTGATTGTTGGTGGCAGCTATATCGGCCTCGAATTTGCGCAAATGATGCGGCGCTTTGGCGCCAGGGTCACCGTGGTGGAGCGCTCGGCCAAATTGCTGTCCCGCGAGGACGAGGATGTGTCGGATGGCATTCGCGCCATCCTGGAGGCAGAGGGCGTCGGGTTCCAGCTGGAGGCGGAGTGCCTGTCGCTGGCGCGGGAGGGGAGCGGGATTTTGGTCGGCACCGTGTGTGCCACGGAGTCGCCCGCCCTCATTGCCAGCCATGTACTTCTGGCCGTCGGCAGGCGTCCTAATACAGACGGCATGGGGCTGGACGTCGCGGGCATCGAGCTCGATGAGCGCGGCTACATCATCGTTGACGATCAGCTTCGCACCAGTGCCGAAGGGGTGTGGGCCATGGGTGATTGCAATGGCCGGGGCGCGTTTACCCACACGTCCTGGAATGACTACGAGATCGTCGCCGCCAACCTGTTTGATGGCGACCCGCGCCGCGTGAGCGACCGGATACCGTGCTATGCGCTCTTCATTGACCCCGCGCTTGGTCGTGTGGGCCTGACCGAGCGCGAAGTGCGCGCCAGCGGGCGTGCGGCGCTGGTGGCGCGCATGCCCATGCAGCGCGTAGGCCGTGCCCGCGAAGCCGGCGAGACGCAGGGGTTCATGAAGGCCCTCGTCGACGCAGACACGAAGCGCCTGCTGGGCGCCGCCATCCTGGGCCTCAACGGCGACGAAGTGGTTCACGCACTGGTCGACATCATGGCCGCCGACCAGCCTTACACGGCCATCAGCCGTGCGATGCACATCCATCCCACCGTCAGCGAATTGATTCCAACATTGCTGCAGCAGCTGAAGCCGCTGGAAGCGCAATAAAGCAATAAAGCAATAAAGTAATAGAGGGGTGTTTCACCTGCACCCGCAGGTGCTGCAAACAAAGCTGCTTGCGCCGGCATGGCGCGAATGCCGCCTCGCCACATCCCGACGCACCCCGTTGCTGCTTCCAGACAGCCTGAGGTTGCGATGCGCCGGACTGCAAGCCTGCTTCGCGTTTCCATCCTACAGCGTCACGGGCGCTGCACCGAGTGGCCTTTTGAAAGCTTCGCCTCAGCATGGAGTCGTCAGACAAGAATGGGAGCGAGCGATGTTTTCAGATCATTTGCGAAAAATCAAAGAGATCCCGCACAACACCTTGCTCGGCGTGGCGGGTGGCTTCGTGATACTGTGCCAGCTGGTTGCCCTGGCGATGGTGGCGGATGAACAGGTCAAAAAAGCGCAGGTACGCGAGACCCAGCGGATTTCGGAGCGAATCGCCACTGCCCACTGCATGGAAGGCAGCATGGGGGCTGCGCGCCACAGTTGCCTGCAGCAGGCGAAGACCGCCAACTTCCCTTCCGAGCTCGTCGACCTCAGGCAGAACAGCCAGGCGGTGGCCAGCAATTTTGACGTTGAAAGCGGCGCCCTCGCGACCCATCAGATGCAGGACTTCAGGCCCGCGATGTTTACGCCCCGCTGATGACGCCTCGCTGAAGCGCGGGAAGCCGGGAGGGGAGAAGCGATCGGGCCGGTGCGGACCAGCCGTGCTCAACAGCGGGTAGCATGGACTCCCATGAAGTTCTCCCGCCTGTTCCAGCCACGCAACCCCCTGTTCTGGATCATGCTCGTGCTCAATGGTCTGTCAACGGCACTGGCGTGGATAGCGCACAATCGCCCGCTCAATGCCTGGGGCGCCTTGCTCGTGAGTGGCTTCGCCATCGGCAATGCGGCCATCGGCATCTGGCTGGCCTGGCGGCTGATGCGCAATGACCCCGCCGCCGATGCGCCGGAGCAGCGGGGCAGCCCGACGCCGCCGACCTAGCTGACTGCGCCCGCGCTTTTTGTGATGTCGTTCGGCGTTGCCAGCGCAGCGGCTATCGCCACTTGCAGCCCGTGCACCATGTCTTCCAGCGGCAGGCTGGGCGCGCCTTGTTCCGGCAGGTAAGGCACATGGACGAAGCCACCGCGCGTGCGCCTGAAGCCGCGCTGCGTGGCCAGCGCGTGCATCAGTGCATAAAACGCGTGGTTGCAGACAAAGGTGCCCGCTGTCTGCGACACCTCGGCGGCCAGCCCGGCGTCCTGCAGAGCCTGCAGCATGGCCTTGATGGGCAGCGTGCTGAAGTAGGCCGTCGGGCCTCCTGCCACGACGGGCGTGTCGACGGGTTGCATGCCCGCGTTGTCGGGGATGCGGGCATCGTTGACGTTGATGGCGATCCTTTCCAGCGACAAGGCGTTTCGCCCGCCTGCCTGCCCGACGCAAATCACAAGCGCTGGCCGGTAAAGACGCAACAGGCGCATGAGTTCCGTCACCGATGTGTCGAACCGGGTCGGCAACTGTGCCGCAATCACCTCGTGACCCGCGATGCGTGTGGCGTGCAGTGCCTGGACGGCCAGCCAGCTGGGGTTGAGTGCGGGGCCAGCCAGCCTGGCTTCGCCAAACGCATCAAAACCGGTGAGCAGCACGCGGGGAGGGGTGGAGGCTGTGTCCATGTTGCCATTGTGAAGTATGGCTGGGGTGTATCGCTGTGGTCTGCGAAATGGCGCTCCCCGTTGCGCGGTGGGTCTGGTTGTGGCTAACATGCAGCCATGAGTTCCCCACTCCTGTTTTCCAGCCTCGTGTCCGACCTGTCGCGTGCCCGGCTTCACGCGGAGCCTTTGCGCTGGCCCGCGACGGTACCGTCTGATGTAGGCACAGCCTACGCTGCGGCGCTGGCTGTGCGCGAGGAGCGCTGTGCCGCCGGAGAGCGCGCCGCAGGCTACAAAGTCGGCTTTACCAACCGCAACCTGTGGCCGCGCTATGAGGTCTATGCGCCCATCTGGGGCACTGTTTGGCAAGGTGGCTTGACGCTGATTGATGCAGGGGCGCCGAACATCGGCAAGGTGCGATTGGAGGGCCTCTGCGAGCCCCGCATCGAACCCGAGATCGTGTTTTGCCTGCGCTTCCCGCCACCGCCCGCATGCACGCTGGCGCAGCTGGTGGACGCCATTGACTGGATAGCCCACGGCTTTGAGATTGTGCACACCCATTTCCCGGGCTGGAAGTTCACGGCCGCACAGGCGGTGGCGGATGCCGGCCTCCATGCCCACCTGCTGGTGGGCCATCCCGTGAAATTGACCGCAGGTATTGCGCCGGACGCGCTGGTTCAGGCGCTCGCCGGCTTGCGGCTGAGGCTTTACGTGGATGGGGAGCTGAAGGAAGAAGGCGTGGGCGCCAATGTGCTGGATGGGCCGTTGCAGGCTTTATTGCATTTTGTGGAGGCGCTGCGCGCCACCCCGGGCGCACCACCACTGCTGGCCGGCGATCTGATCACCACGGGCAGTCTGACCGATGCCTGGCCGGTACAGGGCGGACAAATATGGCACACGGACATTCAATCGCCAGACCCGGTGGCAGAAGACCTCGAGGGGTTGTGCCTGCGTTTTGAATGACATTGATGGCCTCAAGCCTTGATCCCCTGAAGCCCTGATCCCCTGAAACCTGAAACCCTTTGGCTGGCACGCGCTGGAGCGCGGAGCCGCTGGCAACCCGGCGCAGCCTTAAGAGGAGTAGCGGGATTATTTTTTGATCAACGCACCGGTTTCGCTGTCAAAGCTCACGTTGCGTGTCCGCCCGTTCTGGCCGGGAAAATCGTCGAATACCGCCCGCACCAGGTAAGGCACCAGTGCCGGCAGGTCGTCGCTGTCGCCTTCATAACTGGCCCGCGACTCGAACACCGTGTGCGGCTTGCCCGGCGGGCTTCCCCGTGTGTCCAGCAGGCGCAGGCGCAAGTTGCTGATCCGCATGGTGCGGCTCACCTGGCGGTCGCCCACATAACGCGGCCCGAACGGATCGGGCGCCCAGGCCCCCGGGAACACACGCCCCGCTGCGTCGCGGTACGGGGGCAAGAAAACATGGTGGTCCTGGTAAACCGGTTGCAGCCAGGTTTTTTGTTCGCTGTGGCTGCCCACCAGCACCTCGGCCTGGATGCGCCCCACCTGCCCGGGCGGTGCCCGCCTGAGGCCCTGCTTTTCAAGCGCGGCTTGCACATGGCTTTCATAGGTGGCCTGTTCCAGCTCGCGGCTCGTGTCGACGGGGCTGATGAAGCTGAACGTGCTGCCCGCCACATCGGCGGGCCACTGGTTAAAGCTGGTGACCCTGGTTGTGATCGGACTGGCGCAGCCACCCAGCAAGGCCACAAAGAGCAGCGCCATGCCAAGGCGAACCGACAGCAGAGGAGGGCGGAAATGTGCGGAAAATGCCATGAAAGATGGATACATCGGGGTTCAATTTTGTTCCACGCGGCGGATGGCTCTCAAGTAAAGTTGGCCCCCTGTGCTGAAGCGTTCGATCATGGCGTTCGGCAGCGTCAATACGCTAATAATTTGCAACTGGGGCAATCATGAAATGGGAAGGCAATCGGGAGTCCGACAACGTTGAGGACCGGCGCGACGAGGGCGGCGGGGGCGGTGGTTTTGGCGGCGGCCTGCTGGGTGGCCGCAGCATCGGCATTGGCACCATTGTGGTGGCGCTGGTCGGTGGCTGGATTTTCGGCATCAATCCGCTGACCATCCTCAGCCTGCTGAGTGGCGGCTCGCCGCCGGCGCAGGTGCAGCAGCTGCCGCAACAACGGCCCGCCCAGCGGCCGCCCGCCGATGACCGCATGGCCCGGTTTGTCTCCACCGTGCTGGCCGATACCGAGGACGTCTGGAAAGACGTGTTTGCCAAAGGAGGCGCAAGCTACCAGGAGCCGCGGCTGGTGCTGTTCAGGGGCGCCACGCCAACCGCCTGCGGCCAGGGCCAGGCCGCCATGGGGCCGTTTTACTGCCCGAGCGACCGGAAGGTGTATATCGACCTCGGCTTTTACGAAACCCTGAGGAGTCGCCTGGGCGCACCGGGCGATTTTGCCCAGGCCTATGTGATTGCACATGAGGTGGGCCACCACGTGCAGAACCTGCTGGGCATCACCGGCAAGATGGAGCAGATGCGCGGCCGCGTCAGCCGGGCCGAATACAACGCCCTCAGCGTGCGGCTGGAATTGCAGGCCGATTGCTTTGCCGGCCTGTGGGCGCACAACGCGCAGAGCGCGCGCCAGATCCTGGAGCAGGGTGACGTCGAAGAGGCCATGAATGCGGCCGCCAAAATCGGCGACGACGCGCTGCAGCGCTCCGGCGGCGGCGCGGTCGTGCCCGAGAGTTTCACCCACGGCACCAGCGCCCAGCGCCAGCGCTGGTTTGATACCGGCCTGAAGACGGGCAATATCAAGGCCTGCGACACTTTCAGTGCCCGGAATTTATAGGAAATACGGTTGAAGTCCTTATTTTTACTGCGTGTGTTGCTATTAAATTGATAGCTATCAGGGGCTTTGGGCTTGCAGTCCGCGTCTCTATGCCCGGGTGACTGCACCCCCCTTGGCCGGCAAAAAGAGGGATTTCGCCCAAAGTGCGACAATAGTGGGTTAAATGACATCATCTTTTTCCAATCTTTCGCTGGCAGAACCGCTGGCCCGCGCCGTAGCCGAAATGGGCTACGAAACCATGACACCCATTCAGGAACAGGCCATTCCGGTCGTCCTGCAGGGCAAAGACGTGATGGGCGCCGCGCAGACCGGTACCGGTAAAACCGCTGCTTTTTCGCTGCCGCTGCTGCAGCGCATGCTCAAGCACGAGAACGCCTCGACCTCGCCGGCGCGGCACCCCGTGCGTGCGCTGGTGCTGCTGCCTACCCGCGAGCTGGCCGTCCAGGTGGCCGAACAGGTCAAGCTCTACGCCAAGCACACCAACCTGCGCAGTGCCGTGGTGTTTGGCGGCATGGACATGAAGCCGCAAACGCTGGAGCTCAAACAAGGCGTTGAAGTGCTGGTGGCCACGCCGGGCCGCCTGCTCGACCACATCGAAGCCAAAAATACCGTGCTCAACCAGGTTGAATATGTGGTGCTCGACGAAGCCGACCGCATGCTCGACATCGGCTTCCTGCCGGATCTGCAGCGCATTCTGAGCTACCTGCCCAAGCAGCGCATCACGCTGCTGTTTTCGGCGACCTTCTCGCCTGAAATCAAGCGCCTGGCCTCAAGCTACCTGCAGGATCCGGTGACGATTGAGGTGGCGCGTTCCAACGCCACCGCCTCGACAGTCGAGCAGCATTTCTACAGCGTGGGCGCTGACGACAAGCGCCGCGCCCTGCACCAGATCCTCAAAGAGCGCGGCATGAAGCAGGCCTTTGTGTTCGTCAACAGCAAACTCGGCTGTGCACGCCTGGCCCGCTCACTGGAACGCGAAGGCCTGAAAACCACCGCGCTGCACGGCGACAAGAGCCAGGACGAACGCTTGAAGGCGCTGGATGCCTTCAAAAAAGGCGAGGTAGACCTGCTGGTGTGTACCGACGTCGCAGCGCGCGGCCTGGACATCAAGGATGTGCCGGCGGTGTTCAACTTCGACGTGCCCTTCAATGCCGAAGACTATGTGCACCGGATTGGCCGCACCGGCCGTGCCGGGGCTTCAGGCCTGGCCGTGAGTTTTGTCGCCAGCAGCGACCAGCGCCTGGTGGCAGATATTGAAAAGCTGATCAAGACCAAGATCGAGCTGGAGCCGATCGAGTTTGACGAGGACCGCCCGCGCATCAGCGAGCAGGGCCGCATCAACGACGGCCGCCGCATGTACCGTCAGGGCAACGAAGGCGAGGAGGGCGCGGGGCGTGAAGCGTTTGTTTCGCGGGAACCGCGCGACCGGGAACGCAGGGAGCGTCGCGAGTACACGCCGCATCGCCAGCCGGCGGCGCCGCGTGATCCGTTTTTTGACCAGCCCTACGAGGCAACAACCGTTATAGCGGACGCGCAACCGTCCTGGGAAGCCGCCGCCAAGGCCGGCCCTGCGCGCAGCAGCGTCTCGGCCAACATCAAGCCGAAGAAAAAAGTCGCTGCACTGTTCAAGACCAGCGACTGAGAGAGTGAGAGTTTTTCGATTTCACTCCCTCTCCCTCTGGGAGAGGGCGGGGGTGAGGGCCGGCGAGTGGCCACAACACTGGAGCACAGCCCCTCACCCCAACCCTCTCCCCAAAGGGGCGAGGGAGGAAATGCCGTCGCTTCGAAAAACTCTCAGCCTCTGATATCTTTCCCGTCCGGCCGGACCGTCGGCGCGCACCTACGGTCCTTCGCGGGGCCGTCTGGCTCCGTATCTGCCACGGTATTCATAAGCTGTCTGCATGACGGCTGAAACCGCCGACACCAAAACCGACACCCAGCCCGCTAACCGGCACCTTTCGGGCCTGCCTGCCCGTGGCCTTTCATGGGCCCGGCACAGGCTTCAGCATATCTACAGGCCGCTCCGGCGCGCTGTGGATCAATGGATTGAGGCCGATGGCCTGCGCATGAGTGCGGCCATGTCCTTCTACGGCATTCTCAGTCTGGCGCCCCTGCTGGTCTTGCTGGTGGCGGTGCTGGGCTGGTGGGTGGAGCAGAGCGTGATTGAAATCAGCCTGGTCGACCAGATTCGCAGTGTGGTGGGTGCCCAAGGCGCGCAGGTGGTCCAGCAGGCGCTTTCCAGCGCGCGGGAGCCCTCGCAGGGAATTGCCGCCTCGCTGTTTGCGTTTGGCCTGCTGCTTTCCGGCGCGACCGGCGTGTTTTCCGAGTTGCAGGACGCCTTCGAACGTTTGTGGCGGCAGGGCAGCGGCAAGCCGCCCCAGCAAAAGTGGTGGTACACCGCTTCCTTGCGCCTGCGCGGCGTGGCTTATATCCTGGCCATCGGCTTCCTGTTGCTGGTGTCGCTCGTGGTTTCCACTTTATTAAACCTTCTGTCGGGCTGGGCGGGCGGGTATTGGCCTGTCGAAAAATTCGCTTACGCCATCAACGAGGTGGCATCCTTCGGCTTTTCCGTGGCGCTGTTTGTGGCCCTGATGAGAATGAGCGCCGGGCCCAAGCCGGCCCTGCGCTACCTGGTGAGGGGGGCGGCGGTAGGTGCGCTGCTGTTTGCGGTCGGCAAGCACCTGATGGCTTTTTACCTGTCTACCGCAGCCGTGGTGTCTGCCTATGGTGCCGCAGGCTCCCTGGTGGTCATCCTGATGTGGATCTATTTCTCATCGGCGGTGCTTCTGCTGGCCGCCAGCATTGCGCGGGCCTGGGCTGACGAGGCTCGCGAGCGGGAGGGTGTTCAACCTAGAAACAGCAGTTGACCGCTCGCAAACTTCAGGAAAGCCGCATGCACATTGACGTTCCCCTCTTCGATTGGATTCACCTTCTGGGTAACAGCGCTATGCATCCGATTGCACCGTGCTCGACGCGCCATGCGGCGTTGCTCCGCCTTGTGGGCACAAGCCCACTGCGTTGTCACGCCTTGCCTGCCACGCCGATCACGACGCACTCGGACGCATCCAACTGCCGCTTCTAGGTTCAATCTGCGCAGGCCGCTGAGCCCCGCATGACGGCCTGAGTGCTGCGGTTTCAGCCCGGTTTTGCCTTGGGGTTTTGCGCCTGTGCGCAGGCCACCGAGATCAGTTCATACGCCGCTGGCGTTGCCCCAAGCCTGGCGGCGGTCAGGCTCCCGCCCCAGACACAGCCGGTGTCCAGCGGCAGCAGCAGGCTGCCCGATTTCTGGGCGTCTTGTGCCTTGAGCGCTGACCAGTGGCCAAACATGACCGGCGTGTCTGCGGTTTGGCGGCCCGGCACATCAAACCATGGCAGGTAGCCGTGTAGCGCCGCCTCTGCGCCTTCTTTGGTGGCAAACTCCATCACCCCTTGCGGCGTGCAAAAGCGCAGGCGCGTCAGCGCATTGACCACCACCCGAAGCCGGTCCGCGCCCTGCAGGCTGTCGTGCCACTCGCAAGGGGTGTTGCCATACATATCGCGTAAAAATCCCTTCAGATCGGGCCCGCGCAAGGCCTGTTCCACCTCGGCGGCCAGCGCCATGGTTTTGGCGGTGCTCCACTGGGGCAGCACACCGGCATGCACCATCAGCCAGCCATGCGCATGGATGGCCATGTTGCGATGACGCAGCCACTCCAGCAGGGCGCCGCGGTCGCTGGCCTGCAGGATGTCTTGTGCGGTATCGCTGCGGTGCAGCTTGCCCATGCCTTGCCATAAGGCCAGCAAATGCAAATCGTGGTTGCCCAGCAGGGACTGGGCGGCATCGCCCAAGTGGCTCAGGTGGCGCAGCACGGCCAGCGAGTGCGGGCCGCGGTTGACCAGGTCGCCCAGCAGGTACAGCGTGTCACGGCTTGGTGAGAAATCAATCTTCTCCAGCAGGCGCTGAAATGGCTCATTGCAACCCTGCAGGTCGCCGATACAGTAAAGTGACATGTGTTTATTCTCCCTCCGGATTCATGGATTTCCTGCTGATCGTTTTTTTAACCTTGCTCAACGGCGTGTTTGCCATGTCCGAGCTGGCCCTGGCATCCAGCCGCAAGGCCCGGCTGGTCGCCATGTCTGAATCAGGAGACAAGGGTGCGCACGCGGCGCTGGGCCTGCTGGACAATCCCACGCAATTCCTGTCGTCGGTCCAGGTGGGCATTACCTCCATCGGCATGCTCAACGGCATTATTGGCGAGGCGGCTTTCAGCGACGGCCTGTCGGTCTGGATACAGGGTTTCGGCGCCTCGCCGCGCGCCGCCGACATTACGGCCACGGCGCTGGTGGTGACCACCATCACCTTCATCACCATTGTGTTCGGCGAGCTGGTGCCCAAGCGTATCGGGCAGCTCTACCCCGAGACAGTGGCGCGCCTGGTGTCGCGGCCCATGATGTGGGTGGCGACAGGCGCCAAGCCTTTTGTCAGGCTGCTGTCCTTCAGCACGCACGCCGTGCTCAAGCTGCTGCGCGTTGACAACGCCGGCGAGCGCGGCGTGACCGAGGAAGAAATCGCCGCCAGCCTGGAAGAGGGCGTTGACGCCGGCCTGATCGAGGAACACGAGCACCAGATGGTGCAAAACGTGTTCTTGCTCGACGACCGCCTGCTTACATCGCTGATGCTGCCGCGATCCGACATCGAATGGCTGGATGCATCGGACACCGTGGCCCAGGCGATTGACAAAGCCGGGGCGACCGGCCATTCCTGGTACCCGGTATGCCGGGGCAGCCTCGACGACGTGGTGGGCGTGGTCAATGTGGCCAAACTGTTAAGCCTGCGGGGCCGGATTCTGTCTTCCCCCCCAGACCCTGGCGGGAACGGGGCACCTTCAGTGGCCGACCGCATTGCCGCCTATGCCGTACCGGCCGTGTTCGTTCCTGAAACCCTCACAGGCATGGAGCTGCTCGAGCAGTTTCGTGCCAAATCCACCCGCATGGTGTTTGTGGTCGACGAATACGGCGTGGTGCAGGGGCTGATGACGCCCATGGACATGCTGGAGGCCATCACCGGCGAACTGCAGCCTGGCGCCCAGGTCGATGCCTGGGCGACCCAGCGTGAAGATGGCAGTTGGCTGATTGATGGCGTCATGCCGGTCTCCGAACTCAAGGTCCGGCTTGACATCAGGGAACTGCCCGAAGAAGACAGGGGGCGCTACAACACCGCGGCAGGCCTGCTGCAAAGCGTTTCAGGCCGCCTGCTGAAGACGGGCGAGCAAGTCGATTGCGCTGGCTGGCGGTTTGAGGTTCTTGACCTGGACGGCAAGCGCATTGACAAGGTGCTGGCAAGCCGGACCAGCGAATCCGGCGGCGCTTAGGCCCAATTCCTCGTGATTGGTTGAGTTTGCGGGGATTCGCGCCGCACGGCGCAGGATTCCTCATATTTCAGACATTGCAGCAACAATTGGCTCCGTCACAGTTGTAACTTTCAGGGCGCTGTGTTTAAACTCTAAAAAAGATTAGGGCGCTCATGAATTCTCTTGGATTGGGACTGGCCGTGGCCGTGGCTGCGGTGTCGGGAATGGCTTTGGGCGCGCTGTGCCATCGCAGTTGGGCGGCAGGCGCCGCGAAGCGCAAGAAGCGCATTCCTGTACGCTGGCAGCTTCGGCCCCGGCCCCTTCTCACGGAGCAGGAGCAGGAGGTCTGGCACTGGCTGAAGCGCGCTTTTTTTGACCAGCATGTGCTGGTCAAGGTGGCCGCCATCCGGTTTACGTCGCCCCGCAATGTGGCCGAGGGCTTGCGGTCCCACGAATTGCTCAACGGTATCTATTGCACTTTCACCGTGTGCGCCTCCGACGGCACCGTCATCGGCTGCCTGGACGTGCCCGGCCCGCGCGGGCTCAAGGCGAGCAACCGGGATATGAAGCAAAAGCTGTTTGAGGAGTGCCGCATCGCCTATGCCGTCGTGCGGGCAGGCAAACTGCCCTCGCTGGAGGAGGTGCGCGCTGCTTTCCTGGGTGAAATCGACCCTTCGGATGAAGACCTCGCCCTGAACAGCCGGTCGCCGATCTCCCAGTCTTTTGCAGACATGGACTTCGACGAGGCCTTGCCCACGGTGCCCGACACCCTGCGCCCGGCCAGCGGCGCCGCACTGCAAGAAGCACCCCTGCAAATTGACATGGAGGCGGTGGCGGCAGCGCGCACCAGTCTGCGCGCCAAGCTGGAGCGTAACCGCAAGATTCGCTTCACCAACTTCGACCCTCTCAGCGCCAGTTCAGACCGCGTGGAGGAGGACGTGCAAGAGGACGCGGGTGACAATTTTGCGGTGCAGTGGGAAGACTCCTTCATCATGCCGCAAGACGGACAGCTGCCCGAAAGCAGGAAGCGGTAAGTTCCGGCTTGGCGTGTTGAGCGCGGCGGGGTTGCCGCGAGGATTCGTTGCCGGGGTAGACGTAAACGAGTCGACGCCCCCTGCCTGGCCATTCCCTCACGTTGGCCGGCAAGCCCATCTACCACACCAACGTGCTGATGTGCGTGGCCACCGAGTTCGCGATGGTGGGCTTCGACATGATTCCCGATGCCCGCCGGGCCGCCGAAGTCCGCGCCCGACTTCAGGAGTCGGGACGCGAGGTCATACCCTTAAGCGCCCGCCAGATCGCCGAATTCGCCGGCAACGCGATCGAGCTGTCAGGTCGCGATGGGCGCATCCTCGCGCTGTCGCAACGGGCCTAAGCCAGTTTGTCTGAGGAGCAGAAGGGCATCATCGAGCGGTCCGCCCGTCTGTTGCCGCTGGCGGTGCCCACGGTCGAAATGGCCGGCGGGTCCGTGCGCTGCATGATCGCCGGTATTCACTTGTCGCCCAGGCGCTGAGGGTGAGACAGGATGTTTGAACTGATGGGCAGCGGTTAACGCCCCTCCGCACGTGTTCGTCGAGTCGACGGGCTTGCCAGGCTGATGGCCAGCAAGCCCCTGAAGCCGTGGCGCTACCGCGATTTCGGCTCGCTCGTCTCGCTGGGCCGGCACAGTACCGTCGGCAACCTGATGGGCGGGCGCGTTGGCCGCTCCCTGTGGCTGGAGGGATACCTGGCCTGGCTGATGTACGTTTCGCTGTACCAGATGCACCAACGGGCCTTGCATGGTTGGCCGAAGGTCGCACTCGACATGCTTGCCCGGTTTCTCTCACGCGGAACGCGCCCGCGGGTCAAGATGCATTGACTTCATAACGATGGCGCAGAGGGAGTACCGAGGCTTGGTAATGCTCTACTGCGGGTCAGGGTCAATAATTTTCGGTGGCATGACCTCCGGCATACCTTCGCCACATGGCACCGCGAAGCTGGAGCGCCTATCTATTTATGAGGACACTCCCCTGAGATGTCTCATCTGATTAGAGGATCACCCAGAACGTTCGCGAAAAAATCTAACATAAATCGTTGCAGCTTGTTACGATGAATGGATTATTTCTACAAGGGGGATGGAAGATGGCTACGGACAAGGCAAACAGTTATCCAAAGATCGGAAGGAAAATCTGGTTCCTTTTGCGAGCACGTTTTGCAAAAACACTACCATCATCAGTCGGACCCGAGTACATCATTTCGACTTCGGATATGACCGAAGCCTCTGCGCGATCAAATGTTCTTAACCCGTTTCGCGACTTGAAACTTATTGACGAGAACGGGAAGCCAACTGAACTGGCTGAGCGCTGGAGGCATGATGATGAGTATGCCGATGTGTGCAAGGAAATTCGAGGCCTAATTTACCCGGCACCCCTGATTGAGGCCTATCCGGACGGAAGCACCGCACAAAAGGAAAGCATCAAGAAATGGTTCATGAAGAACAGCAAAGTAGGGGATGTGGCTGGCAAGATGTTTGCCGACACTTACATGCTGTTGAGCCAAGGTGATCTGAACGCCTCGGATAGCGATACCAAGGTTACTTCGTCGTCACGATCTGCAAGCACGTCTGCAACGGCAAAGAAAAGCGTAGTGAAAAAATCTGCGTCGGCTGCACAGCCGACCGACCGTGCACCTGCGCCCGCTGTCGATCCTCATGTGATCCGGAAGCTGCCAAGTGTTCACATCGATGTACAGGTGCACATCAGCCCGGATACAACACCGGAGCAAATTGATCGAATTTTTGAAAGTATGTCCAAGCATCTCGGCTCGTACATTGCTTGAGGCGTGGAAATGCACACAGCAGTAGAGACGCTTAGCTTAGCAAGTGAGCTCCAGCGGCTAATACACAAGGAAATTAAGCCGCCGTCCGCTACTGCGCCGTCCTACGATGAGCCTGTGGTTTACATGGCCTTGGTAAGAAATACCCGAGGCTACATCGAGCGAGTTTCACATCAAATTAACGGCAGTTATCAAAACGGCTGGTACGACGCAGCTTCGGTGATGATCCGCCGCCTTATCGAAACGCTGATCATCGAGTGTTATGAAGCTCACAAAATTGAAAGCAAAATCAAAGATAAGGACGGAAACTACTTTTTTCTAAGAGACCTAATAGACATGGCTCTTGCAGAGAAGTCCTGGACCATCGGTCGTAGCGTGAGGCAAGTATTACCAAAACTAAAAGACGTCGGTGACAAGGCTGCCCATAATCGACGCTATAACGCCCACCGAGAAGACATCGACAAAGTCATTCCTGCTCTTCGTGACACCATTCAGGAGCTGCTCTCATTGGCGCAACTCAAGTAAACCTTCAGGTCTGAACTATCTGTGACGAGAAAGGTGTAGGTGAACGCGGTGACTGATCCGTTCCCTGAGTATTTGGTTCTTGTACTTGGACTGTCAAAGCCGCCCCCTGTTATTCGGAGGTATTTACGCGAAAAATGTATGGATCAAATCAATGACGCTCTTACATGAACAACGGGTACGTCGAGTGGCAATCCTTTGCTGCACGTGCATGCGCAACATTGCGTTCTACCGGGCATGTTGGGACGGACATGACCTTCGCGTGAACAATGAGTTCTGGAAGACGGTGAGCGGCAATTTTCTCGACACTGCTGTGCATGAGTGGTTCAAGGCTTTTGCACATAAGCGAAGCAAACATCACTGGAGCAAAGTCATTCCCGAATCATCACACGCAGCGTTTGAACATGATCTGCTTGCACATCTTGACCTTGCGCCGATGCCTACATACAACGGAGACGAGCTGGAAGGGGCACACCCGTACGAGCAGTTCAATGATCTGTTGCGGAAGTACCGTGACAAGTTTCTTGCACATCTGGACGATGAACTGGTTGCCAACCTGCCCGTCACCGAACCGATGCGTAAGGGGGCTGAGTTCTTGTTCGACTATCTGACTACGACTCAACCAGATGCATTTAGTGGGTATTTGATGCAAACTTCCGCCGACTTCTTCGATGGGTTGAGCGAACTTGGACGTGCTGAAGTGAACAGACGGGAGGCGACTTAAATGGTGAAAGCCTGACTAGCAAAAGAAAAAGCCTCCACAAGGGAGGCTTTTTAATGCGGAAAATCGACTGTCACCAGAAATGACATCAGCAATCACGGGTAAGTGATCACTATCGCTATTTGCCGCCTGAATTGGTGCCGGAGAGATGAATCGAACACCCGACCTTCTCATTACGAATGACAGAATGCAACTATTTGTCATCGTTGATCTTCGTTGTAAAATCTATATAGATCAATAGCTTACAATGGGTTGCCTGGATATTTGAACAGGCCAAGCGTTGATGGAAATTGATCAATATTCGGAAAATTCGCTTACATCCACCGTTACATCGTGGCGATGTAATCGCAATGAGAAGGTTCGATATGGCAAGGATTGCATTCACCGCCGGCCGGGTGGCCGGGTTCAAGTGCCCGCCTGAAAAGTCCCAGGTTTTTTTGTGGGACGCAGCCACCCCGGGGCTCGGGCTCAGGACAACAGCAGCCGGAAAACCGTCCTATGTGTTCCAGGGGCGCTATCAGGAAAAGACCATTCGCGTGACCATCGGGAGCCCCGACGCATGGAGCATCCCCCAGGCTCAGGAAAAGGCCAGAGCGCTGCAGCGCCTCATTGACGAAGGGCGCGATCCGCGAGACCTGAAGCGTGATGCCGTGGCCGCTGGTGCCGAAAGGAAGGCCGCCGCCGCTGCCAAGGTGCAGGCCGACAAGGTGGCCTCGTTGACCGTGGGCGAAGTGTGGCAGACCTATCTGCAGGAAGGCAAGCCCAAGCGCCGGGATGCGTGGAAACCCGGCTATCGTGCCGACCTCGAACTGATGGCCACGCCCGGTGGCGTGAAGAAGAAGCGAGGGCAGGGCCTGACCCGCCAAGGCCCGATTTACCCGCTGCTGGCGCTGCAGATGACAGAGGTGAACGAGGACGCGCTGAAGGCCTGGTTCGACCGCGAGTCCCTGGCCGGCAAGCACCAAGCCGCCCGCGCCTTCATGATGTTCAAGGGCTTTTTGCGCTGGTGCTCTGCACGTCCGGCTTACCGTTCGCTGATTGACCGTGACGCTGGCAAGGCTGCCGCCATTGTGGAGAACCTGCCACAGGCCACACACCGCACCGACAAGCTGCTGAAAGGACAGGTGCAGGGCTGGTGGACTGGCGTGGAGCAACTTAGCAACCGCACCGCGTCGGTTTACCTGCGGGCTTTGTTGCTGACTGGTGCCCGCCGCGAGGAAGTGGCCGCGCTGAAGTGGGGTGATGTGGATTTTCAGTGGCGCAAGCTGACCCTAGCCGACAAGGTGGATGCCACGCGAACCATACCCCTGTCACCCTACATGGCGCACATGCTGGCCGGTTTGCCAAGAGTAGGGGCGTTCGTGTTCGCCAGTGCCAGCAAGAGCGGCCACATCGTTGATGCCCGCGACAGCATGCAAAAGGCCGTGACAGAGGCAGAGGTGGGGCACCTGACCTTCCACGGCTTGCGCCGCACATTTACACAGACGGGGCGAGGTGTTGTGCCCGCTGGCATCGTGGCCCAAATCCAAGGGCACAAGTCTAGTGCGACAGCCGAGGGCTACGACATTCGGACGCTTGACGAACTGAGCCCCTACCTTGAGCAAATCGAGCGGCACATTCTGAGCCTTGCCGGTGTGCAGTTTGATGCCGGGGCTGTGCCTGGTGCGCTTCGCGTGGTAAACGGTTGACCCTGCGTTATTCAACGCTGGCGCTCACCTTGGACGGCCCATGCAATGCGAGGTTATGGCCATCTTTCGGCGTTCGAAAGTGGTCTCGATGGCGCGGCGCAGCTCCCATGGATCAAGTGTGTTTTCGCCCAACAGCACCCACAGGTCGAAGTAGTCCTTCATGCGGGTGTTGGTCATGCCCAGCAGGCACACGGCGTGGAACTTTTTGGCCACCACCGTGTATTTCGGGTAAGCGCGCAGCTGTGGAGCGGGCAGGTCGTTCAGCAATACCCGGTAGCTGATCGCTTCCGGCGCCGGCGTTACGGCATCGCCAAATCCGATGTCCACCTGCAGCGCGATGCGCGCGCTGTCGAGCTTGGCCAAGAGGTCGATCCGCACCCCGCCGTAGCCAGCCTCCTTGCGGATTTCCGCTCCCTTGACCGGGTGGGATCGAACGCGATCCCGTCTTCCACCGGGATCCGGCAGATTTCGCGGAAGGTGGCCACGGCGGAGTCGATGTCATCGGGGCCAAAGCCCAGCAAGTCGGCATCGCGCGTCGGCCGGTGCGGTGGTCATACCAGATCGAAAACAGCAGGGAGCCCTTGAGCAGGAAGTTGTGCGCGTGGACGGAGAGATGAACAGGCGATACAGCAGCCGCTCCAGACAGTAGTGCGTGAGTGTCAGGTTGAAGTCCTGCTTGGCTTCGTCTGCGTGCTGTTTCAGGCGGGCGCGGATGGAGGCCGCCAGATTGCGGCTCATGCGGTCGCGCTTTCAAGGTAAGGGCGCATGACGTTCGCTACGCGATCAATGGTGGCGTAGTGCCACAGCGCATCCATCGTCAGTTTGCGTTGTGTCCACCCATCACGCAGTGCTTCCATTGCCACGTCCAGACCGATTTTGTTGCGGTACTTGAAGCAGTCGGCCACTGTCTTGGCGGCGTTGAAGACTGGCACCTCCACGCCATCGACATGGAGCCCCTTCGATGCCTTCGGTCAGGTTAGAGGCCTACACCGGGCGGATCCGGGAGGCGCGACCATCGTTGTGTCTTCGAACAGATATCAAAGGTAAACGGCATGCCCGGTAGGAGCATCACGAACCGCTTTGCACTGCACCGCTTCAAGGCCGACGAATCCTCACCAAAGCGCCGAGTCCCGCATATCCATCAATCGCCTGCGCTGCCGATTGCGCAACCATATTCCCACGACCCAAGTGAACACAATAACGCCGAGTCCTGCACCAACCACGACCCCTGTAAAAACCCAATTGCTAATCGCGCCGGACGCCCACAGTGCCACTGCCCCCAGCGCGGCAGCCAATACGATAATTCTGATGGTGAGTCTCATCCTTGAACGTGCTTTCTGCATTTCATTGATGAACATGATAATCGGACCTGCGCCTGTCCATCCATATCCAAATGGCGGTGGCTAAGAATGCCTAGCGGGCTGATGCAGCCCAAAGGCTGGGCGCAAAACTCTCGTCGAGCATAGAGGTCGGAACTGCAGTCAAAGCGGCAATTTGGCTATTCCAAGCGTTGAGGCTGTATTTTTAGTCCTGCGCGCCGGCAAGTTGGCCCGCGACTTGCTTGTTCGGAAACATTGCAAATCCGGACATTGTCATGGCCCGCTACAAACTGGTTGATCGCTCCCCAAAGTTCATCCCCGTAGTGCTGGACGCGCAAATCCAGCCTGGCAGTTTCGAGTACGCGCTGGACCATCTGGTTGACCATGAACTTGACCTCTCCTGTCTGCATGCCCGCTACCCATGTTCGCAAAATCAAGAAACCGTACCCGTCGAGTCAAGGCGTTCGTGCACTTGCGTGGTGGGAATCAGGTTTTTATACAGCCTCGTTAGCCAAGTTTCGCTGCCGGGTGGTGATGGGCGCCACCGAGGGGAACATGCCCCGCTTAAGGTGGATTTCTCCGGGAGGATTTGGCAATGTCGGCTTGCTTTGTTTTGAAAATCTCTTGCGGCCTTGAGAAATCCTGTGGTACATTTCACCCGCTGTCGTAGCAAAGTCCGTTCACACTTCGAGTTGAGCCTTGAGGTCTAGCACCTTGAAACTTGGAAGGCGCAAGCCTTTCGCAAAGAATTTGGCATCCGAATTCTTTGAATCAATCAGCCGTTTAACACTTTGCATAAGCCAAAGTGTTGCAGCACGCAGTATCCACGAGCCTTTCCGCCCGAATTAACATGTTTCTGGACGGGGAAGGCAGTGTGAAACAGCGAATTCGTCGAGCCTGCCGCAGCACCCAAAACGCCATCGCACAAGCCCTTGTAGGGGTCGGCGAGCGATCGTTGAAGGTGAACTGCGGCCCCCCGAGTGCCTAGAGCAGGCGGGGAGAAACGGTCGTCCCCCGGACAAGGGGACAACGACAGGTCAAACCACTGCCACCGATAGCTCCAAACAACCACAGAAGCCAGCACCAGTTTGCGGTACTGCTGAATCCACACCCTTTGCGCACCTACCACTCGTAGTAGCGCTGGGTGTCCCTGCACCATTGATGCGGGGATCGGGACTTGGTTGTGATGGGGACGCGTTCACCGGCGATACGGTGCCACGGCAATTGGGGTTGACTCAACCTGCTTGCCGGCCCTGCGAAGGGGGAGTGAGAGCTCCGGGACCAAGAATCCTCAAAGAAATGATTTCGTCCACGGCGTCAGGGCCGTTTCAGCCTGACAGGTATCGGGTTGGCACCCTCTATCTGAAGCTCTAGCCCGGGTCCCTCCCGCAAAAAGGGAAAAAAGCATGCGACAGCCGGACCCGGACGAACCGTGTATGGCAATGGAGTTTTGCTATGTCAAATCAAAAAACAAATCCGCATCCTGAGGCAACAGGCTTGCTACAGTTTCCGCCGCTTGAAGCGGTCACCCGCCCGGCGGTGGACACGGCCACCGCCGCCTACTACCTTAACCGAAAGCCGCAAACGCTCAGATGCTGGGCTACGTACCAGAACGGCCCAGTAAACCCAATCCGGATTTCTGGGCGACTGGCCTGGAAAACTGCCGACCTGCGTCGCGTGTTGGGGGTGGAGTGATGGTGCCTGAACCGCCGAATCAGCGAACGCGAACTCGACCGAATGACGGCTGACATGCCTCAAGGGCTGGAGGCTTTGCGCCAGGAAACAACTTGCGCTGAAACTTGTCGCACTCCATTGCGTTAAAAACTCCGGCAGGCTGGCCGGTCAAGCGATGGCGACCTCTTCGCCTTGGTGGATCAGCACCTCGGCGGGGATGTGCAGCCGGCGATGCAGGCGACGGATCATGTGCAGCGTTAGCGGGCGCGTGCGATTCAGCACCTCATAGACGCGGTGCGACGGCCCGATGATGGACTCCAAATCCTTGACCGTCAGACCCTCTTGATCCATGCGGAACTTGATCGCCTCGATAGGGTCGGGTGGGGCGATCGGGTAGTGCTTCGCTTCATAGGCCTGCACGAGCGTCGCTAGGATGTCGAGGCGGTCGCCCTCTGGCGTGGCGGGTTCCGGGTCCAGATCGATAAGGCCGGACACTTCCCGCAGCGTCGCCTTGTAGTCGGCGTCGGTGTGGATGGGCTTGATTTCCATGCTCAAACTCCTTTCAAAATTGCTCGACGGTTTCAGCGTCGATGGTGTCGTAGTGCTTGTGTGTGCCGACGAACTTGACGTAGACCCACTGCATTTTGTAGGCCACGCTAACGATCAACCGGTAGTCGTTGCCCTTGATGTTGAACACCACGCGGTTGTTCGCAATGATGCTCGCGTTGCCGTACTGGGCCTTGATATCCGCCGGCTGGGTCCATGTCGCCTTCGTCGCTTCGGCCAGCCACGCTTTTAGAGGTTGCTCCGAATCTTTGTAGGCGGTGTTCTCCCAAAAGTTGCGCAGGTTAGATACGGCGATTACGTTCATGCGCAATTATAGTCCCAAATTGGGACTATGCACGAATCGATGATGCGGGCGAAGAAAAGCCCGCACGTGACCGCGCAACCTGGCCGGCGGTCGACCTCATGATTCCTCTGTCCGATGTCAACAATTCCAGCGCATCCGCTACTACGGGCTGCTGGCCATCCGCTACCGCGAGGTCAAGCTGGATCATTGTCGCCAATTGCTGGGGACGCCCGCACCGGTGGTGGCGTTGTCCGATGCGCCGATGGACTACCGGGATCGCTATCAGCGCCTGACCGGCGTGCCGCACTGCGGACGAGGCCAGATGGTGCGCATCGAATCCTTCCTGGCGGGAACCTTGCCGCGCGGCCCACCGGCGGATACTTCATGAACACCAACCCCGCCGTCATTTCCAACGCTGCTCGACTCGCTTCTCGAAGTGAGGGAGGGCCTTTTGCTTGCCCACGCATATCGCTGGTGAGGATTTCTGGCCACGCCCACCTGGCATGGTCACTACATGCGCCGCAGCCCCCGGTTCCTCGGTGCAAGCTCAAGAAAGCACAGTTCTGGCTGCAGTTCGCTCCGGCTTCTCGTACCTGCGTCTCGCGTTCCGACAAGTCCGTGCTTATTCAATTCCCATAGCGCACCGCCGTTTCAGTGGCGGTTCAGTTCACCCGATCTTTAGTCTACCGGCCGCGGAAGAAGTCCTCCGGCGTTGATCAGCGCCAGCGCGCCGCGGCCGCCAGCTAAAGACTCTCTGTGTCAGTGCGACGCGCCAGCCCATCGCAAATCGCAAGCGTCTACGCGGCCTGCCGGCCTACACTGCACCAGAACTTCTCATAACTGAGATCTTTGCATAACGCTGCAGTCCCGCCGTTCGACACCCAATTTTCTCGCAAAACCCTTCAACATGGATAACGACATGTTGAAGGTGGTAAACAGAATCAAAACGAGACTGATCCGCGCCAAGTAGGCCTAATGCGTGGTAGAAAGCTGGTAGCCGCCCAGCGCAGCCTTCCAGTCGGACTTGCCGCTAAAACTCTGCCACGGCTCGATTTCGGCCTCTGCATTGCCACTGGAGTCAGGCCAGAAGCCGGTTTGCATGCAGGCCGTGTAAACAGACAGAACCTCCTGAAATTTCTTCGCACCGTTGCTCATGAATGATTGCCCCGCCGTGATCTGATGGATGGAGCTGGGCGCTTCGGTTTCTGCCGCGATGAAGACAAACTTTGCGGGAGTGGTCCTGCCTTCGTAAAGAGAGCGGGCGATGGTGTACATGAAAGCCTGGAAGTCATAGTGCAGGTCCACTGCGTCACGAATGAAGGCATTGATGGTGCCATGGCGGGTGGTCTTCAAGTCGAAGCTGTATTCGGGGTGGTAGAGGTCCAGGCGGGTACGCAGCATCAAGCCCGTAGTGGGCTCTTCCACATAAATGCTGGCTTCGGGGATGCCTTCGTTCACAAAGTCGCCAAAGGGGCGTCCAAACACGATGCGATGCAGAATTTTCTCAGCCAGCTTTCGGGCACGCGCAAAGGTGGGCTCGTCAACCACCAGACGGCTTGCATGTTTGGTGAGGAAGGACTTGTATTCGGCTGCGCGTCCGTCCGCTATGCCAGGGTAGATGGAGAACTCAGTGCCGATCAAGTGAGGCTCCAGTACCAGACCGTGCACCAGGCTGCCGAAATCCATGGCTTTGGTGGCCTTGTTGAGCGACAGCAGGTGGGCCTGGAAATGGGCAGGGGACTCCAGCAGCGGCTTGAGCATGCTGCAGCTCAACGCTTCCTTGTCACTGTGGTACTGGGCAGCGGGCAAATTTGCATACATGCGCGAGCCAGCAGCAAAGCCAGGGGTACTTTCAGATTCGTAGCCTTGGCCAGCGGCGAACATCAATGCAGAAGAATTTAAAACGGTTTCGGTATTCATATCAACCTCTCAGGTGCTTTTGTCTATGAAAACACGAAAACGCGCTACGTCAAGGGGTGGGACAAGAATTTGGCAAGGGACACAGATGAGGTCTTGACCAACACAAACGCCGTGTTAGCTTGAATGCAAGGAATGGAAAAAACCGTGCAACAAACTGAACCCACGATCGGACACATGGCAGTAGACGCTCCCGCTGATACCAGCGCCAAAGGCTGGATCGACCAGCTGTTGGATGAAGCGGTATCGAATACCGATGAACCGGCAATCTGGCGGCTGATGGATGAGCAATCTAGCAACGACTCTGCGCACGAGGCCTTGACCAGCCTGGTTTGCCGGCTGGCGTATGTGCACCACGAGCGGAATGTTTTCTGCGAACTCTTCATGCTGCCGGTCATCACCATGCAAGGTTGCAATGTGATCGACAATGCCCAGGTCTGGAAAGGGGTGCGCAATCAGGTCCGTGAGGCGCTGGGCAACTGGTTCAACGATGACGGCTGGACTACGCTTTTTGACGACATCGCGCCAATGGACTGGGTCACGACATGGCGTCCCGGTGTTTTGCGCGCCCACTTGGAAAGACTCATTCCAGGCGGCAGGGTTCGGGCTTCGTTCACCACGGAACAGGTTTCTCTGCCTGACGAGGCGCCGCGCCTTGGATTCGTGGTGATCGGACGCTCCACGCACAAGGGCTGGCGTGACCTG